>DBCY01000140.1:13534-16508 GCA_002293295.1 Ruminococcus sp. UBA946 | reverse complement strand
ATTGTTCAGTACGCATTATATATTTTTATTCCGCTTCGGTTTTAGGGCTTTTGTCCGCTTCCGGTTTTACGACTAATCCGATTTTCCCCACATGCTGCTCGTCAGCCTCCAGGATTGTAATCTTAAATATATCTTTTTCTATGGTGTCATTAATTTCCGGTATGCATCCGAAAAGCTCCAGCACAAATCCGCTGACCGTAATGCTGTCGCTTTCAATAAAATCTTCGGTCAGCCCTATAGCCTCTGCAAAATCATCAAGGTTTAATTCTCCCTTAATTTCATAGACATTATCGCCCAGCTTTATTATTGAAGGTATGATTTCGTCGTTTTCATCGTAAATCTCGCCCACAAGCTCCTCTATGATATCCTCAAGGGTAACAATGCCGCTTGTGCCGCCGTACTGGTCCTTTACGATTGCCATATGGATTTTTGTCCGCTGCATTTCATACAGTACCTCAGAAATTAATTTGATTTCCGAAACATAAATAGCTTTCTGTATTATGCTTTCAATTGAAGCCGGCTGCTGCTCCGACTGCGTAACTAATGAAAAAAAGTCTTTTTCATGCAGGATTCCTATAATATTGTCAATCGACTTATCATATACGGGCAGCCTTGAATATCTTTGCTCAATAAAAATGCGCATTATTTTTTCAATGCTGTCACCCTTTTCAACAGCCGTCACCTTAACCCTGGGAACTAAAATCTGCTCGATGCTGGTTTCGTCAAATTCCAGCGCGCTTCTTACAAGGTCGCTTTCTTTTTCCTCAAGCACTCCCTCGTCTTCAATCTCATCTATTATATACTTAAGCTCGTCTTCGGTAACGCTGGGGGATTTGCCGTCGGATTTAAAAAGCCGTAAAACACCGTTCTGTATAAATATAAATACTGCCGCGACAGGCGTTAAAATCAGAATAAAGAAATTCAAAAGCCCCCCGGTGACAATAGTAACCTTTTCGGCATTCTGCTTTGCATATGCCTTGGGCGTTATTTCACCGAAAATCAATACGAGCAGGGTTATGACGACAGTAGAAACGGCAACGCCCGTATCGCCCATTATGTCCGTAAATATAACGGTTCCGAGCGAAGCGGCTAAAATATTAACAATATTATTTCCGACTAAAATGACGGTTATGGCTTTCGTATATTTTTCACTTATTTTCAAAGCTCTTGCCGCGCCCTTGCTGCCGTTGGCGGCAAGATGCTTAAGCCTTATTTTATTCACTGACGCAAACGCCATTTCTGCCGCCGAGAAAAATGCTGAAACCGACATCAATAACACTATGGTTATGTATTTCACTTAAAAAGTCCTCTCTGTTTTGTCAATGGCAACAACTTAAGAGATTTTACTTTACAATAAGATTCCAGATTCCAGACGCCAGTTACCAGAAATCTGACCGCTGACCGCTGCTCACTGACCGCTTATGATTAGAAAGCTATTTGTTTTTTGCTTAAGCTGTTGACATTGCTCTGTTCGTTTTATTAAAATTTTATGTTGAACGCAAGCTGAAAATGATAACACAGTAAAAACATGCAATGATTCAACCGATAGCTATTTGATTTTTCGCAGAAATGTCGGACGGAACCATTTCATATACAATGATATTGTCAGCGTTAGCGTATAATCATACAGCAAGAAAACGAGATTCGCAAATACAAGCATCCCGGCGACAAGGTAATCATTGAAAAACCCGAATTCCTCAAAAAAATCAACGGTGCCTAAGAAATTAATTATAAAATAATATATGCAGATAATGGAAATATTAAAAATCACCAGTTTAATTAAAATCTGAAGCCATTTGATTCTGCGCCTTTCAAGCAAAGCCTTTAAAACAGGATAATACCCGAAAAACAGAATGAAAAACACAGCCGCTTCCTTGTCGGGAGTCACAAATACGGAAAGAACCGCAACCGCCGCATATGTCACAAACCCCCACGGCACGCTTATTTCAATGGCGACGACGGCAATAAGCATTCCCGAAAAAACGGGAAGGGTCATGGACAGAACCGGAAAAACCGCCGTCAGAAACATTAAAAGCAAACAAAGTGAAGCCACAACTCCGCCTAAGGCAACCTTATAACTGACTTTTTTCACAGTATTTTTATTTCCTCCCAGTCAGGAATTATCCCATAATAATTTTAACAGAATTGCCGATGAGTTTCGGATAATTCCCGATTACCTCATAACAGCGTTTAAAGTAATAAAATAATAATAAAAAATCATACCGCCGAAGACGGTATTCCTTCATTGTTAATTGTTAATTTTTAATTGTTAATTGGTACTAGCAGCATGATATACAGTCCCCGCCCATGCATTCGCAGCAGCAGTCCATACAGATAAGCCCCTGACAAAAATCGCAGGTGCTGCAGCCCCCGCCGCAAGCAGGGGAATTCCTGTCAGAAGTATTATACCCCGGATTTCCTCCGTTCATATAGCCGTTTTTATTCATATCCATCCGTTTCAGCGCGGAATTGTATTCGGCGTTGCCCGGTTCGGTTTCAGCGGCAGTTTTAAAATACCTGTATGAATCGTTAAGCCAGCCCTTTGCATAGCATATCGTCCCCATAAGGAAGTTCCATTCCGCGCGGGAGCTGTCCTGATTAATAAGAAGCTCCTCGGCTTTCGCATAATTCCCCTGATTGATAAGCACCCTTACTTCATGGAAATTATCACCGCCCGTGCTTCCTCTGCGTAAATTCATTATTGCGTCATATGCGGCATTAAGCTCAGCCAGCTTGCGCTCGCTGTTCATATACTGCATAACAAGGCTTTTATATGCCGTTTTCACATCCTCGTCGGAAGCGTTCTGCGATATTCCCAAAACACCGTACGGGTCGTTCATCATGTTAAGCTCCAATCCGCCGCCTTAAGGCAGGCATATTCAAAACCGATATTCCAATTAACAATGGCGGTATGATTTTAATTTATTGCACATAAACTTTCAGCTGTTTCAAGGGCAATGTCAACAACTTAAGC
>DBCY01000140.1:9889-13468 GCA_002293295.1 Ruminococcus sp. UBA946 | reverse complement strand
CTCTTAAGTTGTTGCCATTGGTTTCAAGGGAGGAGTATACTAAGCATTATCTTCTTCAAGCTTTGTTTTTCTTTTTTCGCTCAATTCATAAAAACCTCTTTTCAGCCCCAGATATATAATATTGTCAAGAACAGGCTTAAAACGTTCAAATTCAAGACCTACATAGGCGTCGGCAAGCGCGCCCAGAGTGAAATTAACGCTCGTTTCCGTTCTTTTCTGCACTTCGTCATATTCCAGGCTGTTAATTACAGGATTTCCAATAATCAGCGGATTAAACCCTGATTTTTTAAAATCGTCAAATACGTCGTCAAAAGCGTCGGCTATATAAATATATCTTCCCAGCAGATAACCTATCCTGTTAAGCGTATTTTTACGCTCTGCGTCATCGGAAAGGTATGTCATAATTTCGCCGAGGATTTTTGCTGTCGGTTCGGACGCCCTGTCTATGGATTTGCATTTTTCTTTTTCAAGAGCGGTTTGTTCGTTCAGGCGTTCTGTAATATAGCCTGCCAGCTCAGGCAGCTTTTTCGCGGCTTTTTTATAGCCGCGTTTTAAACCGCATATTATCAGCCTCGCCGCGTTTCTTTTCATAAATCCTTTATCCGATATGTCGTCCTTAAGCTTATGGTACGTAAGAATCACAGCGGCGGCTGCAGTAAAATCAAGTCCCTCAAGGCTTGTCAGGCAGGGTGTTTTTTTCAGGGGATGCGCCAGGCATCTTTGATTTACGGTTTTGAATTCCTTATCGTTCAGAGCAAATTCAAAAAGCCCCAAAAAAGCAAAATCATAGCTCAGCGTCATCCTTGCCGCAAAACCGTACTCCCTGCCTAAAACCTTGCATAATCCGCAGTAAACAGCCCGGTATGTATCATATTCGCATATTCTTAAATTAGGTTTAAACGGTTTGACGTATCCGAACAAGTTTTTTCCTCCGGTCAGGGTGTGTCCGACAATTAGCAATGTGTATAGAAACAAGTGATTTTTATGCTGAACAAGGCAAAAAATCGCAGGAAACCTAGGTGGTTTTCAAGATTTTTAACGCAGTGCGGTGCAAAAATCACTGTTTATGTGTATATTGATGATTTTCGAACACGCCCCAATAAAGCATTATTATTATTCGCCTTAACGGTAATATAATTCTCATATTTATAATAGAACATTATGGAAAACCGCATATCATCGGGAGGAATTAATATATGGTTCCGAAAAACTTAAAAAAAGATTTTGGGAATAAAAATAATTCCGATTTCAATAATTTGCATTTACTTAATAATTCCGAAAATTTCTTCCCTGTTCCCGAAAATGTTTCACGCGTTCTGGACAGATTAACGGCTTATGGTTACGAAGCATTTTTAACCGGAGGATGCGTACGGGATATAATTCTGGGAAAAGTTCCCTGTGATTATGATATTTCAACGCCGGCGGAGCCGGAGCAAATCAAAAGCTGCTTTTATGATTATAATATAGTTGAAACGGGTATAAAATACGGCACGGTTACTGTTGTTTCCGGCGGTGATAATATAGAAGTAACCGCATTCCGCAAAGACGGCGAATATAATGACTGCCGTCATCCCGGACAGGTCTTCTTTTCAAAAGACCTCCGCGACGATTTATCCAGGCGGGATTTTACGATAAATGCCATGGCTTACAGCAAACAAACAGGTATTATCGATGTTTTCGGCGGGCTGAATGATTTGCGGAACCGCATTATAAAATGCGTCGGAGAGCCTTTTGCAAGATTTAACGAAGATGCCCTGCGTATTCTGCGCGCGCTGAGATTTGCCTCTGAGCTTGGCTTTAAAATTGATTCAAAAACCTCAGCCGCTGTTCATGAACTTAAAAACCTGCTCGGAAAAATATCTAAGGAAAGGATTTCCGGTGAATTAAACAAGCTGATTTGCGGAGTTTGTGCGGCTGAAATACTGATTGAATACAGCGACGTCATAGGGTTTATTATTCCCGAAATAAAGCCGTGCGTTAATTTTAACCAGCATAACAAACACCATATTTATAATGTTTGGGAACATACCGCTGCCGCCGTGGGAAATTCGGTCAGCAATCTGAATGTCAGGCTGGCTTTGCTTTTTCATGATATTTCAAAACCGTTATGCTTTAAGAAAGATAAAAAGGGGAGCGGTCATTTTTACGGTCATGATAAAATAAGCGCCGGTATGGCAGAGGCAATATTAAGACGGTTAAAATACAGTAATAAGATAACCGGAACGGTTGCTGACTTGATAAAAAATCATAATAAAACACCGGATGACAGCGTAAAAAATGTAAAACACCTGCTTTCTGATATAGGTGAAGAGAGATTTTTTGAATTAACGGAGGTTATTAAGGGGGACAACAAAGCAAAGCATATTTCATGCATGAAACGCGTACAGGAAGCCGAATCAATGGCTAATACGGCATTAAAAATTATAGATAACAACGAATGCTATAAAATTTCCATGCTCGGTATAAACGGAAATGATTTAGCTTCGATTGGAATCAGCGGGGAAGACATAGGCAAAGCGTTAAGAATGCTGTTAAATGCGGTAATTGATGAAATTGTTACAAATAACCGTCCCGATTTAATAAATTTTATTAAAAGACAAATTATTAATTGACATATTATCAATATTTATATATAATTATTCTTGGGTGGTTGATATAATGAGTGGATTATGATTATATACAGCTTCGTGAAGGAAAGGACAGCTGCCTTTATTATATAATGTAATTAATATACGAAGCCAGGTTTGCCCGTACGGTTTATGAAATAAAGAATTACTAATAAAAAATTAATTATACATAAAAAGGATGATTGTATGAAATTCATAAAAAATACTTTCAGCGCGGTTCTTGCCGGAATTATGATAAGCATAGGCGGAACCGTTTATTTATCCTGCGATAACAGATATATAGGAGCCGTTTTATTCTGCTTCGGACTTTTCATGATTATCTGCTTCAGGTTTATGCTTTTTACCGGGAAGGCGGGGTATATCCCTCTGAATAAACCGTCATATATTTTTGATGTGCTTGCTTCCCTTATAGGAAACGCCCTGGGAGTGTTTGTTTCGGCTTTATGCATAAGGCAGACTGCTGTAAGCGCGGTTATTACAGAAAAGGCAGCCGGCATAGCCGAACTGAAAATCTCAGACAGTCTTAAAAGCGCCTTTATACTGGCTGTGTTCTGCGGTCTGCTGATGTTTTCAGCCGTTGAATCAAATAGAATTTACACGGAAAGGAAGAATTATACGGGAGCTGTCTTCGGGGTATTTTTACCGGTAGTTGTGTTTATTATATGCGGCTTCAACCATAGCATAGCCGATATGTTTTACCTGTTCCTGAGCGGTACGTACCGCGGTATTATACCGTACCTTATTGTCGTTATAACAGGGAACGCCGCCGGAGGTATGCTTATCCCCGCCGTGCAGAAGTTTATTATTAAACCTGAAAACTGACATTCTGTGTTATCGTTATAATGCGTGCTGAACAATTACACATTTTGTGTAATTGTTCCCGGAAACAGACAAGTCTGTTTCCGGATGCGAAAAAGCAGAGCTTTTTCGCAATACTTCTTGATAATGTCTG
>DBCY01000140.1:0-9797 GCA_002293295.1 Ruminococcus sp. UBA946 | reverse complement strand
TTTAATTATTCAGCAGACATTATATAATGCGTGCTGAACAATTACATATTTTGTGTAATTTCTGCCGCCGGTTTGTCCCCAAGCCTTGCCGAACAGGAAAGCCCCAGAATAAGCCAGAAAAACGGAGCCACCGTTATTGCGCTTGCGCTGAAAAACGCCTGTATTGAATATGCCGTTACCGCCGTTAGCAAAGCGGGGCGGAACCAGTTTTCATTGCTTGCAATAAACTGCTTTATTCCGGCAAAAAGCCTTTTAAACGCAAAACCGAGCAGGGCTAGGTAGCATAACAGCGACGGAATCCCCCTTGTTACAGCTGTATAAAGATATTCGTTATAGCTTCTGTCAATTGAATTAATGGAATACGCTTCATTAAACTGAACAGCGGCGAACCGGTCGGGTCCCACTCCTGTGATGGGGTGCTGTTTTATAAAGTCAATGCTTCTACCCCAAGCAATTTCATATAAAGACGAGGTGTCCACAGGCGATGGTCCGTTTACTATAAACAGTCTGTAATAAGCGTCGGAATAGGCTATTGCCTTATCCCTGATGAATATACCCTGGGTACAGTAAATTAAAACAAATACCCCAAGTATTAAAAAAACTAGTACAGTTAGCCTAAGCTCCGGAGAGCATAATAAACCGTATGTATAGTATTCGCTGTTCCCTTTGCCGTAATTGTATAAAACGATAATAACTGCAATGATAAGAACTGCGCCTATGCCGATTATCGGAACGATTGAAGACGTGAACAATGCCGTAACCGCGAACAAAAGCAGAGCCGCCCCGTAAATCCTTGAGCGTATGAGGTTTTTTTCATAAACCGCTCCGAAAACCGCAATTCCCGATACAAGCGTCAGAAAAGAACCGTAGAAAATCGGGCTGTCAGCAAGACCGCTTGAAAGCATACAGTCCTGAAGCATTAAAAACATAATATTCCTGAAGTCGTTGGGAAAATCCAGGGCAGGTATATGCTGCAGTATCGCTATTACAGACTGTATAATTCCTGCTCCGATTAACACATCGAAGATATTCCTGACGGCATTTTTCTTTGACACGCAGGTCGCCACGAGAAAAATACCGTAATACGCAATAATTGTGAGCAAGCCTTCGTAACGTCCCGTTTCGCCGAAAAGCGCGGTTTTAAGGTCTTCGGAGCTTCCGTTCAAAGCCACCCCGTAATATGATACGACAGTAAAAATAAAAAGCAGGGACATTATTAGGTATGATTTATTATCCTTAAACTTCACATCCTGCTTCAACATGACAATCAGGTAAAACAAAATGCTTGTAAAGCCTGTCGCATAAACGAATGAAGCCATCCAAACCGATGTCGTCTGCATGCCTACTATGAACATTGCTCCTATTTGAGGCGCGGCGATACAGAAAATCAATACGGCATGAAGCCATTTTTGCAGGGTTTTGGATTTCATATTCAATATGAAGTTCGATTTTTCGGTTGTCCCGAATATTGTCTTTGGCATTTTATACTCCATTCCGCCGTCTATAAATGCGGCATAAATTATCCCGAAGCTAAAGCTTTAAAATATTACTGCCGCAGTTCAAGCTCCATGTAATAATCGTCCATGACATATCCTCCGCCTATATCCGTAACGCCTTCGCCGGTGATTCTGAATCCGAGCTTTTTATAGACTTCAATAGTCTGCGTATTGTTTTTATTTACGGTTAGCCATATGCGCCGGAAATTATTATTAATACAGAAATCCTTAAGGAACATAAAGGTCTTTCTTGCATAGCCCTGACCGCGGAATTCTTTTTTTATATATAGTTTTGATAAAAACAGCCTTCCGTTATTCTGCGGGTTTACAGCGCAGTAACCGATATAACCGCCGTTTTTATGCATTATATAATAATTATAGCCGAGGTTTCTGATTTGTTCGGTTATTGCCGGGACCGACTGGAATTTATCAATCATAAAATCAATCTGCCCGCCCGATATAACAGACGGGAAAAATTCATGCCATATCAAATCCGCCAGTTCGGAAACATTCTTAATCTGCTCGTCCGTTACAGCGGGAATAAGCTTCATGATACCGTCTTTCTCCTTGTCCCTGAGCTTTTTGAAGAATTTACTCATGATTTCTTCGCATTCGTTTTTTATAATACCGACTGTTATTTCAGGCTTATGGTTATAGGGTAAATCAAACAAATTTACGATACTCCCGCAGGAACCGGCTTTAAGGTCTTTTGCTCCGTATACCACCCTGTCAAGCCTTGAATTTATTATTGCTCCGGCGCACATCGGACAGGGTTCAAGCGTAACATATAAAACACAGCCCTGAAGCCGCCAGCCCCCCAAAGCTTTGCAGGCGTCTTCAATAGCCAGTATTTCGGCATGGTGAACCGAATTGCGGTTTGTTTCGCGCATATTAAACCCCCTGCCGACAATTCTGCCGCTATAATCAAGGGTGTCCTTAACATTGGTTTCTTCTTTCATGTCCGAATCAGGGTCAGAAAAACCCTGTTTTTCATTTGTTTTTACAACGACGGCGCCGACCGGGACTTCGCCGACATCAGCCGCTTTTTCCGCCAGCTTAAGCGCTTCCCGCATGAAAAAAACATCATTCATATTATCATCCGTATTTCCTTTCGTCAGATTATTATTCCCGTCCTGACAAGCGTTATGATAAAGCTGACAGTAAACCATAAAACCACGGGTATACTGGTAATAAGCATCATAAGCTTACGGCTGAATAACAGATACCTGTTTTTCAGCGACATACCTATTTTATCGCTGTACCTTATCATGAACCTGACCGTAAAAACCAAACCCGTAACAAGGCATATAAAGAAAAATAACAACAGCGGTAAAATCATATGCTCGGGATTTATATAGAACCTTATAAGGTAAAGCGCGCAGATGAAAGCGTTTGAGGTAGAACGCATAATCACCGCCGTTATAATTGAGCCTGAACGTATTGCGAAATATCCTATTACAAGATTAAGAATAAATAAAAAACAGAAAGACTTCAGATTATAGGATACGACAGCCGTTATAAAACTAGTTAACACAATTGCGGAACCGTCGCCGAACTGCCTGAGCAGCTGGAGAAATACCCCTCTGCTTAATGTTTCGCACAATACCGGTATTATAATGACATACATTAACAGGGAAAGCATTAAGAGAACAGGCTTTTCCGGCATGAATAATGCCGGCAGTGTACGTATATGCATACTGAAAAGCAATTCATTAAAAAGCCCTGTGAACACTAAGCATACCGGACAGACTAAAAGCATTACCGGGGCGGCATACCTTAACATCGGTCTGTTTGAAGCCTTAACGGGAAGCATAACCGAAACGGGCATTTTAAGCCTTGCAATGCTGAGAATAAACGGGCATAACCGCCTTATAAGCGACCACAGAACGAACATCACAGTTAAAAGCCATTCATTACCGTATACGCTGTCGTTATAAAAATCAAAAGAAATATTAAACCCCAGCCTGCTCAGAAATCCCGGCGCTATAAACAAATAAATAATATCTATAACCGAGGTCAGCAGCAGCGACTGACCAATTAAGGAATATGCGTTCCTTAAAACCGAAGTTTCGGCAGCTTCGGGATACTCCTTGACGAAGCCTGATTTGTCCTTATAAATAAGCTCCTTCGGATTGCTTAAATGATAAAAGCCAAGCGTTCCGTTGTTATTTTTTCGCCATCTTTTAAACGACTCGTTAAAAGCCTTGTCCTGATAACGCCAGTTAAACCTGTCGTCGGGGAGAACAGTTATGTCGTTTTGCACATTATTTATTCCTTTATTAAGCTTTACCCCCATCAGAATACCCCCGATACAGTTTTTATAGAATTAGGGCATACTGACACTGCCCATACAGCGTTTCTTCCGGCTGAATTTTCGTCTGACTGCGTTAATATAAAGAATTCTTATACTATTCGCTTGGAACATTTCAATGCCCGCAGGGCAATTGCCTCAAATCTCTCTTCCTCGGCTTGACCGGAAAAAGCTCTCCTGGGTATAATCGTATAAATCTGCTTTGCCTGAATCAGAAAATAAAATTTATCGTTTTCCCATAATTCAGAATATATATCCCACTCTAATCGGGAATCAATACTGGGTGTTTTAAAGTGTATTCCCTCTTCGGAAAAAGTCAATTCATATTCCTCATGATATTTTGAGTTCATCTGAAACTTCTTTTCAGGAATGTAAAAATAAACAACACACCCCAACATCAGAACCAGCAGCGCAGCAATCAGCAGGACTACGCTGAATACGCTGAAAGACGAAAGAAAACAATATAATACTGAGAAAACTAATATAACGGCAATAATAACAACACTTGGTCCGGTAATTGTTCCGCTTGCAAATAAATAACGCCGTTCAGCCTTAACAAATTCATCCTGAGTATAACTGAACTTTAATTTTACTGTTTCTTCCATAGCGAACCACTCCATCCCGGCAAATAAATAATCAATCTTATCAGTTTGTAAATTAATCTTTAATTAACTAATAATAACATAATATTATGAAATTGTTTTTTCCTTTTTATGGACAATTTATATTATACCTTAACCGGAAAATAATTAATAATAAGTTTATATTTAGTTCAGGTATTTTATAACCTTTTATGTTATCATATGAATAGATATTCATATGAACACTTAAGGAGGTTGGTTAAAATGCGTGAGAATTCTGTTAAATGCGAAATCGAATGCATCCATGAAGATATTGTTGCGGCTGTAAAGGAAAAACTCCCCCCCGAGGAGATTTTATACGATGTCGCGGAGTTATTCAAAGTATTCGGCGATTCCACCCGGGTGCGTATTATATGCGTATTGTTTGAAAGTGAAATGTGCGTATGCGACATTGCAGAAACGCTTAATATGACGCAGTCGGCTATTTCCCATCAGCTTCGCGTCTTAAAGCAGTCAAGGCTTGTTAAATTCCGGCGGGAAGGGAAAACAATATATTATTCGCTGTCCGATAATCATATTAAGAATATTTTCAATCAGGCATTTGAGCATGTAACGGAATAGCTTTTTGCCTGCTATATTAATCAGATGAAAGGTGCTGTATATTTATGATTTTATATCTGGAGGGGCTTAACTGCGGCGAATGCGCGGAAAAAATACGCCTTGCCTCCGAAAAAATAAAAGGCGTTGAAAATGCTGAAATAAATTTTGCCGCAAAAAAGCTTACGCTTCATCTTACGGACGATTCCGCCGATAAAAAACTGATTTTCAGCAGAATCAGAAAAATTATTTCCGGATTGGAACAGGGCATAAAAGTAAATCCGGCAGGGAGCGATAAAAAGGAACTTGAAGGTATTGAAGACGGCGAAAAAACGCGGGGATACATAAAAGCCGCAAGACTCGCCGTTACCATAGCACTTTTTATCTTCGGAATACTGTCCGGCGGAAAATCATATGAGCTATGGGTTTTTGTTTCGGCATACTTTATAATTGGTTATGATGTGCTTCAAAGGGCTTTGAAAAACATTCTGAAAGGCAAGCCCTTCGACGAGTGCTTTTTAATGGCATTAGCGTCGCTGGGAGCTTTTCTGATAAGGGGATACCATGAAGCCGTCGCCGTTATGTTTTTATACCAGCTGGGTGAAATGTTTCAGGATTATGCGGTAAACCGCTCAAGGAAATCCATTGCGGAGCTGCTTGACATACGCCCCGACTATGCCGTTGTGAAAAAAGGCGTTTCATCCGAAAGGGTTCCGCCTGAAACCGTTTCCCCCGGGGATATTATTATTGTTAAGGCTGGGGAAAAAATACCGCTGGACGCCGTAGTAACAACGGGGGAAACCCTTATTGACACCTCCGCGCTGACAGGGGAAAGCATTCCGCGCAAAGCTTCGGCAGGAACGCAGATTTTAAGCGGCTGCGTAAGTTTAAACGGTTATATAGAGGCTGAGGTAACAAAGGAATACGGAGAATCGACCGTTTCAAAAATACTGGAGCTTGTTGAAAACTCCTCCGCAAAAAAAGCAAGAACCGAAAATTTCATCACCCGTTTCGCTAAAGTTTATACCCCTGCCGTTGTTATTATGGCAGTATTAATGGCTTTGATTCCCTTTGTTATGTTTATTGCCTCAGGAGCTGATACTGCCGGAATCAGGGAATGGGTTACTGATGAAAGCGGCTGGTTTTACCGTTCCCTTCAGTTCCTTGTAGTGTCATGCCCGTGCGCTCTGGTAATATCAGTTCCGCTGAGCTATTTCGGCGGAATCGGAGGCGCGTCTAAAATCGGCGTGCTTGTTAAGGGTTCAAACAGCCTTGAGACTCTGGCGGAATGCAGAACCGTCGTTTTTGACAAGACAGGAACCCTTACGAACGGTTCCTTTGAGGTTATCGGAATAAAGGCGCATGCCGGTTCGGACGAAGAACAGCTTCTTAAATTCGCAGCCTATGCCGAGCATAACTCCAACCACCCCGCCGCAATGAGCATAATGAAGAAATTCCGGGAGAGCATGCCTGACGAAAATGTTCCGGACGGGATTATTTCCGGGGAAATAGCCGGAATGGGGGTTAAAGCCGTTTATACAAGCGGTGGGGAGAAGCTTGAAATCCTTGCCGGAAACTCAGCTCTCATGGTTAATAACAATATTGAAACAGGAGATATGAACGGCGTTTCCGGCACCGTAGTCCATGTCGCGGCAAACGGTTCGTATCTGGGGTTCATCCGGATTGCCGACGATATAAAACCGGATGCGCAAAAAGCCGTTTCAAGCCTTAAGAAGGAAGGTATCCGCACCGTAATGCTGACCGGCGACAGAACCGAACCGGCTTCTGATACCGCAAAGCTGTTAGGAATCGATGAATTCCGTGCTGGTCTTCTCCCTCAGGATAAGGTTGCCGAGCTTGAAAGAATCATGTCCGAAAACGCCGGTAACGGCGGCAAAACGATTTTTGCCGGAGACGGCATTAACGACGCCCCCGTTTTAATGAGAGCCGACGCAGGGATTGCCATGGGCGCTCTGGGTTCCGACGCCGCCGTAGAAGCCGCCGATGTGGTGCTTATGACGGACGAACCTTCAAGAATCGCCGGGGCAATCAGAATTTCCCGCAAAACAAGGAGGATTGTCCGGCAGAATATTATACTTTCAATAGGGATTAAGGTTATTGTACTGGTTCTTTCAATGCTCGGTATAACTGCGATGTGGACGGCTGTTTTTGCTGATGTGGGGGTATGCTTCATAGCTGTTTTAAACGCCATGAGGGCAAGGCATTAAGGGTGCAATGACCGGACTTTAATAGTCCGGTCATTTTTAATTTCTGTTTTTTCTTACTTTTCTCAAATAAGGTTCGCGGGTATCCGTAAAGCCCCATCAGATAGTCGACGCTAGAGGGTGTTTGCAAACTCCGTCATTTTGAAATTTTGCACAAAAAGTGCAAGATTCAAGGCAAATTTCCGAAGGCATACTTGAGGTATGGCAAGGAAATTTAACGATGAAGATTGTGATTTTTGGGTAAAATTATGGATTGAACGGGTTTGCAAACACCCTCTAGTATTATAATATTCAGCCAGCTTTGCCATAGTTATAAGCGACGGCCACAGCTCGCCTGTTTCATAACGCGAATAGGTCTGCTGAGTGACTTTCAAATAATCCGCAAGGTGTCTCTGATACAAATCGCTGTCTTCACGTAAATCCCGTATTTTTAAGTTTACCATAATATAACATCCTTTCAAAATATTTTACCTTTTAATTACCATGCAAGTCTATTATATCATATTGCAATATATAATGCAATATGTATTTATGTATATTTATTAATTGCATATTTGAATGTACCATTGCAAATAAATATAAGGTATAATTATAAGTGAAGGATGATGATAAATATGTTTGAGATAAAAAAGCCGATTTCATCAAATAAGACTATCCGATTACCCGATAATTTAATTGATAAGCTTCAGAAGATTGCCAATAAAAATGATATTTCCTTTAATCAGCTTGTCGTACAATGCTGTGAATACGCATTGAGTAATATGGAAACAGAACCTGAAAAGGAAAAACATGATATAAGTTAATCTTGGTATATCCTGCACGGCAAATTAAAACTCTGATTTAAAATTAAAAACCGCACCGGTGTCCGAAACATCAGTGCGGTTTATTATGTGTAATTGTTCAGTACGCATTATTTAATTAGTTGTGCCGCAACAATACCCAGAATTTCAGCAACAGGCTTATATTTTTCTATAACAGGCATAATTTTATCCGCGGCATCGCCCAGTCCTTTTATAAAACCCTCAAACCTGCTTTTTAATGATTTTCTTTCGTCGGTTTCGGTATCTGCTTCTTTCGTTTTTTCTGTTTCTTTCAGGCTTTCCGCTTCTTCCAGATATTTTATCAGATTTTCTCTCTGACCATCCTGAAGTCCGGTAATTTTCCTGATTTCATCGATTAATTGACTTAAATTTTCATTGCTTCCGTTATTTATTGCCGTGTTATTGTTAAATACCGGGTTACCATTAATATCACCAACATTACCTACATTGCCGTTGATTGTAATCGTATTATTTTTCATGGCGTTATCAAGCTCCTCTTTAATTTTTTCAAGGTTTACAGTACCGAATTTTTTTAGTAAAGAATCAATTTCACTATCGTTTATATTTTTATCTATTAAATGAACAATTTCATTTATTAACCTGTTGCTGTATCCGTATTTGCTTTTTTTGAGAAGTGATTCATAAACGTAGTTTTTAATATAATCCGATAATTTTTTAGTGCTGCCGAAATCCTCAGACTCAAATATTTCATTATGAAAATGGTTTAATATTTGCCTAAAGCATTCTCTTTCCTCATGCAGTTTCATTAAATATATTCTTAAGTTTCTGACTTTGTCAGGTTTTGCGTTTTTTCCTTCGGCAATCAGCCAGACAGGGACATTATAGTTTGAATAAATACCGCTCATTTTCTTATAGTATAATTCTATGCCGAGTTCAGACAGATTATCAATTTCTATGTTGATATAATCGCCGAAATCGAATTTAACTCTTTCCTCATCTTTTATTTGACACAGAACCATGGTACTCCCTGAAACTATCCAGTCCTTTTTCAGTTTCGGGGAGTTTTCTTTCGGTAATGATGTGGTGGAGTTAAGGTACAGCGCTGATACAGATTTCCCAAGCTCTTTCAGCTTTATTTTTTTATAAAGTGTTTTTGATTTATTATGCCGCGGTATGAATACATCTAATGAGTACAATGCCCTGATAATTTCATCAATATCAGAACTGCTGTAATTTGTATGCAGAGCGTTCTTTATTCCGACATCGATACGGGAATTTTTCCCGTCCGTAAACAGACGCCTGTAAAAAACTTTGGGGACAAACCTTTTATTCTTACTGAAAACAAACGAATTCGAAGGGTCGAAGGAAAAGGATTTTTTGGCGGACGCAAATATTTTTTCCTGAATCTCTTTACCAGGGTTCTTACGTTCCTGTATTAAGCCGAATGAACGTATAAATTCGTTATTTATAACGCTGCGCGTTCCCAAATCCATATCTCTTTTTGGATTTAACCTGTATGTATCCTCTTTTAAAAAATACCGTGTGTCAGTAAACGGAAACTCAAATGATAAATACATATTTATTGTCATACCCAAGCTATGTAAAAGCAGCGCATGACCCGTCACCGCCTTTCGTTATTGCCGGTTATTCTGAAGCGTACAGTCAGAGTGCTTGTTTAAACTTAATACCCGTGTTTGACGGAACACTGTCGGATTGACGCCCGTTAGCAAATCCTGCCTAAAGGCAGAAAATTTATTGAAACTCCGGATAAAAATTTAACAGAAACTAGGGCGTGTTCGATAATT
>DBCY01000056.1 GCA_002293295.1 Ruminococcus sp. UBA946 | reverse complement strand
TCAGGATAAACATCCGGAAAGGAAGGTAATAATAATGCGCGCTATTTTAAGAAGAGAATTAAAGGCGTATTTTACATCGCCTATTGCTTATATTTTTATTGCTGTGTTTTACTTTTATACCAGTAATCTGTTCGTCAGCTACAACGCATGGAATGCGACATCTGATATGTCGACGGTTTTCCTGGGCGTTTTCACAATAATGATGATAATGCTTCCCCTTATTACGATGAAGCTTTTTTCGGAAGAAAAGAAACAAAAAACCGACCAGTGCCTGCTGACGGCTCCGGTGAACTTGTTTTCAATTGTAATGGGTAAATTCTTTGCGGCGTTCACGGTATTCCTCTGCAGTATGGCAGTTTATGTGTTTTTCATAATAGCACTTATTGCTATGGGAGGAACGATTGCATGGCCTATGGTAATCGGAAGCTTTATAGGGCTTGTTTTCCTGGGAGCGTCGTTTATATCAATAGGCCTGTTTATTTCTTCAACGACTGAAAACCAGGTTGTTTCGGCNNGTAAGCTTTATAATAAATATGGTATTTTATCTTATTGACCTGATAGCGGGCAATATCGCCTTTGAACCGGCAAGACAGGCGCTGACGGCGCTCGGATTTAATCTGAGGTACAATGAATTTTCCGCCGGTATCCTGAATATCGGAAGCGTGATTTTCTTTATCAGCGTTATATTCATATTCAATTTCCTTACCGTGAGGATGCTTGAAAAGCGCAGATGGGCGGAGTAGATAGGTAATAAGGAGTGAGGAGTTTCATAATGAAATTAAGTATAAATTCAAAGAAGTTTAAATACGGTACTTTTGCGACTGTTATTACTGTTATTGTAATTGCAGCCGCCGTACTGGTAAATATCGTTTTATCACTGGTATCAAAACGCGTGAACTTTAAAATAGACCTTACGAATGACAGTATTTTCGAAATCACCCAGGAATCCAAGGATTACCTTAATACTATAAATCAGGATGTCGAAATAGTCGTTATGTGCGATGAGCTAGTGCTTCAGTCGACAGGGAATATATACCACAAGCAGGCATATGAGGTGCTTCAGAAATATGCGGTAAATTCGGAGAATATAACGCTGAAATTCGTTGATATGACTAAAGACCCGACTTATGCAAACAGATTCAGTGAAATATACAAGGGTACTATCGACGATTACAGCATTGTGGTCAACTCGGGGGACAGAATAAAGGTTTTTTTAATTGACGACCTTTATAATACAGAAATAGACTACTATACCTATTCCTATCAGTATACCTCCTCAAAAGCGGAGCAGGTTCTGACCTCGGCGGTAATGTACGTTACCGACCCAGCGCCTAAAACCGCCGTGGTGCTTGACGCTGATACCGAATCATTGTCAGTTCCGAATATCGACAGCTTGCTTTCATCAAACGGCTTTGACATTCAGCATATTAACCCTCTGCTTGAAGCTATTCCCATGGATGCTGATATGCTAGTAATCAATGCTCCTACAAACGATTTTTCAGAGGATATTATAACACAGCTTTATAATTTTATGGAAAACGGCGGGAATTACGGAAAGAATATGATTTATACGGCAGGCTACGGTCAGAAGGAAACAAAAAATATCGACAGCTTCCTTGCCGAGTGGGGAATAGAGATTGAAAACAGCATTATTTCTGATTCAAACCCGCAGAACCTTGCCTCGGCGACAACAATGTACGCGCTCAGGAACTTTATCGAAGCGAATGATTATTCGGAAAACGTAGCCCAGATTTCGCTTCCGGTTGTTTCTTATCAGGCGCGTCCCGTTAAGCTTTTGTTTGAAAACTCGGGAAATGTTTCAGCCGTTCCGCTTCTTACCACGGACGTGACATCGTTTAAGCTTACCCTTGAAATGATAGAGCAGCTTCAGCAGGGTACCGAACCGGATATAACCGAGGAACAGCTTAACACAATGTCGCTGTCCTCAAAGTATACATTCAATCAGGATAATGAACAGATTTTCTCCAACCTGCTTGTTTTCGGTTCTCATTTAATGCTGGAGGAAAGCCTTACCAATTCTACCTATTATAACAACGGCGACTACTTTGTTTCGATAATAGGTAAAATATCCGGCAAATCAAACGGCATTAATATTGTGGCTAAGAATCTTACTCCCGACACCTTCGATATGAATATAACAAAGTATAATACCGTAAGAAACCTGTTTGTTATTATACTTCCCATTGCGGTTCTAGTTACGGGATTAATCGTATGGCTGAGAAGGAGACATAAGTAATGAAATCCAGTGTTAAGATTATAATCGTTTTCGGCATTATTATTCTGCTGCTGGCTGTCGCAGTTGTTATCCTCAGGATGACTGACAGCGGCGCCGATGACGGAAGCGGAGAGGTCCCGGCAGTAACTGAACCTTCGTCAAAGCTGATATATGATAAGGACCCGGCTGACATTAGCATGGTTACCGTAAAAAACGGTTCGGGTTCATACAGTATTGAGCGTATCGGGGAAAATGACGTTTTCATATGGACTATACTGGACTTGGAACGGGTTCAGGCTCCCGTTGACTATAACGCCTTAAACAGCACGCTTGAAAACAGCGCAAGCATGACAATACAGCAGCTTGTCGCCGAGAATGCCCCTGACATATCAATTTACGGCCTTGAAAATCCGAGAGCCGAGGTAAAAATTGAATTTACAGACGACGGCAGTACAGTTAAGGAAATTTTAATCGGCGACGAAACCCCTTCGGCAGGCAGAACGTATTTCTGCTTTAAAGGAGAAAATACCGTTTATACTGCAAACAACGCCGATACAAGCTGCTTTCTGGAGGATACGTATTTTTACGTAAACAAGACGCTTTATACAGCCTTTACTCCGGCTGACCCGGAAGATACGACCGATTACACACGGATTAACAAGCTCACAGTAAACCGCACGGATATTGATTATGATATTGTTATTGAATATGACAAGCGGCAGGACAACCCGGACATTGTTATCGGAAATTCATCCCAGCACAGGCTTGCTTCCCCGGTTGTTCTGGACCTTAATTCCGAGACTTCGGCTGACGTTATGCAGTCAGTTTTCGGACTGACGGCTGATTCTGTGGAAATGCTCGCGCCTTTAAGCGAAGACCTGGAAAAATACGGACTCAGAGTGCCGTATGCACAGATTTCAATGGATATTTCAGGCGGGGATTTCAAAATGTCCGTCGGAAATGAAACCGAAGACAAAACGGGGAGATACTGTGTTGCCCAGGATATTAACGCTGTTTATGTGTTAAGCAATGATAAGCTCCCATGGCTGAAAGTCATGCCGCTTGACCTGACTACATCACTCATTACAAGCAATTATATTTACAGCCTGACAAATGTTGACATCACAGGTACCGGTATTGACGCGCATTTTACCGTTACCGGCAGCAGCGCCGATGATTTTGCCGTTAAACTTAACGGAAACGACACGGATACGGAAGCGTTCAAAACCTTCTATCAGTATATCCTTAAAGCCCCGGCTGAGGAGCTGTACCTTGATAGCGTCAATACCGAACCCTATCTGACGGTCAGTATTAAAACGGCTGGTTATTCCGATGTGCTGGAATTTGTCGATATAGGGAACAGGAGGTCGGTTATCGTCTTAAACGGAAGACCGAGTTTTTCATGCAGGACTTCTTATGCCGAAAGATTAATTGAGAATTATAACAGTTATAAATCCGGCGGGGAAATTATAGACACATGGTAATAAAAGTAATTTATGTTGCCGATTATGACATTTTATTCGGACTTCAGGCTGTATAATTATATTTGCTGTCTGAATACCGGTTCATCTGTGAATTTAAGAACCTGTTACCATAGGAAAAATGTATGGATTT
>DBCY01000100.1:18010-23706 GCA_002293295.1 Ruminococcus sp. UBA946 | reverse complement strand
GATTTTCGAACACGCCCTAATATCAACTTCGATATCTTTATTAATTTATAAATCAATTTTCAAGGATAATAAGTAAGTTCCTCATATGATATCATTCCTTATCTATGATTTCTTTACTTTGCTTCGGGAATTTTTTAATCAACCATTCTAATAACTTTAATTGATCAGCTCCAGACGAACGACGAACTTGAATAAGAAGTTTATCATACGATGGCCTATCCAAAGTTATATTTGCCGCTCCTTCATTACAAATACTGCATAAGGCACGTAAATTTGTAGGGTCATCAGTTCCACCTATGCTTTTATCTATGATGTGACCTATATGAAGACGAGTTTTCCTCATAGGATCATATGGATGAGGTTCTCCGGCTACAGCTCCACACATCTGGCATGTAAAACCGTTCCGGTCAAGTACATAAGCTCTGACCTCCTTACTAATTTCGCGTGAAAATGCCGGTTGTGGTGATGAATGTTCAAGAATATATTGACCGGGTTTTAAATCAGAACGGTCATTATGTGTAAGTATCTGATAACCTTCTTCATTACGAAGTTCACGAATCCGTCTTGCCCATTCACTTACACCAGCAATAGAACGCAAGGTTTCTGAATCTAAAACCTCACCGAGATGTTCTAAAAAATATTTTTAAGTTTATCTCTCGACCCGTTTCTACTCATATAACTTTCTCCCTGTTAATTAAAATTGTTTGTTCTCCTGCTAATAAAGCTTTATATATTGAATTTCCCACAGCACGGGCAACAGGAGGCGGAAAAGCATTTCCTACCTGACGATAAGCTGTAGTTTTCTTTCCAATAAATTCCCATTCAGGCGGGAAACCTTGAATAAGTGCACTCATTTTAACAGTTAATTTAGGGATCCCTTCAAAATCAGCCGTAGGTGGATAGTCAGCTACACCAATACCATCCACACCAAGCTTTCTCCAAGCCTCTCTTGCTCGCGAAGGACCTAAATCTGCTCCACCATGCTTTTTACTACCGCCAACTAGCGTAGGAGCTATGCCGTTTGCTTGTTCCATCCATAATCTTGCTCCACTCCAACCACATGATGCCATTTCATGATAAAGTAGTTGTCCGACTGTCTGTAATGGAGCTGATGTTCCAATCGGCCAATTAAAATAAGAAGCATATTCGCTTTTTAATGCTACTAATATAGTACGGGGGCGTAATTGAGGTACCCCATAATTGTGTGTATGTATTAATTCCCATTTACAAGCATAACCCATTTCTTCCAGTTCGGATTTTATTTTATTTCTATAATCAATAAACTTCGGTGCAAACAACCCCCGTACATTTTCAAGCATAACCGCTTTTGGATTACACTCTCGAATAATACGCAATGCTTCAGGAAATAAATTACGCTCATCATTGGGTCCTAATTGTTTACCCGCAATAGAAAATGGGGGACAAGGAATACCGCCCGCAAGTAAATCAATGTCTAAATATTGATCNNTTCCAATTGGGCCGATTTTTTCGCAATGTTCGACAAGCATATTCATCTATCTCCACTAAGGCTACATGATGAAATCCGGCTTGCTCAAGCCCTAACGCCTGCCCACCGGCTCCTGCACATATTTCTATTGACCGCATATTTCCACCTCTTTATAGTATTATATTACTTTGTATTATAAAAGTCAACAAAGCAATTTATAAATCATCGGCTGTATCTGAAATTCTTCATTCATGGCGATAACTTCATTTAAGGCGTCCTGCCTTGCTTTTTGTGAAATACCGGATTTAACGGCTCTTATCATAATATTTTTAGGCGTATGCGATAAATCCACAAATTCCAGAAGCTGTACTTTATATCCGCTGTAAGCCAGCATATTGCCTCGTACGGCGTCGGTGATTAAAGCCGAAACCCGTTCCTTAACGATACCGTATTTCGTCAGCAGGGGCAAGTTTTTTGAATCGATTTGCTTATTGACCTCATGCTGACAGCAGGGAACGGAAAAAATATATTTAACACCCCATTTTACAGCGTTGAATAAGGCAAAATCGGTTGCTGTATCACACGCATGGAGCGTAATCATAATATTAACGGGCAGGGACGGACTATAATCAGCTATGTCTCCCTTTTCAAAACGAAGGTTTTCATAACCGTATTTTTCAGCAATACGGTTACAGTCGCCGATAACCTGTTCCTTTAGGTCAAGACCCGTAATGAATGCCCTGAGCTTGAGGATTTCCGTCAGATAATAATATGTCACAAACGTGAGGTAAGATTTACCGCACCCGAAATCAACAACATTAACCCTTTCACCCTCGGGAATATCCGAAAGGTTATCATGCAGCATTTCAAGAAAACGGTTTATTTGCTTGTACTTGTCATACATTTTATTAATAATCCTGCCGTCCTTTGTCATTACTCCGATGTCATAGAGAGGGGGGACTGCTTTATTATCAGGGAGAATATAATTTTTCCTTCGGTTATGCTCCTCTTTTGTTTTTAACTTGCCTTCATGCTTTGTTTTAGAAATGATATAAAACGAACCGTCCGTATTTTTTAAAGTATATTCGTAACTGTCATCCCAGGCGTTTGCCTGCTTATAATATTTAATATCATTGCCTTCAGTAAAGAAGGTAATATTCTTTATGTTCTCATGAAAAACCTGAGTTCCGGTGAATCTTTCAATCTGGTAAACATCCTTAATTTTATTCAAAACAGTCTTTTTATATTTATACAGCTTATCATACGGATTGCTTAAAACCAACTTATTAATGCCGTTTCCGATAAATTCATTCATATCGTTAATCTGCTGTCTTATAAAACCAGCTCCTTAAATAAATCAGGGACACTGCGTCATTTCAGTCTTTCATCGCAGTATTCACATTCAGGTATGCCGCCGTTCATACGGAAGCTTCCCGGAAGATATTTTTCCAGCTTTGTTATGCATCTGGGATTTTCGCATTTTATACCATTATTATCTAAGCCGAGCAAAAGCTTCGTTGGTTTTTGATTTTTCAGCATATGTATTATCAGAGCCATACGAACATATACGCCGTACTCCGCCTGCTTGAAATACATAGCCCTCGGGTCGCCGTCGACGTCATATGCAATTTCATCAACCCTGGGAAGCGGGTGAAGAATACATAAGTCATCCTTCGCTTTATTAAGCTTGTCCTTATCAAGACAGAATATGTTTTTTTGTCTGAGATATACATCCTCCGATTCAAAACGTTCCTTCTGAATCCGGGTCATGTAAATCATATCAAGTCCGCCGATTGCGTCTTCCAGATTTATAACCTCCTCATAACGGCAGCCGTTAGCTGTAATTATATCCTTAACATAACCGGGAAGCGACAGCTCTTTTGTAGAAATAAGTATGAATTTGTTATTTTTGAAGCATGACAAAGCTTTGCACAGCGAATGAACGGTTCGCCCGTTTTTTAAGTCTCCGCAAAGACCGATTGTAAGATTGCCGGTACGTCCCTTTACCTTTAGCAGGGTAAGCATATCGGTAAGCGTCTGCGTTGGGTGAAGATGACCGCCGTCGCCTGCATTTATAATGGGACAGTCGGCTGTCAGCGCCGCCGCTTTCGCCGAACCCTCGTAATTATGACGCATAACCAGTATATCGGCATAGCTTGACACAACCTTTGCCGTATCCTTTAAGCATTCTCCTTTGGCAACCGATGAGGTTTCAGGGTTGTCAAAACCAATTATTGTACCACCCAGCCTCAGCATTGCCGCCTGAAATGACATCTGGGTCCGTGTCGACGGTTCATAAAAAAGGGTAGCCATAATTTTACCCCGGCATTCATCAGAATAAGCCTGAGGGTTTCCGGCGATTTTCAAACCCAGCTCAAGCACTTCATTCCACCAGTTTACGGGCATATCGTTCAGGTCAATAAGGTTAGTGAATTTTGAATACATATAATAATCAAACCCTTTGTTATTAAGTTTAAATCAATATATTATAACAATTATTTCTATGCTTGTCAATGTATAAAATCAGATATTCCACGTAATTTCACGGAAAATTAATACCCCGGCAGCCTGAAATACTGATATTCCAAGGCTGCCGGGGATACTTTTATATTATTACGGTAATTACTTATAATTCTCCGCTTTGACGGCAAAATATGCCTGGGGATGCATGCAAACCGGGCAAACATTGGGAGCATTCGTGCCTGAATGGATATGCCCGCAGTTCTGGCACTGCCATACAACCTCTCCGTCCTTCACAAAGACTTTGTTCGATTCAAGGTTGCTGATAAGGGTACGGTATCTTTCTTCATGCTCCTTTTCGATTTTCCCGACTGATTCGAATAAAAACGCTATATGGTTGAAACCTTCTTCCTTAGCGGTTTTGGCAAAACCCGCATACATATCCGTCCACTCAAAATTCTCGCCGGCGGCAGCGTCTTTCAGGTTATCAAAAGTAGTCGGGACATCGCCCTCATGCAAAAGCTTAAACCAGATTTTAGCGTGTTCTTTTTCGTTGTTTGCCGTTTCCTCAAAAATCTGGGCTATTTGCTCAAAACCTTCTTTTTTAGCTTTTGAAGCATAATAGGTATACTTATTTCTTGCCTGCGATTCCCCCGCAAAAGCTGCCAGTAAATTATTCTCGGTTTGGGTTCCTTTGATTTTAGCGGTATCCATTGTTAATTCCTCCTGTTTTATTGTAATTCAAAGATAAGCCATAACTTGATTATACCTTTTTTTGTAAAAGTTGTCAAGCAATATGTTATATTATATCAATAAAAACCGGTTTTCTTTCTTTAAAGTAACATATTTGACTGAAGCCTGCCTCTTTAGCAATTTCAAGTCCTTCTTTTATACCTTTTCCTATATCTTCAGGTTTATGGGCGTCGGAGCCTAAGGTAAGAATCTCTCCGCCCATTTCACGGAATATTTTAACCCAGTATAAATCAGGGAATGCTTTTCCGTATTCCTGTCTTAACCCGCTTGTATTTATTTCAATACCCCTGCCCTTTTCAATTAAAAGCCCGAAGCTTTCCCGAATTATATCCTCATAAGGCTTCATATCCACCTTTATTTTATACTTGCCCTCAATATACCTCAGCGTATATGTCAGATGCCCTAAAACGTCAAAATTACCCCATTTGCATAATTTATATATTTCCTCATAATATAATTCCAGCAAAAAAGGAACATCATATTTATTATAGTCAAGAAAAGCAAAGTCATCATATCCCTTTAGTTCATGCATTGAGCAAATAATAAAATCCAGCCTTTTATCTGCAGCAATAGCATCGGCAGCTGATAAATCCTGCGTCGCCTGACCAAGCTCAATACCGCATAATAAATCAAGCCTGCCTTTAAATTCATTTTTAGCGGAAGTTATATCTTTCATGGATTGTTCAAATCTTAATCCGTAATCATAAATATCATATTCGTATCCGCTGGTTTTTTTTCCGTAATGTTCAATTGAAAAAAAACGGTTAGCCTCGCAGTGGTCGGTTACGGCTAATACCGACAATCCTTTTTCATATGCCTTTAATGCCATTTCGGAAACGGAACTGTACCCGTCGGGGGAATTTATGGTATGAGTATGGCAGTCAATCATAACAGCGGATTTCCTTTCAAAAATATATATGAGGCATTATATCCCCCGTACTCTAAGATGAGATTTAGTCTTATATAATTATACCGTTAATTATTTATTATGTCAATATACGATGCCGGCAGGTTCAGGGTATTTTAGCGAGTGAAC
>DBCY01000100.1:15409-17849 GCA_002293295.1 Ruminococcus sp. UBA946 | reverse complement strand
TTTACTCGTTGAATTACCGTGCCGGCAGGTTAACTTCATTAAATAATCTGACAGAATATTTGTTAAAAGTTGATATAAATTTGTTTGTTTTGTTACTTACAATTGTTTGGGAATTATGTTATCATTAATGTAATTTATGAAACTTAATTAAATTTGAAAAATATATTTATGATTGCCGAATACCCGGTAAAAACTATGATGAATATCGCATAACCCGCGTCAAGGACGGTCATGAATACAGAACTGAGGTTTTTATATGAGAGCTGTAATAACCGTTATCGGCAAGGATACCGTCGGGATTCTCGCTAAGGTCAGCGGGATTTGCCTTGAGTACAACGCTAATGTTATCGAAGTTACCCAAAGCGTTCTGCAGGATTTGTTCGCTATGATAATGCTGGTTGATATTTCGGAACTGAATAGGAATTATACCGAGCTTTCCGACAGGATGTCGCTTCTCGGAACAGAACTGGGTCTTCACATCCATACTATGCATGAGGATATTTTCAATGCCATGCACAGGATATAATTAACTGATATGAATTTGGGAGCCTATTATGCTGAACGTTCATGATATACTGGAAACCATCCGTATGATACAGGATGAATGCCTTGACATACGCACCATCACAATGGGCATATCTCTCCTTGACTGTATTGACAGCGATATTGACAAAGCCTGCGGCAAGGTTTATGATAAAATAACGCGCTCGGCGGAAAATCTTGTCCGTACCGGTGAAGACATTGAAAAGGAATACGGAGTGCCCATAATAAACAAACGCATTTCCGTTACCCCGATTGCAATGATTTCCGCCTCCTGCGATTCATCACCCGTAAAATTCGCTGTTGCTATGGAAAAAGCCGCTGACGCATGCGGGGTAAACCTCATCGGCGGTTATTCCGCTTTGGTGCAGAAGGGTTTTTCAGCAGGCGACGAACGACTTATCCGGTCTATTCCCGAAGCTCTGGCTTCAACCTCGCGCGTATGTTCTTCCGTAAATATCGGCTCGACGAAAACAGGCATTAACCTTGACGCTTGTAAAATGATGGGACGTATTATCAAGGAATGCGCGGAGCTTACCTCCAATAATCAGTGCTTCGGAGCCGCAAAGCTTGTCGTGTTCTGCAATGCGGTTGATGATAACCCGTTTATGGCAGGGGCTTTCCACGGAGTTGGGGAACCTGACTGTATTATAAATGTCGGAGTTTCGGGTCCCGGCGTCGTAAGGTCAGCGCTTACAAAATACCCTGACGCTGATATTGCTCAGATTTCGGATGTAATTAAGAAAACATCATATAAAATTACCAGGGTCGGTCAGCTTGTAGGCGTTCAGGCTTCCGAAAGGCTTGGCGTGCCGTTCGGAATCGTCGACCTTTCTCTTGCGCCGACACCTGCCGTAGGCGATTCGGTAGCGCATATACTTGAAGAAATCGGTCTTGAAAAATGCGGCGCTTTCGGTACTACCGCCGCCCTCGCTTTACTTAACGACGCGGTAAAAAAAGGCGGCGTAATGGCATGCTCGCGAATCGGCGGGCTTTCAGGAGCGTTTATCCCTGTTTCCGAAGACGCCGGAATGATTGAAGCCGCCGAATGCGGTGCGTTAAGGATTGAAAAACTCGAAGCCATGACTGCCGTATGTTCTGTGGGACTTGATATGATTGTTATTCCCGGAGATACGCATGAGGATATTATTTCCGGTATTATTGCCGACGAAGCCGCCATTGGCATGGTAAATACGAAAACTACAGCCGTGCGTATAATTCCGGCAATAGGCAAAAAAGAAGGCGATGTTCTTGACTGGGGCGGTTTATTCGGAAGAAGTCCGGTTATGCCGGTAAATAATTATCTGCCGTCTAAATTTATTAACCGCGGGGGGCAGATTCCCGCGCCGCTCCACAGCTTGAAGAATTAATATTATTCTACTGACTTTATTATTTCCGTCTACCGTATACTGACCCTGTTTATATATTTTTTCAGAATCTGACATTGTATAATAAATGCCTATGATTCCGCATTATTGGGAATTATAGGTATTCATTGCGTAATGAGAAAAACATCATTATGCCGTGTTAAAGCTGTGTATCGTAATGAAAGGATGAACAGTAATAATGGAAAATATTATAGTGGAAATTCTTGAAATTGAAAGACTAGCTAAAGATAAACTGGAACGCGCCGTGTTTGAAGGAAATAAGACCGTTGCTGAAGCTAAGGAAAAAAAAAGTAAAATCACGCGGGAAAAAATCATGGAAACAGAGCAAAAGCTTGCCCGTATTAAGGAAGATGAAAAAGAAAAAACAAAACAAAAGCTTGCACAAACAGAAAACCTGCGTCAGGCTGAAATAAAACGACTTGATGAATTATTTGAAAAAAATAGTGATAAATGGGCTGAAGAGATATTTCTGAAAATAATTAATGAACTGGATTAGGGCGTGTTCGATAATT
>DBCY01000100.1:0-15302 GCA_002293295.1 Ruminococcus sp. UBA946 | reverse complement strand
GATTTTCGAACACGCCCTAATATAAGTTTTATAAAATAATTATTTACTGTCTTTAATACTGACGGTAAAAAGGCGGTGATGTTTCCTGTCTAACAAATATAATGCCACTGTTTCTAAAATAAAAGCGATTTACGGCAGGCATCTTACCCTTAAGGATTATAATGCGCTTAAAAATTTGTCAGATGTTTCACAAGCTGCCGGTTACCTTAAGCATTATACGCATTATAAAAACATTCTGTCAAATACTGATACCGGTACTATATACAGAGGAATGCTTGAAAACCTGCTAAGGAAGGATTTATTCCAGACATACCTTAAAATCATAAATTTTGAGGGACTCGCCGGGCATGAGTTTTATAATTACATGTTCCTCCTTTCCGAGGTATCGGAAATTTTGAAGTGTATACGGGGCATTAATGCAAAATCCTCTGAGCATATATCCAATGTTCAGATATTTTATAATCCATACTCGCTTATTGATTACATCGGACTAACAAAGGTTACTTCTTTTTCCGGACTTTTAGAGCTGTTGAAAAAAACTCCCTATTATAATATCCTTTGTGGTATAGAACCCGACAAAAACGGCAGGGTTGACTATTCGGAATGTGAATACAGAATACGCACTTATTATCTTAACCGTCTGCTCCGGGCAGTCCGCTTTCAAAAAGAGGACTCTGAAATATTAAAATCTCTGATAACATCGGATACAGACCTGATTAATGTTATAAATTTATACCGTATGATTTCTTTTTTCAGAACAGATGAAAAAACAGCCGTTCAAAATATGCTTCCGTTCTGGGGACGGTTAAATAAAAATAAATTAGCGGAAATTTACTCAGACGGTAATATGAGAGAATTTTTATTAAGATTTTCCAAAACTTTTTACGGAAGACAAATGGAAACTTTAGGCATCGGTGAGGATAACCTTGAGCTGAGTATTCAGAAGCTCAGATTTATTCAGACCAAACGGGCTTTCAGTAAATCACAGACGGCTCCGTTATGCGTTTATTCGTTTATGTCCCTCAGAGAAACCGAGGTTCATAATCTTATAAAAATAATTGAAGCTATCAGATATAAAATTCCCGCTCCACAAATTGATTCGCTTATTATAATTTAATAAAAGAGGTGCTGTTTTTATTATGTCCTCCATAGAGAAAATGGAATTTGTCAATATAACGGGTTTTGCGGGGGAACTTGACAATGTGCTGGTTAAGCTCAGCGAGTGCGGTTTTTTTCATATCGAACCGGCTGCGAAGGTCACCGGCAATATAAAGGGGTTTAATATATTAAAAGAAGAAAATCCGTATGCCGCTACCGTAAAGCTGCTGTCAGACCTTGGAACTAAGCTCGGTATAAAATATGAAAATGCTGATTATTCTGATATTGCGGATATTTCAGTCAGGCGAATCAATTCTTACCTTAAGTCCCTGCATGAAAAAACTGATGTTTTAAAGGCAAAGCAGCTTGAAATAACAGAGAACCTTAAAACTCATAATCAGGCTGTAAGTCAGTTAATCCATTTACAGGGTTTGAATGTTGATTTACAGCAGATTTTTGCCTTAAGGTATATCAAAGTTCGTTTCGGCAGGCTTCCGGTTGACAGCTATGAAAAATTCCCTTATTATGATGACAAGCTGTTTTTCTTTATCAGGTTAAGCGCGGAAAAAGAGTTTTTATGGGGGCTTTATTTTACACCTGCGGACTGCTCCGAAGAAATTGATGAAATATTTGACAGCCTTTTCTTTGAACGCGTCCGGATACCTGATTTCGTGCACGGAAATACGGCGGACGGTTTAAAATTAGCCTCAGAAATGGCGGAAGAAGACCGGCTTGTGCTTGAAAATATTTTAAAGGAGCTTAATGCTGTATACGAAAATGAAAAGACCTATCTTAACAAACTGTTTTCCAAGTTTAAAACACAGCATGATAATTTTGCCCTCAGGAACAAAGCGTCAGTAATCAATAATAAATTCTTTATTGTCGGATTTATTCCGACCAAAGAATATGATGAATTTCACAGAATGTTCGACAATATGCCCGGTATATCGCTTGTTCTCCAGCCTGCGGATAACAACGGCAAGCTTGCCNNACCTTGCCCCCCCCATTAAGCTGCGTAATAATAAATTTTCAGAGCCTTTTTCTATGTTCGTTGATATGTACGGGCTGCCGTCATATAACGGGATTAATCCGACAACTCTTGTTGCAGTAACGTATGTTTTACTGTTCGGAATTATGTTCGGTGATTTAGGGCAGGGTATTATAATATCAGTTCTCGGCGCCTTGCTCTGGAGGTATAAAAGGTTTTCTCTCGGACCCATTATGGCTCGCATCGGTATTTCCAGCGCAGTATTCGGTTTGCTCTTCGGAAGCGTCTTCGGATTTGAAGAGCTGCTTGACCCGCTTTATGAAAAGCTCGGTATTCCCTTTCTGCCGTTTCGCGCAATGGAAAATATAAACGCTGTGCTTTACGGAGCAATCATAATCGGCGTCGCTGTTATATTTATATCAATAATAATAAATATCATAATCGGGTTAAAAAACAAGGACCTGATTAAGTCCTTATTCGGGAACAACGGTATTGCCGGGTTTGTTTTCTTCGGCTCCTTGCTTTCGGGACTGGTTTTTTCACTTTTTGAAATAAAGCTTTTTACGGCGCCTTATGTTATATTCCTCATTGTTCTTCCGGTTATGATGATGTTTTTACGCGAACCGCTTTCCCACTGGGTTTCAGGAAAAGCGTTTCATTTGGAAAGCGGAATCGGCGACTTTATAGCCTCCAACTTCTTTGAGGTGTTTGAGTTCATGCTCGGTTATGCCACAAATACGCTTTCCTTTGTCAGAATCGGCGGTTTTGTACTTTCACATGCAGGTATGATGTCGGTTGTAATGGCTCTCGCTGAATCCGCTTCTGCAGGCGCGTCGCCTTTTATTATCATAATAGGGAACATCTTTGTAATGGCTATGGAGGGTATGATTGTCGGGATTCAGGTTCTTCGTCTGGAGTTCTATGAAATATTCTCGCGTTTTTATAACGCCGAAGGCCAGCCGTTTACCCCTGTAAGAATAAATTATAACGAAAACGATTATTAATTTTATTATTGGAGGTTTAAGTATGTATATTTTTCTTCTGCCGCTTCTTGTCGTTGTCCTTCTTTCAATGCCGGTTATAAATTACATCAGAAAATCAAACGGCAAAAAAGCGAAAAACGCTTTAATTGCCAATCTCTGCACTTTTTTCGGTGTCTTGATTTTCTGCACAATTTTTCCGGTAGGTCAGTTTGTTTCCGCCGAAACCGCCGGCGTTACCCCTGCTGAAACCGCCGTTGATCTTAATGCAGGCCTCGGCTATATCGGAGCCGCTCTTGCCGTGGGTCTTGGCTCCATAGGCTGCGGTATTGCCGTTGCTTCCGCCGCTTCATCGGCCATTGGAGCCGTAAGTGAAGAACCCAAAACATTTTCCAAGGCGCTGATTTTTGTGGCGCTCGGTGAAGGCGTCGCGCTTTACGGTTTCCTTATCGCATTCATGATTATAGGTAACCTTTAAATGTAATGCAAAAAAATATAATATAAGGAAAAGAGGGTTCCGGTTATGCGGTTTTATTTAATAAGCGACAACACCGATACCCTTTTGGGTATGCGGCTTGCCGGGGTTGAAGGAACTGTAACCCATGATTCTGACGAATTAAAAAAAGTCTTAATGAAGGCTATGGAAAATGAAGATACCGCATTAATACTTATCACTGAAAAACTTGTCAGGAATAATAAACGGTTCGTCTATGACCTGAAGCTGAACCGCAGACAGCCTTTAATTCTGGAAATCCCCGACCGTCACGGAAGCTCGGATATAACAGAAAATATTTCAGATTATATTGAAACCGCAATAGGACTAAAATTATAATTCCGTCAGCTTGCAGATTCCGATTAATGTTGTTCTACGGAGGGATTTTATGAATAATACATCATACCGTGAGGAAAAATTAAAAAACTTTTCAGCGGCGGTGAACAGTCAGGTTGACAGTGAAATAGCCGCGATACTTGATGAAGCCGAAAAAGAAAAAAATATTATATTAAATTCAGCCGAAGCCGAGGCGATGTTTGCTTCGGAAAAACATTTTTCAACCGGAACAAAGAAAAACGATTACAATTATATACGGGATTTATCCGTAGCGGAGCTTGAAATGAAAAAAGCGGTCCTTAATCACAGACAAAAGCTCGCCTCTCATGTTTTCTCGGCAGTCGAAGAAAAAATCAGCGAATACAGGAAAACGCCCGAATATCTTGAAAGTCTGATTAAGACGCTTCTTATCATAAATATTTCAGGGGATACTGAGATATTCCTTTCAAATGATGATATTAAATATGCCGGTACGCTTAAAAAAGCAGTACAGTCCGGTAATGTTACTTTTAAAGCCGATGAAAAAATACAAATCGGCGGGTTGTCGGTCTATAACGTTTCAAAAGGTATAATCAATGATAAAACCTTTGATTCCGCCCTCGAAGAACAAAAAAAGCTGTTTGCTATGAGGAATATAAAGGCATATGAGGAGGGTAAAGCTTGAATACTGTTTTCGCAGTCAACGGACCTGTCGTTAAGGTAAAGGGTACAAGGGATTTTATGATGCTTGAAATGGTTTATGTGGGCACAAAACGCCTGATAGGCGAGGTTATTTCCATTAATTCGTCCGAAACTACCATACAGGTTTATGAACCGACCACCGGTCTTAAACCGGGCGAGCCGGTTTCGGGAAGCGGCATGCCTATGTCCGCAACTTTGGGTCCGGGGATAATTTCAAATATTTTCGACGGTATCGGACGTCCCTTAAAAAAGCTTGAGGAGATTTCCGGCGCTTTTATTTCAGAAGGAAATATTATTCCCGCCCTTGACACTGCAATGAAGTATTCCGTCACCTTTACCGCTGCGCCGGGTGATTATCTGAATGGCGGTGAAATTTTTGCCGTATGCCCCGAAACGCCTGTTGTCGAACACCGCTTTATGCTCCCCCCAGGTTTATCCGGCGAAGTTATCTGGACTGCCGACGACGGTGATTATACAATTAACGATATTCTTATCCGTCTGAAAAAAGACGACGGAACCGCTGAAGAGATTACGATGGTGCAGAAATGGGCGATTAAGCAGACACGTCCCTTTAAAAACCGTCTTCCCGTCAGTAAACCCCTTATAACGGGTCAGCGGATTATTGATACGATTCTGCCCATAGCAAAGGGCGGCGCCGCCGCCGTTCCCGGCGGTTTCGGCACTGGGAAGACCATGACCCAGCATCAGCTTGCTAAGTGGTGTGACGCCGACATTATTGTTTATATAGGCTGCGGCGAACGCGGCAACGAAATGACCCATGTGCTTGAAGAGTTTTCGGAGCTAACCGACCCGCGTTCGGGTAAAGCCCTCAGCGACCGGACTATCCTGATTGCTAACACATCAAATATGCCGGTTGCCGCGCGTGAGGCTTCAATTTATACGGGTATCACGATTGCGGAGTATTACCGTGATATGGGTTACCATATCGCCATTATGGCGGATTCGACCTCGCGCTGGGCTGAGGCTTTACGTGAAATCAGCGGACGGTTAGAAGAAATGCCGGCGGAAGAAGGCTTCCCCGCATATCTCCCGTCAAGAATTTCTGATTTTTACGAACGCGCGGGTTATGTCGAGACATTATGCGGCAAAGAAGGCTCGGTCACTATTATCGGCGCGGTTTCACCGCAGGGTTCCGATTTCTCCGAACCCGTTACCCAGAACACAAAAAGGTTTGTCCGCTGCTTCTGGGCTCTTGACAAGTCGCTTGCCTATTCCAGGCATTATCCGGCTATTAACTGGAATGACAGCTATTCCGATTATACGGACGAGCTTGCCGATTATTACAATGAAAACGTCAGTATTGATTTTTTAAAGCACCGCCAGAAAATTTCCGATATTCTGCATGAGGAAAATAAGCTTCTGGAAATCGTCAAGCTTATAGGTTCCGATGTTCTGCCTGAGGACCAGAAGCTTGTTATCGAAATTGCCCGTATAATCCGTATAGGCTTCCTGCAGCAGAACGCCTTCCATAAGGATGATACTTTCGTACCGCTGCTAAAGCAGTTTTATATGATGGGAATTATACTTAAGCTTTACAGGAATACTAAAACCGCCGTTACTTCCGGCATACCCGTAAGTGAAATCGTAAAAACGGGGTTATTTGAAAAAATCATCAGAATGAAATATGACATTCCTAACGACGACCTGAATAAGTTCCATCTCCTTGATGTGGAAATTAAAAGGGTTATCAGGAATTTAAAGGATAAAATGCGCTGAAAAATTTATTAACGCTGTTAATAGCTGAACGGAGTATTATTATGAGCTTACAGTATGTGGGATTCAGTGAAATAAACGGACCTTTGGTCGTACTTGATAATGCTGCCGGCGTTTCATATGACGAGGTTGTTGAAATACGGCTTGATGACAAAAGCAGCAGAATCGGGCGGGTTGTTGAAATCCGGGGGGAAAGGGTTGTTCTTCAGGTTTTTGAGGGAACGAAAGGGTTATCCTTAACAAATACAAAAACCCGTTTTACCGGAAAACCAATGGAAATGCCCTTATCCCCAGAAATACTTGGAAGGGTTTTTAACGGAGCGGGGCGTCCGGTTGACGGTCTCGGTGAAATCTATGCCGAGAAAACAGCCGATATTAACGGCAGAGCTTTGAATCCCGTTTCACGCGCTTATCCGCACAACTATATAAATACGGGTATTTCGGCAATCGACGCTCTTGTCACCCTGATAAGAGGTCAGAAGCTTCCGATATTTACAGGTTCCGGTCTTTCACACAACAAGCTTGCCGTCCAGATTGTACGCCAGGCGCATATTGCCGATGAAAACGGTCAGGATTTTGCCGTTGTTTTTGCTGCGATGGGCGTTAAGAACGACGTTGCCGACTACTTCCGCAGAAGCTTTGAGGAAAGCGGAGTCCTGCAGCGCGTCGTGATGTTTCTCAATCTTTCAAACGACCCTGTCATAGAAAGGATTATTACTCCGAGATGCGCGCTGACCGTTGCCGAATACCTGGCATATGAAAAGAATATGCATATTCTTGTTATACTTACCGATATGACCTCCTATGCTGAAGCCGTCCGCGAATTCTCATCCTCAATGGGTGAAATCCCCGGGCGAAAAGGCTACCCCGGTTATCTTTACTCCGACCTTGCTTCAATTTACGAGCGTGCGGGAATTATTAAGGGTTCCGGCGGTTCCGTTACTCAAATCCCGATTCTCACAATGCCTAACGATGATATAACGCATCCTGTCCCCGACCTAACGGGTTATATAACGGAGGGACAGATTGTTCTTGACCGTGTTTTAGACCAAAAGGGTATTTATCCCCCTGTTTCCGTCCTGCCGTCACTTTCGCGTCTTATGAAGGACGGTATCGGTTCAGGGTATACGCGTTACGACCATTCCGACGCCGCAAATCAGCTTTTCGCGTCATATGCCAAGGTTCAGGAAACCCGCGCGCTGGCGTCCGTCATAGGCGAAGACGAGCTGACCGATACTGACAAGTCTTTTATGTACTTCGGCAAGGTTTTTGAAAAATACTTTATTTCGCAGGCATCCGATGAAAACCGTACAATTGATGAAACCTTAGATTTAGCCTGGGATATACTTTCGCTTCTTCCGAAAACCTCACTTGAACGTGTAGACGAAAAGCTTCTGGAAGAAAAATACAATCCAATGGCTGCGGAAAAATTTATTCTGAACTGATAAAGGAGTATATTGGATTATGGCTGAGCAGGTTTTTCCGACTAAAGGCAACCTTATGAATATAAAAAAATCGCTTTCCCTGGCACAGCTCGGGTTTGAACTGATGGATAAAAAACGCAATATCCTTATCAGGGAGCTTATGTCGCTGGTCGAACAGGCAAAAGAAATCCGGGGTTCTGTTGAGGATACTTACAAAGAGGCTTATCAGGCTTTGCAAACAGCTAATATCATAAACGGCGTCATTAACGATATTTCAGGAGGCATGACCGTTGACGACAGTCTTTCCGTCACCTACCGGAGCGTTATGGGCTGCGAGATTCCCAGAATAAAGATTGCCGGCACTGTTCCGACTTTGAATTACGGTTTTATGAATACCGATTCATTTGTCGACAAAGCATATATTTGTTTTGACAGAGCAAAAAAAATGACTGTAAAGCTTGCCGAAATTGAAAACAGCGTTTACCGGCTTACCAATTCGATCCGGAAAACGCAGACAAGGGCAAATGCTTTACAGAATATAGTTATACCCCGTTATCAGGAACAAATAAAGTTCATAACAGTAAGTCTTGAAGAAAAGGAACGCGAGGAGTTTTCCCGTATGAAGGTAATTAAGTCCAGAAAAATAAGATAGCCCCATGTTTATGCCGGTTATTTTATTACCCCGAACATTTTTTTAACCCGAGCGCTTCTTGTTTTAACTTTTTTATAAATGAACTCCCTGAATATTGAATACAATACCGAGCTCACCGGTATCATGACCAGCATACCCGGAATTCCCATAAGCCTTCCGCCTATTGTTATTACCGCCAGCACCCATATAGCGGGAAGCCCTACTGAATTACCCACCACCCTGGGATAAATAAGGTTGCCTTCAATCTGCTGCAGAACCAGGAATATAATTATAAACCATATCGTCTGCACAGGGTTCTGCATAAAAATCAGGAAAGCTCCGACTGCGCACCCTATAAACGCCCCGACAAGCGGAATCAATGCCGTAAATGCAATCAGCACGCTTATTAAGGCAACATAAGGCATCCGGCAGATTGACATTACCACAGCAAACATTAACCCAAGTATGCATGCTTCAAGGCACTGACCGGACAAAAAGCTTGAAAAGGTTTTTGAAGACACAGAAGTTATTTCATAGAATTTATCGACGCGGTTTTCCGAAAACAAGGTGTATAGTATAAGCCTTAACTGACGTCCCAGTCTTTCCTTCTGCATAAGCACATACATAGAAAACACAAACCCTATGAAAAATGTGACTATACCGCTCACGGCGTTCCCCGCGATGCTTATTGTCGACACTAATCCCGTTGAAAGCCATCCGGATACTGATTTAATAACGCCGTTCCAGTCAAAATCGTCAAGCTGCGCAACCCACTGACGCAATACGGGATAATCGGCAAAAAGCTCCTCAAGCCTGTCATTGGCGTTTCTTGCAAAAGACGGTATCCTTTCGCCCAGCGTCGTCAGGGTTGAAATAAGCTCGGGTATAACCGTAACAAGCAGAGCCGTTATAGCTAAAACTATAATCAGCAGGGTTATCGCAAGTGCAAGCGGACGGCGCAGCTTTTTAAGCTTTTTAGATTTCGGGAACAGGTTCCTTTCAAAAAAATTCATAGGTACGTTAATAATAAAAGCTATGACGGCTCCGGTTATAAAAGGCATTATGTAAGAAAACGCCGTCGATATTCCGTTTAAAACTGACTTCATATTCTGAAGCGCGGAAAAGAACAGTATGCAGAAAGCAAGAATCCCTGTGATTTTTATTATATTTTCCTTGTTTAGATTCATAATACTTTTGTCCTTTCAGCTGGCATAAATACGGCTTAGGTATCAATTTCAATTATTCAGCGGTCAATGGTCAGATTATAATTTAATAACTTTTGCAAAACAAATAAAGTAAATTCCATGCCTGTTTCAATTATGAAAAATTGATTACATAAGCGGCGCAAACAAACGCAGGAATCTCCCGATAAAGCCCTTAATAATGCTGTATTTTTTACAGTCCTCCAGAAAAATCTGGCGGGATTTTTTTATTGTTTCCCTGAAATCCTTTTCGATATCCGAAACCACGCTGTTAGAGTAGCAGTATGCGGCGCATTCGAAATGCAGGAACAGGCTTCTGTAATCTATGTTGATTGAACCGACCACAGCCTTCTCGTTATCGCTTGTAAACATTTTTGCGTGTATAAACCCCGGTGTGTATTCATAGATTTTTACCCCGGCGGTTATCAGTTCGGCATAATAAGTCCGGGCAAGCAGATATGCATACATTTTATCGGGGACATGGGGCATTACTACGACGACCTCTACTCCCCTCTTTGCGGCGTATGTGATTGCCAGCATCATTTCATTGCTCGGAATTAGGTAAGGAGTCATTATATGGACATAATTCCTTGCTCTGTAAAGAATATCGATATAGACATTTTCACTGACGTTTTCCTTGTCAAGGGGACTGTCGCTGTAAGGAATAAAATAACCCCCAAGGTTTAAGGAAGGATTTCCTTCGCTTTTATCCTGATTCATTTCACCATAATCACTGCATATATAATTCGTATAATCCTCTTTTTCCGTTTCTGTTATATTCCATATCTGCAGAAACATAACGGCAAAGCTTTTTACCGCCTCACCCTTGAGCATTATTGCGGTATCCTTCCAGTGACCGAATCTTTCGTATTTGTTAATATACTCGTCGGCAAGGTTAATCCCGCCGGTAAAAGCCGTATGCCCGTCAATAACGACGATTTTCCTGTGGTCGCGGTTGTTCTGCACGGTCGTAAGCGCGGGTTTGAGCGGTGAAAACATCTTACATTTTATACCCAGCTTATTAAGCGTTTTAGGATAACTGTGAGGTAAAAGTATGAGCGAGCACATTCCGTCATACATAACCCTTACCTCGACGCCTTCGTTTACTTTTTGTATGAGGATATCGAGTATTGTATTCCACATCTCGCCGCGTTCGATTATAAAATACTCCATGAAAATGTATTTCTTCGCACTGGCAAGCTCAGTTATCAGGACTTTGAACTTATCCTCCCCAAGCGGGAAGTATTCAGCGGACGTGTTTTTATAAACCGGATAACCGCCGAATATGTTCATATACTGAGCAAAATTCTTTTCGCCGGCGTTAATGCTTCCAAGTTCATTAATAACATCGGTGTTCTGCAGAATATATCTGCGGGTATCGGCAATTATTTTCATATGCTTCTTATTTATAATATAAGAACCAAGCTGTATTTTCAGGAAAATATACAAAATCGCTCCGAATACGGGGAAAACAAGCACAGGTACCATCCAGGCAAGCTTAAAGCTCGGATTGCAGTTATCATTGATAATATAGATAACTACAATCGCGGTTAAAACCATGGAAATCCAATAAAATGCCATAAGACTGTCATTAAGCGTCTTTATTACCAAAAAGAAGAACAGCATTTGAAAAAGAAGGCTTATTATCAGAATAAAAGTCCTTCCGAAAAATAAACGTAATATTTTTTTAAAATTAATACGCTTCATATGACAATCCTCATTTTTTATTATACATATACTTTTTTATCAACCCGTTTAACGGTGTGAACGTAAACACTGTAATTAATATATCATGTATCAGTTTGCAATCTGTCTCTTTCCGTATGTTCAGCCGGACGCATTGTCGGGAACAACAGAACATCCCTGATTGAGGCGCTGTCGGTGAGAAGCATGACAAGCCTGTCAAGACCGAATCCGAGGCCGCCCGTCGGGGGAAGACCGTATTCAAGCGCAGTTATAAAATCTTCGTCGACCTCCGCGTTTGCCCCCTGAGCGCGTTTCGCCTCTACCTGTTTTACGAACCTTTCGCGCTGGTCAATGGGGTCGTTAAGCTCTGAGAAAGCGTTGCCCATTTCCCTCGCATAAATGAAAAATTCAAACCTTTCCGTAAACGCTGGGTCGGAGGGCTTCCTTTTTGCCAGCGGCGAGCCTTCAACCGGGTAATCGTATATAATTGTCGGCTGAATAAGCTTAGCCTCGGCAAATTCCTCAAAGAACGCCGTCAGGACATGCCCCTTTGCCGCATTTTTACCCTCCGGCACTTCAACATGGTGTTCCTTTGCGCAGGTTCTTGCCGCCTCGTCGTCAGCCCAAGAATAATAATCAACACCCGCGTATTTCCTGACAGCCTCAGCCATTGTAAGCCTTTCCCAAGGGGAAGCCATATTTATTTCAGTTCCCTGGTATGAAATCCGCAGGGTTCCGCAGATTTTTTCGGTTATACCGGTATACATTTCCTCAATCAAATCCATCATCCCGAAATAATCGGTATAAGCCTGATAAAGTTCAACCGACGTGAATTCAGGATTATGATAGGTGTCCATACCTTCGTTGCGGAATATCCGCCCGACTTCATATACCCTGTCAAAACCGCCTACTATAAGCCTTTTAAGATAAAGCTCGGTTTCAATACGCAGGTACATATCAAGGTCAAGCGTATTGTGGTGGGTTATGAAAGGCCGCGCTGCCGCACCGATTTCAAGGGTATGGAGTACGGGGGTGTCAACCTCAAGGTAACCCCTTCCGTCAAGGAAGCTTCGTATTTCAGAAAGAATACGGCTTCTTTTAATGAACGTGTCCTTCACCCCGGGATTGCAGATTAAATCAAGGTAACGCTGCCGGTAACGCATATCCTGGTCTTTTAAACCGTGCCATTTTTCGGGGAGCGGCAGCAGGGATTTTGACAGCAGTGTGATTTTCTTAGCATGGACTGAGATTTCACCTTTCCTTGTGCGGAAGACGAACCCTTCAACGCCGACAATATCGCCTATATCCCACTTCTTGAATTCGGCGAATTCATCCTCGCCTATGTCGTTCATGCGGACGTAAACCTGCATACGGTCGGAGCTGTCCCTAACGTCGATAAAATTAGCCTTCCCCATATCGCGCCATGACATAATGCGCCCTGCGATTTTAACATCGGTGTTTTCAAGCCTTTCGAAATCCCCGCGGATTACAGCATTCTGCGTATCGGCGCCGAATTTTGTTATTTCATACGGATTTTTACCGTTTGCCTTTAATTCGTCCAGCTTGTCTATCCTGATTTTTTTCAGGATATGAATATCCTGCTCGGGCTGCGTATCTTCGCCGCTGTTTTCTGTATTTATGGTTATGTTTTCTTCGGACATTTTAAAATCCCTTTCGATTTATATTTAAATTACCTGCCGGATTTAACAGCTGAGTATACATGTTTATGAAGGTCTATAATTATCTAAAAGATTTTTTATCAAACCACATTGCTTTTGTTATCCAGTTCGGATATTTATAATGAGTTTTTCAACATAGCCATCCGGGGTTATTCCGGATTTGATTAAATTAACATTGCTGCTATATATGGCATTTTCATTATCCTTATCAAACCAACAAGGACCAATAATCATTCTGCCGTTCATCAAAATCTTTATCGGGATGATTAGGGGGATTTGATAAATCGTATTTTGGGGGTATATATAAATTTCCTTTCCCTTAATAACCGTTTCATTTACCTATTTCAATTATTTCCATATTGATAATCCCGACGGGAGCCTCAACCTGAATTACATCACCGACGTGTTTCCTTAAAGCAGCCAGACCAATTGGCGATTCATCGGATATTTTGTTATTGTCAGGGTCGGCTTCGGTTGAACCTACTATTTGAAGCACCATTTTTTCGTTGAGTTCAAGGTCTTTGAATGTCACTACAGAACCAACGCCGACCTCGTCGGCTGACAATTCAGATTCGTCAACAATAGCCGCATTTGAGATTGTATACTCCATCTCCTGTATGCGGGCTTCGAGAATACCCTGTTCATTTTTTGCCTCGTCATACTCGGCATTTTCCGAAAGGTCGCCGAAGGCACGCGCTTCCTTAAGCTTCTGCGCAACCTCGGCTCGTTTTACAGTTATAAGGTATTCAAGCTCCTTTTCAAGTTTTTTATATCCTTCCGCTGATATTTTAGTTTTCTTTAAAGACATAAAAATCCTCCATCCCGGTAAAAACCGTTTATATTTAACATCAGTTCTAAATTTATATTATACTGCATATTCCCTTATATGTCAAGAATTACATAATTATTTAAAATAATAATATGAAAAAAATTCAGACTATATTTATATTTTAATAAGAATAACCCTTATATCACCATAAAGGACGGCAAAACGCCGTCCTTTAAATTTATGCATTAATAGCTTTAAGGAAGCCGTTACTTTTGTTTTTACGATTATGTCAGCTTTGAAACTCCGGTAAAGATGTTCGATATTCTGTACCAGGTGGCAAAATCAACGGTACCGGTAACCGGCATATTGAATATTTCCTGGAATTTAACCACTGCCCTTTCGGTTTCATCGCCGTAATACCCGTTCACATTAACTTTGTTTATGGCGGAATAGTTATCCGAAATCCTGTTAAGCTGCTTTTGAATCATTTCTACCGGAGCTCCCGACGAACCGTTCATAAGTGTTTCGCCCTGCCAGGAAAGCGGAACCCCCTCAACCCTTTCGGCATTGGCAAGATAAATATCCGAACCGTAATAGCTTTTAAGTATTGAAACGGCGTCATATCCTTCATCGCCCATGGATTTAGAACCCCACTGCGACAACCCCCTGCACTGCACTTTTATCCCGTCGCAATACTGTGTGAATAAAGGCTGCGATATGTTTTCCCTTGTAACATACATTGTAAAAAGTTCGTCCACAACATTTGATATTTCACTGAAAATATTACGTCCGTTCACAAAACTCTGGTCAAACTGCGTTGAATTTGTCACGGTGAAATTATAACCCTTACTCCTGTACCATTCCGTATAAATCCTGTTCATAGTGAATGATAGTATCGCTAATACGTTTGCTTTTATGGTTTCCTTGCTCCAGGTAGAATAAATCTCGCTGCTGGCGACATTTTTTATATAATCCTTAAAATAAATCCATACATTTTCCGCCGAGCTGTCGCTGGGCTGTCCTAAATGCACTACCACGAATTCAGGTACGACAGGTTCGGGAAGAATAACGAAGCCCTCCCCTTTCGGCAGCTCTTTAACCTCATCCTCAGGAATTTTAGCGGGATAATCCCCCCATAACGTATGCGGCAGAATCAGCACGTTACGTACGTTGAAGCCGGAAGCGGAAGCGGCTTTTATGTAAGCCGGCTGAAGCGCCGTACTCTGGGGAAGAATCTGAACGCCCGAAATATGATAGGTTTCAAAATCCGGTGCGCTGACCGTAATGCTGTATGTTGAATACGGACGGGTTTCATATTCCGCCTGCATAGAATATTCCAGGGGCGGCGCGGGTAAATCAATTACCGGAGTCTGCCCTGAAACATCAGTTTTAAGCTCTTCGATTACGCTGCCGTCCGTCCCTGATGTTATTCTTACGCTTGCATTTCCCACCGGAAGCTGTTTACTGCTTTCAACGACAGAAACCTGCAGATTACCCCTGTTGGTTAAATTACCGTTCATAAAATAAAAACCCTTTCTCTATACTAGGGCGTGTTCGAAAATCATCAATATGCACATAAATAGTGATTTTTGCACCGCATT
>DBCY01000099.1:4543-11944 GCA_002293295.1 Ruminococcus sp. UBA946 | reverse complement strand
TGCTTTTTTCGCACCCAGAAACAGACTTGTCTGTTTCTGGGAACAATTCCACAAAATGTGTAATTGTTCAGTACGCATTAATTATACTATAATTAAATCGGAAAGTCAATAAAGTGAAAGGTCGGTTATAATTTTGAAAGAAAAAATCCTTTGGATTACGCAGACAGCAGTCTTTATAGCTTTGGTTGTAGTTTTGCAGGCGTTGACATCAGCTTTGGGAAATACTATTGTTACAGGTTCAATTGTTAACCTTATGCTGATTACCTCGGTTATGACAATCGGACTTCCGGCAGGGCTTACGGTAGCTGTGTTCTCGCCTGTACTGGCGAAATTTATAGGGATCGGTCCCTTATGGAGTTTAATACCCTTTATAATACTCGGGAATATAACAATTGTTCTGATATGGCACTTTGCCGGCAATTATAAGAAGGGGCATAAGTATTTGGTTTATATCATTACCCTGATTACAGCCGCTTTGGCAAAATTCCTGGTTCTCTATACAGGCATCGTGCTTATAGCTATCCCTCTGTTATTGAATCTTCCCGCACCACAGGCAAAAGTAATATCGGGTATGTTTTCAGTATCTCAGCTTTTTACGGCTTTAATCGGAGGGTCTTTGGCAGTAATCCTGTTCCCCAGGTTAAAAAGGGCAATCAGGCAGGACAGAGAATAAATAGGTAATACAACAATAGAAATGAAAATAACAATAAAATAAACAAGGAAAAGTTATTTATCAGCTGTTCCCTGTTTATTTTTTATACCTGCTGCATTGTGATATGGATGCTTCTCAATTACCTTTTCGGTGATGATAAGAACTCTGTCATCTTGTTTGTCCAGCACATACCAGTCGTATTTGCCGAAACACATTTTTTTAATTTCACAATAAAACCTCCCTGCGTTTATTCGTTTATAATTCCGGCGCAAATATCGCCGTAGCTCTTGCTGCTTGGCGTGACGGTCGCTTGAACCACCGCGACAATATTATTGTCGGGATATACATTTAACTCCTGCCCACCGAACCCGCGCCCGTGATAGCCTTTATCCGATAACCACCACAAATATCCGTAGCCGCTGTTTATATCTAACGGCGAAATTGCCGCTTTTACATATTCTTCTGATATAATCCGTTCACCATTCAATTCACCGCCGTTTAGCATTAACAATCCGATTTTGGCAAGGTCGCGGGCAGACAAGTCAGAAGTAATGTCTGCATCGTAAGACGGATAATCAACGCCGCATTTTGTTTGTGTCCATTTGTCGCTTATTATTTTTAAAGGCTGAAATAAATGCTTGTCGCAAATATTCCATGATGAACTTCCGCAAGCGGCGCCTATCACAGCAGATAGCAGAATAACATCCCATTCTTTATATTGAAAAACTGAACCCGGCAGAGCTTTCATTTGCACGTCAGCGATATGCTCTATCCAATTCCGGGAACGCCGTAACTGCTCGAACATCGGGCAATGATAATGAACACCGCCGTTCCAATAAATTCCGCTGGACATAGTTAGTAAATGCCGGATAGTCATGCGCTTGTGATAGGGGTGTATATCTTCATTAAATGACGGCAAATAGCGGCATACGGGATCATCTATACTTCCGATAATTCCTTTGTCAAGGCAAATACCAAGCGTAAGGGACAATATGCTTTTCCAAACGGATTTAATTTGATTGCGGCTTTCCGGTGTAAATTTATTATAATACCGCTCGAAAACCAATTCGTCATTTTCATATACCAACACGGAGTTCACAAGGCGGTAGCGGTGTTCGATGATATAATCGTCAAGATGATTTAGAAAGGCATGGTTCATTTCAAATACCTCCCGATGATGGACTTACTGTTTGATTTTAATTCGGCGGGCGTTCCCGTGGCAAGCACATACCCGCCGTCGCTGCCGCCGCCCGGCCCCATTTCGATAATATAATCACAATTTGACAGAACAGCGGGGTCATGCTCGGTGACGATGACCGTATTGCCGCCATTAACAAGCTCCTGCATTAAGTGTATCAACCGTTCGCTGTCCGAAAAGGATAATCCAGTAGTAGGCTCGTCCAATATGTAGACGTTTCCTTTTGCGCTGCCGAATTTACCAAGCTCCGATGCCAGTTTGATCCGTTGTGCTTCGCCGCCGGAGATTGTGGGTGTCTTTTGCCCCAACCCGATATAACCCATGCCGACGCGTTCCAGCGTTTGTAACATTTTTAATATCGTTTTATCTTTTTCCTTAAAGAAGTTGATAGCGGCGGAAACGCTCATTTCTAAAATCTCTCGTATGTTTTTTCCGTCTAACGACACCGACATAGCTTCCTCAATAAAGCCTGTTCCGGCGCAAGTATCACACTCCAAGTCAATAAGATTTCCCATGCCTACATGATAATGGATCACGCCGTCACCCTTGCATACCCGGCAACCACCCTTAGAATTGACCGTGAAAAGCCCCGCATCCATACCGCTCTCTTTGGCAAACAGCACACGGACTTTATCAAATATTCCGGTGTAAGTCGCCGGACAGGATGTGCGGCTGCGCCCGATGGGTTTCTGGTCGATGATAATACACTTCTTAATATGCTCTGTGCCGCTGATTTCGGTATCGGGTAAAAACTCGTCCTCTGAGGTTTCGTCCCCGTCATCCGACACCAGCTTGTTTTTTAGCGTTTCTTTCAGCTTTGGCACAAGAGTATCAGAAATAAGACTGGATTTTCCGCTGCCGGATACACCCGCTACGCCCACCAACAGCCCCAGCGGTATTTCCGCTGATACATCCTGCAAGTTGTGAATATCGCAATGCTTGAGGGTCAACAGTTTCTTACCGTCAACAGGCTTGTATTTCGTTTTTATCGGCATTACAGCTCTGCCTGAAAGATAAGGCGAAGTCAGAGAATTATCACAGCCTATAAAATCGGCATAGCAGCCCTGAAAAATCCGCTGACCGCCATGCTCCCCGGCGCGGGGTCCGAGGTCGATAATATAATCAGCGGCTTTCATAAAGTTTTCGTCATGTTCAACGGCGATAACCGTGTTGCCGCGTTTAATCAAGTTTTTAATAATGGAAATAAGTTTTTGCTTTTCTACTTCATGCAGACCGATGGTGGGTTCGTCAAAAATGAAGATGATGGAATCCATTTCGGCTATAATATAACTGGCGAGGAACAGGCGTTGAATTTCACCGCCCGATAAAGTGGGTATAGGACGGGACAAAGCAAGATGATGCAGCCCTACATCGTCCATACATTCCAGTTTCAGCAAGATTTCTTCGGTCAGACGTTTACCGGGCAGATTGCTTTCTGTGAAGAATTTCCGCAGATCGCGGATATACATAGCTTCCAGTTCCGATATGCTTTTACCGCCCACAGTAGTGTGAGATGCGGCTTCGCCCAAACCTGTACCGTTGCATTTCGGGCAGGGTTTTGAAGTGATTAACCCGGCTTTTTTATAGAGATGGTTTTGTCGTCCGCTGATTTCTTCTATTTTACCGGAACGCAACAGCCACGGTATTACACCGTTAAACGGCGTTTTTCCTCCGTCACCATATATGAGTAAGGTTTGTTCGTCCGAAGATAAATCACAATATCTTTGTTCAAAAGAGAAATGATGAAATTCGCAAAACTCCCGGAATCTGCGTCCTGTGCCGCCGCGTGTGACCTCCGGTAATATATCCCGTAACATTCTTTCGGGATTTTCAAATAACAATTCTTCATTTACCGTTGCGGTCGTACCGCTTCCCAAACATCGAACGCACATTCCCTTTGCTGAGTTCTTTTGAAACATCGCCATATCAAGCGGTAAACCGTCATCATATTCCGGGTCGCGTTTACCGTAATTGGCGAATAACATCGCAAGCATAGCACTGATTTTAGTGCGTGTTCCAACAGTACTTCGCGGATTGGAGTGGCGTGTTGTCCGCTGCTCAACCGCAACCGTGGGCGACAATCCGGTTATGCTTTCAAAGGTGGGAACGCTGTCTATCATAAACGCCGTATCCGAAAACATCAGATAACGCCGTTTTCCTTCTTCGTATAGCGTATCAAAAGCAAGACTGGACTTGCCCGAACCGGACACGCCGGTTATAACCGTCAGCTTGCTTTTTGGTATTTCGACATCCACATTTTTTAGATTGTGGATTCTTGCGCCGTTGATTTTTATAACATCATCCATTCCTTTTCTCTCTTTCACAAGATGTAAAAATTGCACCGCCCAAAATGTTAAGTCACATTCAAGGGTGTATTTACATTTATAATCCGGCTCTAACCGCACACCGACGTATGCGGTAGAATATTCAATCATTTTATAATTATCAAGCCGTTTCAATATTGTCCGCATCCTGAATGCCCAGCTTCTCGACAGCGTCCTCACGCATTTTATATTTTAATATTTTACCCGCGGCGTTCATCGGGAAGCCGTCGACAAAATCCACATACCTAGGCACTTTGTGCTTTGCCATTGAAGCGCGGACTAATTCCCTTATTTCATCCCCGGTAGCCGTCATGCCCTCCTTCAAAACAATACAAGCCATAATTTCTTCTCCGTACTGCTTATCCGGAACGCCTATTACCTGGACATCCTTAACCATGCTGCAGGTATACAGAAACTCTTCAATTTCCTTAGGGTATATATTTTCCCCGCCGCGTATAATCATATCCTTAATGCGCCCGGTAATCTTGTAATTACCGTCTTTAGTCCGTCTCGCAAGGTCGCCTGTGTGCAGCCAGCCGTCCTCGTCGATAGCGGCGGCGGTAGCTTCGGGCATCTTGTAATACCCTTTCATGATATTATAACCCCTTGCGCAGAATTCGCCGTCCTTTTCATCGCCGAGCTCAATGCCGGTTTCAGGGTCGGTTATCTTACATTCAACCCCAAAAATAGGTCCTCCCACCGTGGAAACCCGCACTTCGATTGAATCGGATGTCCTGCTCATCGTACAAGCGGGCGACGATTCTGTCTGACCGTATGTGATGCAGATATCACGCATATTCATTTTATCAAGGACATCCTGCATAACTTTAACGGGACACGGACTTCCTGCCATTATCCCCGTTCTCATATTTGAAAAATCCGTATTTTCAAATTCAGGATGCTCCAGCATGGCGATAAACATCGTAGGAACTCCGTGAACTGCCGTTATAGGTTCCTTATTAATGCATTTCAGAGCTTTAACCGGAGAAAAAACGGGGACAGGCGACATTGCCGTACCGTGGGTCATGGAAGCTGTCATTGCCAGTACCATCCCGAAGCAATGGAACATCGGAACATGGATTAAAAGCTGGTCGGCGGTGGAGAAATCCATGCAGTCGCCTATTGCCTTTCCGTTATTGACCACATTATAATGGGTAAGCATAACGCCCTTCGGGAAACCTGTAGTTCCCGATGTATATTGCATATTGCACACATCATGCCTGTCAATCATACGGCGGTATCTTTCAACCTCGGACATCGGTACGTTTTTACCGAGTTTTATTGCGTCATCCCAGGTATAGCACCCGGGCTGTCTGCTGTCTATTGTGACAATGTTCTTAAGCACGGGGAGTCTTTTTGAATTAAGCTTGCCCGGTTCTGAAACCGTAAGCTCCGGGCACAGCTCATGTATAATCTGAACATAATCAGAATCCTTTAACGAATCTATCATAACAAGGGTATGCGTATCGGACTGTTTTAACAGGTATTCGGCTTCATGGATTTTATACGCGGAATTTACAGTTACCAGAACCGCTCCGATTTTTGTAGCCGCCCAGAACGTTATAAACCATTCGGGAACGTTGGCAGCCCATATCGCCACGTGGTCTCCGCGTTTAACCCCCATTGCCAGAAGAGAGCGGGCGAACGAATCGACGTCGTCCCTGAACTGGGGATATGTTCTCGTGTAATCAAGCTCGGTGTAGCGGAAAGCGTACTGGTTCGGGAATTCTTCGCACATTCTGTCAAGAACATCCGGGAAGGTGTAGTCAATCAGCTTTTCCTTTGGCCATACATACTTTCCTTTCCCGTCAAGACTGTCCTGAAGGCTGTGCTTGTGCTTAGAACGGTACGGCTTCATATAATCCGCGAACTGCGGGAAGACAACCCCTGCGTCGGACAAGTCCTTAGCCCATCTCTTCACCCATTCAAGTGAAACGTATCCGTCATAACCAATTGACAAAAGAGCGTCTAACATCCCGCGCAAAGGCATATCGCCCTCGCCCGTTATTTTATATGTTATCCTGCCGTCAATGCAGACGCTGTCTTTTATATGGGTATATTTTATATAATGCCCTAAATTCTTTACCGTGGTTTCAGGAGCTTCATTCATAAAGCGGTACGGATGGTTCATATCCCATAAAGCCTGTATACTTCTGCTGTTCACGGCGTCGAGTATATTCCTTAAACGCAGTGTATCGGCATAAACTCCGTTAGTTTCAACAAGGCAGATTACGGTTGTTCCTTCGGCGATTTTTGCAATTTCCCTCAGCCCGTTTATAACAATGCCATCGTCGACATCATTTTCGGGAGCAGGGTTCAAGTCGCCTAAAATCCGTACAAAAGGAGTTCCCAGTTTTTCGGCAAGCTCGATATACTGTTTTATTTCAGAAAGGTTGCTTTCAAGCCTGTCTGCAAATTTAAAGCAGCATCCTGAGGAAAGGCAGGGGATTTCAAGCTTAATATCCCTTAACTTTTTTACTGTTAAAGGCAGCTGCCCGGGTGTGAAGGGGCGGGCGTTTACTGCAAAAATATCCTTGCCCAGACCCCTGATTTCAACCCCGTCAAAATTAAGGTCCTTAGCCATCGAGTAAATATCGCTCCATGAATATTCGGGACAGGCAAGCGTGGAAAAACTTATTTTCATAAAAAATTCCTTTCCTGAAAAACAAATAATATTAATAATAACATATTTTTTCGTCTTTTGCAACAGTTATTTAGTTATTCATTCACGGCAATTCAACGAGTAATCAATATATGAACAAGTTTGAAATTTTTATCTTATTCTTTCTTTTTCTATCTCAAAAAAGAAAGAACAAATGAAAAAATGCTCTTGAACGATAAAGGATTTCGCCGTTTACGATTGGTTTCCAAAGGCACCGCCTTTAAAACCGCAGACTGAAAATGCCTGCGGTTTTTGTGTATCTGCCCATTTACATTATAATTTAACAAAACCCGACACGCTGTCATATAATGATAATGAGCGGCTGTGTATAAGTTAAATGCGCTGTTTTGGTTATAAGGACAGGTTACCGGAAAGCAGCACCGCAAAACCTGAGTTTAAGAATGGGCAGATATGTTATCTTTTTACGGCTGTTCCTGATACTATCTCGGTTATGTTATAATAACATCCTTACGGTGTTTTACCGTAAAGGACGGGAGAGTTCAGATATTACTATAAAAAATCCGGAATTTATTATTTTCGGATTTCAAGAACAATGTCAACAACT
>DBCY01000099.1:0-4505 GCA_002293295.1 Ruminococcus sp. UBA946 | reverse complement strand
CTGGAATCTTATTGTAAAGTAAAATTTCTTAAGTCGTTGTCATTGGTTTCAAGAAAGTTTTAAAAATTTATAAAGGAGAAATTAATATGGCAGCCATTTTATCAGGAATCGTATATAACGATTTAAATAATAACGGGCAGCATGATACCGGCGAACCCGGTATTCCCGGCGTCTATGTCGTAGTATCCTGGTCTTCGGGCTGGATGAAAACACTGACCGACGGTTCAGGTAATTACAGCTTTTCCGTGGACGGTGCGGGACCGTATACAATTTATGAAACAATCGCGGACCCTGTGGATGTTTACCCCCCGCCGGTGATAACCCAGCCTGACGGATTCAGTGCGTCAAACGGACCAAGGGTTCTTACCGTAAACGTATCCAACGTCGACGGGGTGTCGGAGAATAATAACTTCAGCCACGTTGCAACGGGTGCGGAGATACCTTGCGAACCAGTTATGATACAATTCTATGGAACAAGTACAGAAACTACTTGGGCTAATGTTAATCTTGTAACAGGTGAGTCAAATGATTATGTAACATTGAATATTTCTTCAAATGTTAACTCAATAGGCTATTATCAAGGATATATTTACGGTACTGCTAATGGAAAACTTGTCAGGGTAGATAATAACGGAAATGTTACCTATCTTCCGACAACTCAAAATTTTGTAACAGTTTCAGGTGTTGTTGATACAAAAGGATATTTTTATTCTGCTAACGTAAATGCCGGCTCATATTATACAGTTGATGTAAACCCCAATTCACCGACTTATTTGAAGCTGATAAATCCCGCAACAGGGTTGACCACTACCCAACCTACTACACTAACTCCCTATTTATCCCCAGCCGACTGGGGATATAATGTCAATGATGGTAATCTTTATGTTTTTACAGATGGTGGATTAGTGTATCGTATAGACCCTTCCACAGGAGAAGGTACCCAGTTGACAACATCTTTTGATACAAATACACCTATCCCAACCGGTATTGGAGCTGTTATAGTTGACAGTATCGGTAATTTATACGGAATCGAAAACTCAACCGGTGCAGTTTACAAGTTAACAATCACCGGGGATACAGCCACAGGAATAATATTTGCTCAAGCAAAACCAGCTTCAGGAAATGACGGAGCAATGTGCCTTGAAGCGGCAATCGAAGTCGATTTCGGAGACGCGCCGGACTTGGGCGCAGGCAATGCGGCGGGGAACTATAACACCCTGCTTGCAAATAACGGTCCGCGGCATCAAATCGTAAGCCCGTTGTTTATCGGCACGGAAATAACAGCCGAAGACGACGCAAAGCAGAACCCCGGCGCAACCGGAGACGAGGATGACGGAATCGTAACGCCCCTGCCTTTGATACCGCCAAGAGGGGGAGATTACACCGTAACGGTAACGGCGACAAACAATACGGACTTTCCGGCTAACCTTTACGGATGGGTCGACTTCAACCGCAACGGTCTGTTCGAAACAACGGAATCAGCTACGGTCATCGTTCCCGCAAATTCCGGAACAAAACCGTATACCCTTGCCTTCACCGTTACCGCAAATACAGCGGCGGCAGGCTTGAATACCTTCGCGCGTTTCCGCCTGACGACCGACGAACTCGATTTCGGTACGATTACTGACGGTCAGGACGCGGCAAGCGTAGGTCCGGCTTCCGACGGCGAGGTCGAGGACTATATCGCAGCTTATGATTTACTCAAAGCGACAATCTCAGGCTTCGTATACAACGACCTGAACAATAACAACACCTTTGACGCGGGCGAAGAGGGTATCCCCGGCGCGTATGTCGTTTTATATTCGGATACGGACGGCTGCGTATCGGTACAGACGGACGCTTCGGGCTATTACAGCTTTGACGTGACCCCGGGCGACTATACCGTTTACGAAACGGTTTCGGAACCTGACGCATGCCCGCCGACAGTATTCACCCAGCCTGACGGATTCAGCGCGTCAAACGGATACAGGGTTCTTGAGGTAAGCATAACCGACGTCAACGTGAACTCTGAGAACAACAACTTCGGTCATGTTGCAACCGGTACGGAGATACCTTGTGACAGTACCATGATAGTGTTCGCCAACGGCACTGACGGTATAACCCACTGGTTTAATGTTAATCTTGTTACAGGTAAATCTGTAGACATGGGGACGTTAAATCCGGTGGACAATGTCAACGCTATCGGTTACTATGACGGATATATTTATGGAGCTGATGCGACTGCACGTTCTCTCGTCCGCATCGATATCAACGGCAATATCACTCAGCTTCCCACACTGCCGGGAATAACATTTCCTGCCGGTTATGTATCAGGGACTATAGATAAAAACGGGTATTACTATTTATATGATGCAACAAGCAGGTATTATGTTGTTGATTTGAATACAAATTCTGCGACCTATCTGCAATTGGTTGACCCGACAAACGGTTACTTGCCTACAAGCGGTTCACTTCCTATGAATCCCTATAATTACGTTGCAGACTGGGCGATTAACCCTGAGGATGGAATGCTTTACGGCGTTAATTATCAGGATTCAACAGTTTATAGATTAGACCCTATTACCGGAATATCCACAATGATACCGACATCGTATATTGGTTACACTCCAACAAGTGCAGACAGTATAGGGGGCGGAGCTGTTTTTGACATTAACGGCAATATGTACGTCGTGGCAAATATAAGCGGAGAGATATATAAGTTTACAATAAGCGAAGATACCGCGACCGGGATTGTTTTTACACAATCTGTCAGCGTTAGAAATGCGGATGCCACAATGTGTTACTTCGCTCAAATCGAAGTCGATTTCGGGGACGCGCCGGACTTGGGCGCAGGCAGCGCGGCGGGGAATTATAACAGTCTTCTTGCAAATAACGGTCCGAGGCATCAAATCGTAAGCCCGCTGTTTATCGGAACGGCGGTAACAGCCGAAGACGATACCATACCAAGCCCCGACGCGACAGGCGACGAGGATGACGGAATTGCAGCGCCTCTGCCCGAAATACCCGCATCAGGCGGAGATTACACCGTGACGGTAACGGCGACAAACAATACGGACGCCCCGGCTAACCTTTACGGCTGGGTCGACTTCAACCGCAACGGTCTGTTCGAGACAACGGAATCCGCTATGGTTACCGTTCCCGCAAATTCCGGAACACAGCCGTATACCCTAACCTTCACCGCTCCCGATGATATTACGGCGGCAGGCAATGACACCTTCGCCCGTTTCCGCCTTACGACCGACGAACTCGATTTCGGTTTGGATACGGACAGTCAGGACGCTGCAAGCATAGGTCCGGCTTCCGACGGCGAGGTCGAGGATTATATTGTCGCAATCAGCGTTCAGGCAGACCTTTCGCTGACAAAAGAAGCGGATTTAACCGTAGTAAGTCCCGGCAATGAGGTAACTTATACCTTGAAAGTGACAAACAACGGACCGAATACTGCGGCCGCTCCGGTTGTGACTGACGGTGTTTCGGCGAATTTAACCAACCCGCAGTACAGCCTTGACGGAACGGCATGGAGCGCGTGGACGGGAAGTTATACGTTTGGCGATATGGCTTCAGGCGACACGGAGCAAATCCTGATTAAGGGAATAGTCTCAGATACGGCTGTTCTGCCGCTTACGAATACCGCAGAGCTTGAAAGTCCGACGTATGACCCCGACAAAACCAATAATACCGGCACGGTAACAATACCGGCGGCTTCGGCTGACCTTTCAATGGAAAAAACAGCGGATATGCAGTCAGTTACCCGAGGCGATACGGTAACGTATACCCTGAAAGTGACTAACAGCGGACCTGATACGGCGGTTGCCCCCGTTATTACTGATGAGATTTCCGCGGATATAACCGACCCTCAGTACAGCGTTGACAACGGAGCGACATGGAGCGCGTGGACGGGAAGTTATACGCTTGAAAATATGGCGGCAGGCGCTGTTGAACAAATTCTGATTAAGGGTACTGTTTCGGAAACAACCGTACCTCAAATCGAAAACACAGCCCGGATAACAAGCCCGACTCCCGACCCGGATGAAAGTAATAATACAAATATAGTTATTATTAATTTCGCCGATAATACCGCCGACCTTTCGATGGTTAAAACGGCAAGCCCTAATCCGGCAAAACCGGGCGACATTATTACCTTTACGCTTACGGTGAAAAACAGCGGTCCAATGACAGCCGAAAGTCCCGTTGTGACGGACACTGTATCGGCGGCGGTTGAATCGCCTCAGTTCAGCATTGACGGAGGAACGACGTGGAATCCGTGGACGGGAAGCGTGACATTAGCTTCCATTCCCGCAAACGGAACCGCGCAAATCCTGATTCAGGGAACAGTCGCGCAGAACGCAAAATGGCCTCTGACGAATGTTTCAGGAATAACAAGCGCAACATCCGACCCCGACCCTTCCAACAACACAAGCTTTGTAAGGGTGGGCGGCCCGAGGTGCCGCGCTGCGATTGACGTTGTTGAATCGGTTGCGCTGCAGGAAGCGGCTCTTTCGCAT
>DBCY01000104.1 GCA_002293295.1 Ruminococcus sp. UBA946 | reverse complement strand
GTTGATGAATCGCATGGATTCAATGATGTATACTGTAAAGGGCGAATAAAATACGCCTAATAAAATAACGCAGTATCGACCGTTTGCGGCACATACGGACTATTGCACGAAACGAGGTGAAGCATATATGATGAAAGGTACACAAGGTGGTCAAGCCGTTTTCCTGTCTTGTGTACCTTTAATTTATTGAAATGAGAACGGTAAAAAGGAAAGGGGCAGCGTTCACTGACAAAAGCTACCGCCACCCCTAAACCACAGCCACCAAGGTGACTGTATACATTATACCATATACGGATTCATCTTTCAAGTGGTTGTGAAGAAAAACTTGAAAGGAAATTTTATCATGCCAAAATCAATCTTTGAAGCACTGTATTACGGAAAAATCAGTCCGTATTCACGTCCGAATGTAAGCAGTCCCGAACGCAGGGAGCGTTCAAAAAAACTCCAGTCCGAAAAGGAATACTTCACCGGGAATATGTCCTCTGATCATGTTAAGCGGTTTAATAATCTTGAAGATTTACTCACGCTCAATTCGCTTGATGAAAATGTTAATATCTTCTCAAACGGCTTTGTTCTCGGCGCGTTGTTTGCGTTTGAAATCATGGAAAGACGGGAGGGTGTTATCAATGAGTAAGACTATTCTTCAAAAGCTTTTTGACGGCGAAATCTATCCCTCGGAAAGTATAATCTGCACCGACCCGAAATACAGGCAAGCCGCTCATAGGCTCTGCGATACAAAGGAAAGCTTTATCAGTTCGCTGTCAGAAAAAGACCGGAAAATATTTGATGACATCGAAAGTCTGACTGTTGAAGTCCATTCGCTCTATAATTATGAGTGCTTTTCGGAGGGGTTCAGAATAGGCGTAATGCTGATGTCGGAAATTCCTAAATCCGGATTACTTCGTAAACTATAAGAAAGGAACAGTTTTTTCAATGGAGAAAATAGTTTTATACTGCCGTTCCGCAATTGCGGACGAAAATGCAATTGATGTTCAGAAGAAAAAGTTAATCAGTTTTGCTAAAACAGAGGGTTACGGCGAATGTGAGATTTACTGTGACAACGGCGAAAGCGGAAGTACGTTTGACCGCCCCGCGATGAATAAACTTAATTCTGATATTCGCAAAGGTTTTATCAAAATAGTCGTTGCTGTTGACGTTGCTCGTATCTGCCGTAACATCGTTATTTTTCAAGAATGGGCTGACTTCCTGATAAAATACGGCGTTCGGTTTATAGCGGTCGATGACGGAATGCTCTTGCAGTAATGGAATGAATTGTTAAAAAGCTTGGCATTTTCAGAAAATCGGCGGTTTTTCGATTGAAAGACCGCCGATTAGCTGTAGTTACCGTGTTTCGCGACGCAGTAACTACAGCGCGCCAAAGGTCTTTTTTGTCCTGAAAATAAATAATTCGGATTTGTGTAGTTACTGCGTTTGGGTTCACGGTAACTACATTATGGGTTGCGCTGACTTTCACATCTAAGGGAGCAGAACCCGTTTTTTGAATCGGATGACAAAAACGCCTTGTTACAGCGCTTGCATAAACAAAGCGGATTAGCTTCGTCAGTCAGCATAAAGCTGAACATCATCTGGATTCCGAGAAGCAGGGAATGAAAATCCCAGACTATTTCAGGCTTGTCATAAAGCGCGATACGATATGTCGGGGCGATTCCGCCGAATGCTGAAATGCCCTGCCTGTATAAACCTTTCGTTATTTCGTCAAGCTTTTCGGATTCTTCATAATAGAGGACGCTTGTGCAGAACGTAAACGCCAAATCCTTTAACTGCCTGACAATCCAGTCGTAGCGTTCGGCGTAATTCCGCGTTAAGCTCATGATATACGCCATAGGCTCGTTGTTCATGGTCATGGCAAGGGCGGTCATTTCCCTGTCGTTTGCGATATTCCATTCCGAAGATTTCCCGTCTTTAAAGAAATCAGGCTCTTTAAACGGAAAGAACATTGAAACATAGTCGCTTGCGTTCATACTTTCGGCTTTGATAAAGTGGTTTTTGGGGAAGTAAACCGCATTGTAATCCATAAACTTAGGCGTTGTCGGCAGGGCGGTCATAATTCCGAGCAAACCGTATTTTGAAACAAAATCAAACACAGCCGCTTTCACTTCGTTTTTATCGGTGGAATTTATAGCGGTAATGCCTACGTTCAGCGCGTCAACGACAATACCGCCGCCGTCTTTCAGCGGGTCGTATAGACTGACTTTGGCTTCCGGCGCGGGAACGGCATATAGAATATCCTTATTTTCCTTGTATTCATATTTACTGTATCTTACCCAATAGGAACCCGTCTTTTTAAAAATGTTATTCATTTTATCCCAGCCTTATGTGTTCCGGTTTGCTTGATTACGGATTTTTTTAATAGCGCCGGAATATATTTTCCTGATGTTCCTGTCGGATTGTTCCCTTATCTCTGCTATTCTTTGCGTGGGGTAATCCTTTATAATGCGGTAATACAGAATTTCCTTCCGGCTGTCGTCCAGAATTTTAAGCTGTTTTGACACAGCTTTATTTGAAGTCAGCTCGTCTATTTCAAAAGGGCAGTCGTAGATACAGTCAATAAAATCCCCTCTCATAAGCTGCCGCCACCACATGTTGTTTATCGGCGGGGGTATTACTGTATCTGAAATTACGGGCTTTTCCCTGAAATGAATATTGCCGCGCCTGCTTTTTTCATTTCTGCGCTGTATTTCCTGCGTCAGAATCTCATTTCTCCGTTCCCTGCGTTCGCGGAGCTTATCAAGCTTGTCATATTCACGGCTGAGGTTTTCAAAGTCCGTTACCGTCCTTGCGGCGTCCTCCAAACGGGAAAGGGCTTCCCGTCTTAAATCCCTTTTTAACTTTTCGCGTGAAACCATATGTACATACCGCCTTTGGCTATATGCCCCATTCGTCTTTCAGCTTGTTCAGGAACTGCATTTCTTTTGTCGTATCGGAATTCGGATTTGCGTCCGGGTGAAACTTGGCGGCAAGGGATTTATAAAACCTTTTCAAATAGCCTTTTTCTTCGGGAGTGCGGGAGATTTTACCGCTGTTGTAATCAAATCCGTAATAACTGTAATCGCTTTTATAGCGCCGTTTGAAATTATCATAATCGTAATAATCGCTGTCATTGCCGTTTTCGGGGATGCTGTTGTCTTTTTCGGCGTAGTTACCGCGTTTGTGTTCGCGGTAACTACGCTCGGAATTTTTTATAACCTCGTCAAGAATATCCTTATTCATCAGCTTGCCGTATATGTCGTAGCAATAATCATACATATCGGGGTCGCAGAAATATTCAACCATAAACTCCAGTTTTCTCTGATAGTATTTATTGATTATTTTTTTGTGCTTCTCACGGGTTTTGTATTCTTTGGTAGTCCTGTATTCAAACATAATCCGTCTTTGAAGCGGAAGCAGCTTTTCTTTGACAAGTGCAAGCAGTTTTTCAGCGTCGGCATTCAGTTTTTTCGCTATGTCCGAAAGCTTGTTAACGTCAATGCAGTCAAAAAACATATCCTCAACTAAATCGTAATAACCGATTGTAGTTACCACGAACTGCTTCTTGGTAACTACACCGTTTATCCGCTTGCTTTCATGTATTGAAATCTTATACGCCTTTTTCTCTGGTCGTTCAAAGCGTTCCCCGCCGTATTCGTAGGAATACTTTGTCTTTCCGCGGACTTCTGAGCTTGTTACCGAAAGCTTCTGAAATTCGCCGAGCTGATTCGGCTTCCTTAAAGCTATTTCCTGTATTACGCAAAACATAAGTCCGTCCCCCTACCAAAGACTTTATTTCACTCCATTATAATCCCAAAAGCCCGAAAAGTCAAGGAAAAACGACAGCCTGAATCATGTTCATAAAATATTTACAAAGAAATTTTGAAAAACAGTTCCGGAATACCCCCGAAATTTGACCTATATATAGAAGGATAAATATTTTTCCGCCTGAATGACGCCTCCGGTCATCAGGCGGCTTTACATCATTTCACAGAAAAATGGAGGTAAAGCATGACCCAGACTATTGAAATACCGGAGCGGCAGGGCGTCGCGAATAATCCCGACGGACGCATTATCAGAAGAATCGGAAACACAGAATATGAGGTGAACGTCTTTTTCAGCAAAACCAACAGCGAAACTATGAATGATAAAATCAAGCGTATGCTTAAAAGCGAAACCGCAGTTTGAAAGGAGAATTTTTTTGAAAAATATAGTGACAAGTCTCCGAAACCATGATATAATTATCATGCAAGCGAGTTGTCCGCCTGAAAGGAGTTCATTATGATGAACGCTGACGGGCAGACCGCAAAGAACGGAAAAATTACGGCTTTATATGAAAGACTGAGCCGCGACGACGAAATGCAGGGCGAGAGTAATTCAATCGTCAATCAGAAGCATTTGCTTGAGGAATACTCAAACAGGAACGGCTTCACAAACCTTGTTCATTTTACGGATGACGGAGTATCAGGGACCCGGTTTGACAGACCCGGATTTATGAACATGATAGCCGAAGTTGAGAACGGAAACGTATCCGCCGTTATAGTCAAGGATATGTCAAGGTTCGGCAGGGATTATCTAAGAGTTGGTCTGTATATGGAAACTCTGAGGGAATACGGCGTAAGGCTTATTGCCGTCAATGAAAATGTCGATACCGCAAAAGGCGACGACGATTTTGTGCCTTTCCGCAATATCATAGCCGAATGGTACGCGAGGGACACGAGCAAAAAAATAAAGTCCGTTCTCCACGCCAAGGGCAGAAGCGGGAAACACATGACGAACGCCGCCGTCTACGGCTACAAAAAGGATGACGGCGATAAAAACAAATGGGTAATTGACCCCGAAGCCGCCGAAGTTGTAAGGCGGATATACCGGCTGACAATAGACGGCAAGGGCGCGTTTCAGATAGCGAGAATGTTAACGGATGAAAAAGTAACCCGCCCGTCCGTATATATCGCCCTCCGCGACGGAGGGAATTATACCCCCAAAAGCGCGGACGAACCTTATACTTGGGGCGGAGCTTCAGTCAAAAATATTCTTGACAGACCCGAATATATGGGGCATACCGTAAATTTCAGAACCTATAAGGACAGCTACAAGGACAAAAAGGAAAAATGGCGCCCCAAAGAGGACTGGGTTGTCTTTGAGAACACTCAGGAAGCAATAATAGACAAGGAAACATGGGAGACGGCGCAGAAATGCCGGAGGGTAAAACGCCGCGATTCGGCGGGAGAACCCAATCCGCTGACTGGTCTGATGTATTGCGGGGACTGCGGACACCGAATGTATAACCACAGGGGAACCCTCGCGCACAAATACGATTCTCAGGACAGTTACGCCTGTAACCAATCCTCAAAGTATCCCCGAAAATGCACGATGCATTATATCAAAACGTCAACCGCGAATGATTTGGTTCTGACCGTAATAAAAACTGTCAGCGAGTTTGTCAGGAACGACAAAGAGGAATTTATCAGAATTATCCGCGAGGAAAACGAAGCGAGGCATGAAGAAAACATCAAAACACGCTCTAAACAGCTTGCCAAAGACAAAAAGCGTCATGACGAACTGGACGCGATAATCAAACGGCTTTTTGAAGAAAAGGTGTCGGGGAGCATTACCGCAAAACGCTTTGAAGTCCTATCAAACGGATATGAGAACGAACAGACCGAACTTGAAACGCGTATCGCGGAATTACAGTCCGGTCTTGAACAATACGAAGCGGACGGCGAAAAGGCGAACAGATTTATAGCGATAGTTGAAAAATACACCGACTTCTCTGAACTGACGCCGAAAATGCTGAACGAATATATTGACAGAATCGTGGTTTTTGAAGCTGAACGCATAAACGGAAAGAGACGGCAAAGGGTTGACATATACCTTAACTTTATCGGAATGTTCCCCCTGCTGGGGCAGAGCGAAGAGGAAGAGCCGCCTTTCGACCCCGTCGAACGTCAGCGCGAAATCTGGCGCGGTTATTATTACAAGCGCCACGATAGAATCCTTGCCCAAAGCGCGGAGAGACGGAAACGGGCGAAAGCCGAAAAGCTAAAATCGGAGCCGCAGAAGACTCCTGAAGAAATCGCCGCCGAAAAACAGGCGAGGCTTGAAAAGGACCGCGCTTATCACCGCGAATACGCGCGGAAGTGGAGAGAACAGAATCCTGAAAAGAACCGCGAAATTATTGAAAGGCACAATGAGAAAAAGCGAAAGCAAAAAGAACGGACGCTTCCGGCTTAAACTGAAATATTACAAATACCGCCCTGATTAATCGTCGGGGCGGTAATTTTTTTGGAGGTTATTATGGCAAACAGAACAAGGGATATACTTTTAAAATTCTTCGTCACCGAAAAAGAAAAGGAAATGATTTATCACAAGATGTCGCTTATGAAGACGAAAAACCTGTCGGCGTATCTTCGCAAAATGGCGATTGACGGCTATCTGCTTTTCGTGGATTATTCGATGTTCAAAGACATCTGCGCGAAGCTGGGCAATATCTCAGGAAGCCTGAATCAGATTGCGAAGCGGGTTAATTCCACCGGCGCCGCATACGATGATGACATATCTGAAATCAAAGCTAAACAGGAAGAAACTTGGCGCCTTGTCAACCGTATGCTCAGCAAACTGCCGTGATTTTCGCGGCGGATTTTAATCAAAATCGTCAGCTTTGGAAAAGAGGGGTTTGGGGATTTCCTCCCCAACAAGCGAAAAAATCCCGTCCGGTTCAGGGCGGGATTTTTTGCATTTGTGGTCACAAATGCTATGCTTGCTAATAACGTAAAGGTGTTATGGGTTGACGAATAAAGTGTGTATTTTCGCGCTAAAACCACTTATAATTTTAGGTTATTCAATAAGCGTGAGCGATAATTATTTTCAATAACGTCTGCGCATTTTGAAACATTATTTTTAATATCACTTTCCCATAAGCGTATTACTTGCCAACCATTATATTCTAACTTCGCTGTATTTTCAATATCGCGTTTTATATTGCTAAGAATTTTATCTTTCCAAAACTGTGAGTAACGAGAAAGTTCCTCTTCAAGTGAACCCAAGCCTCTTAACGCCCAATTATGACCGTGCCAAAAATCCCCATCGCAAAAGACTGTAATTTTTGCTTTTGTAAAAACTATATCAGGTTTGCCGGGGAGTGCTTTCACATTGACGCGATACCTCAACCCTCGCAACCATAATTCACGACGCAAAGATAATTCTGGGCGAGTGTCTTTTGATTTAATAGCAGACATTATTTTATGAGTAACTTCTGGTGTCCGAGCCATAAACGCATCACCTCATCCGCTACAAAAACGCGCCTTAACAGAAATAGCGGCAAGCGCGGTATTTATATGTTGTTTGTCAGCGTCAGTTAAGTCCTGCCCTATTACAGCAAGATGAAGACATACGGAAGGAGTGTTGCCATTCACAGTCAATCCGCTCTCCTTCGCGATGAGTTCCAACGCTTTCCTTAGTGCGGTTTCCCATTTTAAAACCGTGCCACCGCTTACAACAAAAATCTTACCATCAACAGAACGGGTAACAGTCAATCCAATGTCCTTCCCCTTGCCTTTTTGAATGACCGAAGATTCTACGCTATAAAACTGAGTTATCGTATCGGTTGGTGAGGTGGCTTTGAGCGCTTTTGCGGTCAATTCTTTTGTGTAAGCGTTTAATACACCATCTTTGATGTACGTCCGAATTTTTTCTTTCGCCATATAATTATTAAGCACGCTACCGACCTCATCATCTGTAACGAGTTCGTCCATAAAGCGCCCACAATCAATCCGCGAACGCGAGGCGTAATTAAATTCGTCAGCTTTTTTATAAATCGTTTTTTTAACCGCCGATTTTTTATCAGGTGTAAGCACCTTAGCCATTAAAACCCCTCCGGAAAAGTTAATTTGGCTTCGTCGTCTGACTCGCCGAGGTCAGCGACATCTTCGAGCCATACATTGACGAAGCTCTCCATCTTCGCATCAGAGAATGATACAAACCCATTACGGAGATAAACAACCTCATGTTCCACTCCTTTGAGTTTTCCCTCATTGTTCATTTCAATCATGTCAGCCATTCGACGAATATCGGAAACAAAGTCAAGTACGATTACTTTTTCTTTTCCCTCCGAGAGTCTTAATCCGCGCCCCAATTGTTGTACAAAAATCCTACGAGAATGTGTCGCGCGCAAAAATACGAGTACATTTACATCTGGGATATCAATGCCTTCGTTCATAACATCGACGGCGGTAACAGCAGTATAATTTCCCGAAGAAAACGCGAGCAATCTTCGCCTTCGTTCCGCTTTATCCACTCTCGAAAGCGCAGTACACGGAATACCCGCTGCTGACAACATATCGGCAAATCGATTACTATGCTCTATTGATGGCGAAAAAATCGCAATGCGAGGATTGGAAATTGTTTTGACAACTTTTTGAATCTCAGAGATTACCGCTTCATCGCGTTGAGGTAAAAAGAGCCTTTTATTTAAGTCGCGAATTGACAAATTGCTCTTGCTCAGATTTTCCATATCACGCCAGTTAACATTGTCACACAGAATACGATAATCAACTTTCGCAAGATACCCTAACGCCATACCATCAACAAGAGAAACCTTTTCAAGAGGTTCCCCTAAAATAGTTGAAAGACTTTTGCCGTCACCACGCCACGGCGTAGCGGTCATACCAATAAGAAATTTGGGCTTCAAATGTTCCAGACAAGATCTAAAGCCGTGTGCGAGGGCGTGATGCGCCTCATCAACAATTATCGCGTCAAATTGCTCAGGTTCTATACCGGGTAAATACCCAAGAAGACTTTGGTACAACCCAAATGAAACTCCCTCGGTATCCCTTGGAGGCAATCCATCAAAGAAAACAGACGTCGCAACTTCTTTTTTAAGTTGCGACCAAAACCCTTGCTCCAGTTGTAACGCCAAATCCGTGGCGTGGCATAGAACAAGAATCCGTCTAAAACCAAGTTCCCAGAGTTCTCTCGTTATAGACGCCGCAATTACTGTTTTGCCAAGTCCAGTAGCGACTATATAAAAGGCACGCTTATCACCATGTTTGTATGCCGCGATAACTTTTTGTGCAATTTTGTCTTGATAGGGACGCAACTCCCTTAGTCCAGCGTGGTCTTCGGGCATTCTTTCAATTAACCCTTTAATAAACGCACCATTCCAAAGTTTAAGAGTATAGCCGTTTTTTTTAAGAAGTTCTTGACGTTGACGCGCTGTTCCTGTGAAATCACCGTTCGTCGCAACCGCAGCAATATTTGCGTCATAAAAAGACAGTGCCGAAACAGCTTCGTTTAGTGCTTGTGGCCCAATATAACGGTCTCCGGATACAGCCTTTGCTTGAACGACCCACGATTTAACGCTGTCATTTTCGCGTTTGGTTGCAATAATATCGCAACCTTTGTCACCTGCGCCACCAATGACAGTGGTATCATTCCAACCACAATGAGCCATTAAACGTGCGACAGCACGCTCAAGCTCTTTCCATTTGTTGCCACTGGATATATCATCTGTGTAAAAGCTCATCCATTTAACTCCTTTAGCAAGAACCCAACACTAAGTGAGGCTCTCGCCAACTCGTCCTTTTGAACACGTTGACCATACCCCGCAGTTAATCTCAAAGTATCTTTAATAAACGATAGAGCGCGGTCTTTCGCTTCATCGCGAGCGCGACCAGTAGCCATTTCATCGCTAAGATTTATTACGTTGTAAGGTGTGTGTAACACTTTGCCATCAAACACATTTTCGGGAAATTTCTCCACCAATCGATAAAGTGTTTTGGGCGGAGCATAATCAATCGCGTCATACCCCTCAGCGGTAGCAGATTGAAAGGCGGTTATTAGCGCAGGGTTCGCTTGAAGCAAATTAGTGACAGTTTCCTCAACTTCGCCGCTTGATTCATGAATACACTCGACAACAGCTTTTGCACGATGTCGTAACGCGATAGAGAGCTTTTCTCGGAACAAGTCAAACACACTACTCGCTTTGTCTTGCAGAGATTGGCGGTCAATTCTTTCTTCCTGCATAGTGTCCTCAACCAATGCCGCGAACACTGTTACAACGTCAGATAATCCATCGCGCGCCTTAAACTTCTCAGCTAAATATTGTAATAGCAGAGTTTTTGCCGTTATCGGATATTGAGCAAGTAAGGGGTGAAACGGATTATAAACGAAGTCGCACTCAATCCCGTCAGATGAAAAATAACAAGGTCTTCTCTCGCCACGGGAGAGTATATCACCACTCCCAAGCTCGTACACCTTAACATTAAGAGGACCGGGACTACCGAACTTGTATTTCCCGCTAAGACTGTTTACAAGAGTTGAACGTCGTATAAGTTCGTCCAACGTAGTGGTTTCAGGTATGGATGTCTGCTGCGGTGGCGAACCTACTGCCGTTAGAGCAGGAGTTTGTGTAATCGTGGTAGGAGCATTTCCAGTCACAAGCGTTGTTGGGGTGGTTTTCTGAGCAAAACCCAAATAAGAGTTGATGTCATCTGATGGCGCGTCACCCACATAAACCGGTGTTGAACGCAAACCGCCTGAATTTTGTTTTTGATCTTCTTCCTGCGCTGATTTCCACCACAACGAATCATCAAGATAGTCCCGCTCACCGCGCCTAAACCGTGCGAGGTAACCTTTTGATATGTCATTGGGTGTAAATAGGCATTTTGTTCCCTTGTCAACTCGGCGGAAAGCGTTGACGAGTACACACAACGGCGAGTCGTTAGATTCCGTAAAGCCAAGTGCCTTGCGGGATTTCGGTAAGAAAGAGCCAATTCCGCAAATTGCCTCAACAGTTTGCAACCATGAACTGTCAGACCTATCAAAATCATTTTTCTGATATGTAGGTAGCAAATAATCAACGTGAAGTTCGCCAACAATACGTCCGCCAATGGACGTACCGAGTTCTAATGGATATTGAAGCTCTTTTTGTCCCGTGATGGGGTTTTCGTATTGAAAGAAAGATTTATCTGAAACCAAGATTTTTCGCCCATTTCGGATAAAATCAATCCCAAAATCGTTAGGGTCGGCATATCGTTGAATAGCAAGCCACCCAGTTAAACGTTTACCACGCTCGACAATATGAGCGGGAAATTCTTTTCCCTCCTGTTGGTCGGCGTAGTATGGTTCCGCTTCGTCGGCTGAAAGATAACAATTCTTACTTAGGTCAAATAACGCATCACCAAGATTGCGGTCAATGTTGATGCGTGCGGACACGTTTTGATTGTTGTAAACGACATAACGCGATTCAGACCATACACAATGGTTTTTTGGTTGTAATTGCCTGCCTCGGAAAGAAATGATGATTTCTTTCGTATTCAACAATGGTGAGTACGCAGTTTCAAGCCGTTGTCGTATATCGTTTTCTCTATGTGGTAATTCCGCGAGTATGCCTGAGCGCAGTTGTGAAATTTTTATTTTTGTTCCTGATTCAGACGGGTTCTCTTTGTGTTCACGAATAATTGGAGCGTTAAATTTTTTGGTTTTTATAAGCTCTTGAAAGTCAATTTCAACACCAATCCATTCAGCATCGCCAGAGCGCGTTGTTAAAACTTTAGTCAATTCTCCAAGTCGTGCGGTTGATATATTAAAACCCATACCGAATAACCCCAAATTTCCAATCGGGTCATTGCTTGAATAGCCAGCTTTCACGGCGTTATTCAGTTGTTCAATCGTCATTCCGCAGGCATTATCTCGGACTTCTATTTCGCGCTTATCCGCCGCCGCTGATTCGCTTGTCCAAGTTACAGTTATCTTACGTTCACACTCGTCAGAACTTGTTGACTCGTCAGCGAGAAAAGCGTCAATAGAGTTGTCAATTAACTCCGCTAAACATTGCCATGTCGCAAATGGAATCTCGCCTAATGTCCGCAAAATTCGTGGTGTTGGCGTTATATCAAGTGTATTCATTTTATCCACCTATTCTACCTCCACTTTTTCCATGAAGTTCGCGATTGACTCTGCCACTATATGAGCCAACACAGGTGGCACAGCGTTTCCTATTTGTGAAACACTCGCTGTTTTTGCATAAGTAAACTTAAAGTCATCAGGAAAAGTCTGTATTCTCGCGCATTCTCTAACAGTTAATCTGCGTGGTAGTGAATAATGGAATTGAACGCGAGATTTGGGATTAGCCCGTATTGTATAGGCTGGCTTATCTTTTTTATTACTCTCGTCACCTTGTCCGTTTCCGTTTTTTGCCTTTGAAGCCCCAAAATACTGGTCTTGGTTTGGAACGCTATCATCAGCAACGTTTACTAAATCACCAATAGCCCACTCAATACTACGATAATTATGTTCATTAAATTTAACCTCTGGCTTATCAGGAAACCCAAACTTCTTGTAAATATCACTACGAACGCAGATGAAAAACAAACGTGTTCGTCTTTGTGGTATGCCATAATCGGGCGCGAACATATTCCAAACACGAACCTCGTATCCTGCGTCCGCAAGGTCTTTTTTTATTTTAGCTAATACTTCGCCATTTTGCATACGTTCAAGATTGACAACGTTTTCACCAATCGCTATCGTAGGTTTGTGGATTTTCATGTAGTTTATAAGAGTTTTATACAGTTTCCCCCTATCGGATTCAAGACCACCCAGAGGACCACAAGAAGAAAACTCTTGACACGGAAATCCGCCTATTAACACCATAGCTTTTGGCACATCATTTGCGTCTTTTTCAGATAAATCCACACTTTCGGCGTGTTTTCCGCCAAAATAGTTATTGTATATTTTCACACAGCGCTCATCTTTGTCATATGCGGCACTTATCACGAATGGAAGAGGTTTATATTCCTCATCATGGTATCTAAAGGCGCCACGGAAGCCCAAATCTAACCCGCCGCACCCACAAAAGTACGAAACCACGGAATAAGACGGATTTTGTTTGTTCGCAGTCATACCGATACCTCCTTTATAATTTTTATAAATAAATGATAGTTACTTTGCTTCTGCGATAGTTGTGCGCGAATCAACTCTTCGCGCAAGTCGTGTTCAACCATCCGATGTTTTCGTTGTCCCATTACCTACAATAACCCAATTCGTTCCGCATTTGGCACTTTTCCGGCTTCACACATGGCTTGGATTTGAGTTGTGTAACGCCCTATAATATCGCGGTTCCTTGTGTAGTCATATATTCCAAGCAAGCAAAGCACCTCCTACACAACTTCTCACTATACATTATATATGCAAGGACAAACTTTGTCAAGAAGAAAATTTCAAGTTGCACGGTATTTGAGCGAGCAAACAAATTGTGAACAATCCTTGTTTTATTAACGGCAAAAAGCTTTCATTACCTTGTAAATGGCCAAATTTATTTTTTAGTGAACTCAAAAGCCTCATAATTGGCAGCCTCAATAAAAAGAAAATAAACTATTTATCTTAACATTATCGATTTTATTCACATTTTCTTAACTGGCTCAAATACCGTGTTCAAGCTGTATTTTGTGTTTTAATATTTTCATAGTTTAATCATTATTCATTACTTGTATCCGCATTGCTTTAAAAATTTCTGTAGTTACTTCGTTTGATTATGCGGTAACTACAGTTTATTAGATTTAACATATATATTTTAAAGCCAGCGCGGATAACTTCTTTATGACGTTTTTGTAAACATTGAAATTACCACCTTGACAAAAGGCGTCTTT
>DBCY01000198.1 GCA_002293295.1 Ruminococcus sp. UBA946 | reverse complement strand
GTTCACTCGCTAAAATACCCTGGGTTTTTTGGTGAAATATGTTGACAAATTTCAATTATTTGCTATAATTAAATCATACTCCAAAAGGGTATACAACATCCTGAAAAAAATAAATGTATTAACAACAATACGAACGGATTGATTATGAAAGGGCTATTAAGAACGATGAGAAAGAAAATCAAGCAGAAACTAAGCAGAACGGCGGCGGCTCTGACAGCCGCATTAATGGCGGCAACGGCGCTTTTATCAGTGCCGGTAACGGCTCAGACCGGGGTAACCATATATGATTATGACGGTTATACGGTGGAGTATATTATTCATAACGAATGGGACGGGTATCAGTCAGTTGAGGTAAAAATTACCAATACCGGGACAAAGCCGGTATTGAACTGGTCTGTCGGATATGACGCCGGAGGTGAGGTTACCGGATTATGGAACGGTGAAGTCTATTCGCAAAACGGTACTGACTATATAATAAAAAATGCCGGGTATAATTATGAAATCGCTCCGGACGCAGGCGTAAATTTCGGATATACGCTTGCCGGGGACAGCCTTGGCATGCCGGTTTATTTTGAAATGGTTACAAAAAAGGCTGAACAAGCCTCCGGTTTTAATGCGGAATTAATCGTCGGAAGCGACTGGGATACAGGCTTTACGGGGGAAATAGCGGTTACAAATACCTCAAGCCGGCCTATCGAGGCATGGGAGCTTACGTTTAATACTAATTTTACTGTAAAAGACCTTTGGAACGGAGTTATAACCGATAGCTCGGGAAACAGCTATACCGTTTCAAGCCGGATGCAGAACAGCCTGATTACGCCCGGGAATACCGTTTCTATAGGCATTAACGGCGAAAAGGAAGCCGGCGTTGTTCCTGTTATTGATAATATAACTATGTCGGTTGCAAAGGCGGGCGGGGAAGCTCCGGGAACAGGGGATGAACCCGAAGACCCCGACCCCGAAGACCCCGAAGACCCTGAAATTCCCGACCCCGTTACCGACTACGAAACGGATACGGACGGCGACAGCCTGCCCGATTACCTTGAAACCGAGTTCGGGACGGATATTTCAGACCCCGATACCGATAACGACGGGCTTTCGGATTTATACGAGCTTTTAGCCCTTGATACCGACCCGCTGAACCCCGACACTGACGAAAACTTTGTTCCCGACGGCAATGAGGACAAGGACGGGGACGGACTTTCAAACCTTGAGGAGCAGAGCCTTGTCACCGACCCGGGTAAAGCCGATACCGACAACGACGGGCTTCCGGATTATGACGAGGTAAACACCCACAATACCGACCCCGGCAAATCCGACACCGACCGGGACGGAGTAAACGACGACGAGGAGCTTTCAAAGGGGCTTGACCCGAATAATCCCCGGACCTTCGGCGAACCCGACAGGGATTATCTTCTGTCAAGGCAGGAGGACTCAAGCCCGACCCTTTACGCCGTGAACAAGTACATAGATTCGCTCGATATTGAAAACCTTACCCCCGATGAAGAGGAAACGGCAAGGCAATTTATCCTGTCTTACCTTAACTCGGCAGACGGCAGGGAGGCGGTTTTAAAGCTTATGGAACAGCCGGAAACGCCGTCTGTTCAGGCTTTTTCTTCATCGGACGCTGGCGGCGGTCAGGGTTCAAAATTCAACGGCTGGCTCGTGCGGAATGCCGATAACGTCCTCTGGATTGAAACTGCCGGCGGGGATATTGATACGATGGGTTACGGTGCGGTGGTAGTAGAAAGAGTATACAGTTCGGTTTATGGCTTCCTTGTAAGAAAAAGGATACTTTATGTTATTTATGGAATAGCTAAATCTTATCCTGATGGCTCAACAAATTTAACATTAAAAGGAAACTCAAAAATACATACTTATAGTTATAATCATGGCAACGGTCAATTAACATCTGAAACCCGGAGTGATTATGGGTTCGGAAATTTTTGGATGAATAGTTATGATATTTACGAATACGAGTTATACGGAGATTGGCGAACTGAATCAAACGAACCTTACGAAGGTGCGGAACCCTTTACACTTTCCTATCCGGTAATCGGCACGCTTACCGTCGGGAACAGGAATATCACCGTATCTTCAGACGGAACGGCGAAAGACCAGTTCGGCAACGAATACCCGGTCGACGGAAGCGGAAACGTCATCGTTGACGGAGTTCCGCGCAGACCCGAATACATATTCAGCAACTACAAGCTAGTGCCCATTGTTGATTTGGCGGGGATGATTAATGAGGATAACGAGCCGGAGGACAGCGACGAAGAAATCGCCTATCTGCTGGATAAAATCAGTCTTATTGACGGGTATCTTGATAAAATCATGCCGCCCGAACGCAAAGAAAACGGCGAGCTGATTACAAGCGAGAACAAGCAGTGCGAAGAAACCCTGAACCATTTTGAGGAATATATCTGGCCGCTTATGTACCTCGATAAGTATAATAAATACTGCGAAATGTTAGGGGTTACGGAGATTCCCGAGAACAAGACTTATATCATTGAACAGCAAAAATATTCAGCGTATCTGTTGTGGCTGCGCGAAGCTTACGGACCCAGTGGTCGCGAAACATTCTGGATAACCTCAGATAATTATATCAACCTGCTTTATTATGAGGTAACGGACATTAAAGGTACTTTGAAAAAAGCGTTGAATCAAATTGTACTGGGTGATTATTCCGAAGATGTAACAATATTAGGAACGGCAGGGCAGATTGTTATAAGCATTTTCGGGCTTGATTTATACGCTGATATCACCAGTATTACATACGACACTACCCATTGGGAGTTCGACTGGGGTCATGCCGGAAAAACAGGACTCGATATAGCTGCCTTGCTTCCGCTTGTAGGTTCGCTGAAATATGCCGATGAATTCAAGGCTTTAAGCAAGCTGTCGGAAGCCAAAGCCACCGAAAAGCTTTCCGATTCGGTCGATTCAATTAACGATATGCTCAAGTCGGGCAAGAGTATTGATGAAATTAATGATAGTTTAAAATTAAAGATATTAGATGAAATTGATAATATAAAATTAAGACCACAGAAACTTATTGATGAATTAGTAATAAGCGGAGAAAAATACACTCTGGAAGATTTAGTTGCCATAACAAAAACACCTGATGGAAAGTTAGTTTGGTTGGAAAAGGGCAATGCAAGTGCAGGACTACAACATATTGAAGGTCATCTGAATGATTTTTTAGCAAATGGTATAAGTCAAAAACAAATACCAGAATTTATAACTCAAGCATTATCAAAAGGCAAACATGTCGGAATGCAGAACACAAGACCTATTTATGAAGTCGTTTTTAATGGAAAAACTCATAGGGTTGCAGTTACAGTAGGCGATAATGGTTTTATTGTAGGCGCAAATCCTGTGTCATTACCTTAAATTGAAGGTGGTGACAAATATGAAAAAAATAAAATTCTTTTTAGATTACCATTGCAGTCCCATATGGGTGTATGATGAAAATGGTAAATTAGTTTGTAATGGTTTACCCAGTGAGTTATCTAATAATATGGAATTGGTTGAAATGTTTAATAAAATTCAAATAAAGTATGAAAGCTTATTTGAAAACAATAAAATTTATTTTGGTTACAAGGGTTTTTCAAGTGAAATTGAAAAACAGGAATTTTACTTAAAAATTTTTAAAGCTATTGACTTACTTAAATCAATAGTAGGCGATGATTATATAATACAAATTAAGTTAAATGAAGATGATTTATAGTATTTTGGGTAAATGTTGCAGAAATGGAACATAATCCATTTCTGCATAAAACCTGTTGACGGAAGCGGAAACGTAATCGTTGACGGAGTTCCGCGCAGACCCGAATACATATTCAGCAACTACAAGCTTGTGCCGCTTGTTGATTTGGTTGGGCTGATTAATGAGGATAACGAGAAGGAACCTTTCGTTCCTGTGAATGAAAACGAAGAGCATTTACAGGCGTTTTTTGAGGAAGCGGATTATTTTGAAATAGCATTTTACTTCCATGAAAACATGCTTGAAAGGTTCCCCGACCCGTATGAAAGAGCAAAAGTCGTTGAAATAATACGAGAAACCATTGCTGATAACGGCACTTACGTCGATGTTGTGGATGAACTTTACGAGCAGGGTATCATAGATTCGGCATTCAAGAAAACCGGTTTCTGGATTTTTGATACTACCGTTTCGACATATAAATATCATGACTGGTCAATAATGGTTATGGAGTATGATAATTATTCAAACGGAACAAGCTTAGAAATAATGCTTAATGAATCTTATGAAGTTTGGAGTGAAAGAACAAAACTTGCAACAATGTTTTGGGCGTTTGGTGCTGTTGATTCTTATTCATATTATTGCAGGAACGAGTATTTATATGAACCGAAATATGAATTGACTGCACCGAAAGAAACAGGAAATAATACAAAATCTATTGAAGATATAATTTCAGAATCATCACCGGGAAGAGCAACTAAAGGACCAACTACACAGTATATGAAACAAGGTGGATATAATGAAACTTTAGATGACTTCAATGCTTTAAAACCAACAGACACTAAGGATATTAATACTAATTGGGGTACAGGGAAGACAGGAACCCTGCCTGACGGAAGTCATGTAACAGCACGACCGGGAAGTTCTCAAGGTTCACCTACACTTGAAATCAGAAATCCAACTAATGGAAGGGGAATTGAAATTCGTTATGGAGAATAGAACGAATAATATGAATGAAGATTGGATTAAATGGAATCCTATTAATATTGAAGAAGGACAATATAATATTATAGATTACACACATAATGTTAATGGTGTAAAATTAATTTTAACTAATGAAATAAAAAAAATTGAAGTATTTTTTGATGGAATACCATTATTAATAAGATATTCAATTGAAGGAATTAGAATGAAAACATGGGAAGGAGTACAAATAAAATATAAAAATAAATATTTTTTTAAAAATTGGTTTTTATATCTTATCCATGAATCGCAATTAGTTAATTGGATTTCAACAGAAAGTTGTGGTTTTTATGATAATTATAATTTGAAACATTTTTGTATAGTAACAGGTGAAGAATTAATAGACTTTATTTCTATTAATGAGCCAACAATCAGTTTAATAACTTAAAAATTTCCATATGCTAACCCTACGAAGGAGCGGAACCCTTTACACTTTCCTACCCGGTTATAGGAACGCTGACTGTCGGCGACAGGAATATCACCGTATCTTCAGACGGAACGGCGAAAGACCAGCACGGTAGCGAATACCCCGTTGACGGAAGCGGAAACGTCATTGTTGACGGAGTTCCCCGCCGGCCCGAATACATATTCAGCAATTACAATCTTGTTCCGATTGTTGATTTGGCGGGGATGATTAATGAGGATAACGAGCCGGAGGACAGCGACGAAGAAATCGCATATCTGCTGGATAAAGTCAGTCTTATTGACGGATACCTTGACAGAATCATGCCGCCCGAACGCAACGAAAACGGCGAGCTGATTACAAGCGAGAACAAGCAGTGCGAAGAGACCATGAACCATTTTGAGGAGTATATCTGGCCGCTTTTATACCTCGATAAGTATAACAAATACTGCGAAATGTTAGGGGTTACGGAGATTCCCGAAAACAGGACATATATCATTGAACAGCAGAAATATTCGGCGTATCTGTCGTGGTTGCGCGAAGCTTACGGACCCAGCGGTCGCGAAACATTCTGGGCAACCTCAGATAATTATATCAACCTGCTTTATTATGAGGTAACGGACATTAAAGGCACTTTGAAAAAAGCGTTGAACCAAATTGTTCTGGGCGATTATTCCGAAGATGTAACAATATTGGGAACGGCAGGGCAGATTGTTATAAGCATTTTCGGGCTTGATTTATACGCCGACGTCACCAGTATTACATACGACGCTGCCCACTGGGAGTTTGACTGGGGTCATGCCGGAAAAACCGGACTTGATATAGCTGCCTTGCTTCCGCTTGTGGGTTCGCTGAAATATGCCGATGAATTCAAGGCTTTAAGCAAGCTGTCGGAAGCCAAAGCCGCCGAAACGCTTTCCGATTCGGTCGATTCGATTAACGATATGCTCAAATCAGGTAAGAGCATTGATGAAATCAAAGCGGCAGAAAAGCTGAAGATTTTGGATGAGGTTAATACTTTAGCGTCAAGCGAGATTACGAGAATTGCCGGTAAGTATAATAATCTTGAGTGTGTCGAGTGTGCTGATGATATTATAAAACAATTAAATAAATATGGTTTAGATTATAAACAACAATCTTTTTCAATAAAAGGATTACCTAATGTGAGTGATACATATTTAAATGTTTATAGTGATACTGTAGGAGGTATTATTACAGAAAACGGATTTCACACAGGGATTTTATTTAATGGAAAGATTTATGATAATATTCATAAAAACGGTATTACATTAGAAAATTGGTTGCAAGACATGAGTATTCCTTATGACAATGGAAGTGTGGATTTGCTCCAATTATATAGAGCCGGTTTATTAGAGATTAACTAACTTAAATTATTATTTTATGGCATTATAATAAACATATTAATTAGTTAATTAATGTGTATAATTAATAATATGAAATATGAAAGAAATTTAAGGAGGTAGTATAATGCCGGCTATAGACGCTAACGGTAGTAATGAATTAATAAGATTTTTATATGAGGTTAAAAAAAGACCACCACTATTTTTAGAAAATAAATCATTAAAAGAGTTAAGCAAGATAATTATGGGCTTTACTTTTGGTTATAATAGTGCATTTCATTATGATATATTAGAATATCATAATATGGTTAAGGATGGTACTAATTATAGCAGATTTATAAATTATTTTACACATAAGTATAATACAAGTGGACCAGATTATGTTGAACTAATTAAACATTGCCAATCAGAAGAAAAAGCGTTTGATTTATTTTTTGAAGAACTGGAAGCTTTTTTAATCGAAAACAGAGTGGAAATACCAGTGATAATGTAAGCAAAAACGGAGAACAACATCATGAACAAAAAAGCAACCGGGATAATACTAAGCTTGACAATGGCGTTAAATATATTATCGCCGCTGTCGGCTTTTGCCGAAGAACCATACGAAAACCCCGTCCCCACTATTGAATTCAAGGTTTTAAGCAAGCTGACAGAAGCCAAAGCCACCGAAAAGCTTTCCGATTCGGTCGACTCGATTAACGATATGCTTAAATCAGGTAAGAGCATTGATGAAATCAAAGCGGCAGAAAAGCTGAAGATTTTGGATGAGGTTAATACTTTAGCTTCAGGCGAGATTACGAGAATTGCCGGTAAATATGATAATCTTGAGTGTGTCGAGTGTGCTAATGAGGTTATGAAACGTTTGGATAATTTAAAACTGCCTTATGAGCCTAAGACAATTAATATAAAAGATATTGATGGTATTAACTCTGATTATTTGAATATATGGAGTGACTCTGCTAATACAAATCTATCAACAAATGGATTTCATAAGGGTATTGAATTTAATGGAAAGATATACGAAAATATATATAAAAATGGCATTACTTTTGAAGATTGGTTAAGGGATATGAATGTATTTTATGAAAATGGTAGTACAAATTTATATGAATTATATAGAACAGGTAAATTGACTTTATAATAATTATAAGATTAAAATATATTAAGGTGGGATTATAAATGGCACTTTTAAACGAAAATGGCAGCAAAGAATTAATAAAGTTTTTATATGAAATAAAAAAAAGACCTGGATTATTTTTAAATATAAAATCTCTTTCTAATTTAAGATGGGTTATTATGGGATTTACTACAGGATATTTCTGTGCATTTAAACATGACCTTACATCCTATTGTCAAAGTACTAAGAATAATTCGATTTGGACAAAATTTTCAAACCATCTTAATGAAAAATATAACATGCAAAATTCAAGTTATAAAGAATTAATCGAATATAGCCAATCAGAAGAAAAAGCGTTTGATTTATTTTTTGAAGAACTGGAAGCTTTTTTAATCGAAAACGGAGTGGAAATACCTTTGATTTCTTGAACAACAGCTTCAACAGGGTAAAAACTTTTTCTTATCCCATAATCCATATGAAGCTACCGGAGCATTTGCTAAAGAAGTGGAATTCCTGACAAGAAACGGATATACCTTCGAAGCTGTTGAGGATGGATGGTCGGCAATAAAATAATTAAATCATCTTTCGCGGGAATGGTTCTTTACCATTCCTGTGAAAGAAACTTATAATTAAATGGAGATGATTATATGCTTAAATATGAAAAAGCACGGGAAATTTTCGATTTTTACAAAGGAAGTAAATTTCAAATGGCAAGGGATGAACGGTATGATGAATATAAATCGTATCAAGTACCGCTTGAAATTGAGGAAGCTTGGATGGCGGAATATATACAAAAACTAGAAAATGATTTTAAAATGGCTAAAACTAATTATGATAAGGTACATATAATTTCATTGTATGTTCATGCAATAAAAATTTATAAACAGAAAGGAACTTTTGATTTATTTGAAATAATAAATAATTTCAAAAAAGACATTTATAAAATAGATTTTTATACTGAATCAATTCTTGAGGGAATTGTACGAAACTCATTAGACTATGTATCTAATAAAGAAATGGTAATCAATGAATACCTTAATCGTCTTTATTATTGGGAAAAGAAAAAACTTACAGTAGATTCTTCTTATTATGGAGTTAAATTTATTAGTAAAAATGATTTAAGTGAAGAAAATTTAAGAAAATTATTAAAAAGAGCAATTGAGTTATGGGAAGAAAAGAAATTAAAATAAATGGTAAAAAAAGTTGCCTTAAATCGGGTTGGATGATTAATAAAGACGGCACAATTTCATTTAATACCCCCTTTAGCGGATTTACAAGATAAGGGGGTGTGAGAATGAAATTATACAAGAGAGTTAAATTACTAACAAATAAATTTAATATTTCAGATTCATTACCATTTGGAGCAATAGGATATGTAATAGAGATATATGAAGGTGGTTTCTGTGAAGTTGAGTTTTCCGATAACAAAACAGGAATATCATATGCACAAGTTGTAATACATTCTGATTTCCTTGAACAATTAGATTAGAAGAGTTATGTCAAAAACGGAGAACAACATCATGAACAAAAAAGTTACCTGTATAATCCTTAGTCTGATAACGGCGTTAAATATGTTAACGCCGCTTCAGGCTTTTGCCGAAGAACTATACGAAAACCCCGTCCCCACTATTGAATTCAAGGCTTTAAGCAAGCTGTCGGAAGTCAAAGCCGCCGAAACGCTTTCCGATTCTGTTGATTCAATTAACGATATGCTTAAGTCGGGCAAGAGCATTGATGAAATCAAAGCGGCTGAAAAGCTGAAGATATTGGATGAGGTTAATACTTTAGCTTCAAGCGAGATTACGAGAATTGC
>DBCY01000177.1:6168-7684 GCA_002293295.1 Ruminococcus sp. UBA946 | reverse complement strand
TTATATAATATAATACTAATTTAAACTACTACTATGACATAATCTCCGCCTGAATCGATATCTATAAATCTTACCGCTCCGCTTTCGTTGATTTCACCTTTATCAATTAGAACAAGAGTATTTTCATCATCATTANNGTCATACCCCGCGCGTTTTACGGGCAATTTTACAGTAACAGATGAAGTCAATCCGAACGGATTATTATTACCGATTGAAATCTGAGATGTGCTTACTGCACCTTTAGATACTTTTTTTATTAATGATGACGGAATATTTTTTGAATTATATACAGTTTCAAGATTTATACTTCCAGCATTGTATACATCGTATCCAGATATTTCCCATTTTACACCGTTATTAAAAGTCAGTTCAAGTGTTCCGCCGCTGCTTTCAAGGGCTGATATTACTGATTCGGGTATAGACGTTGCTTCACTCATTTGAATTAATGTTACACCCTCACCGTTTTTAGTTATTTCTGAAGCTATCGCTGTCCATCCCCACACTTTAGAACCCGATATAAAAGGTTCATCCGGGTCTATCCTCGAAATCGGAACATTTTGCTGTTTGCTTACCCTATTCACGGCAGTCTGGCTTTGAACCAGACTGTTACGAATCCTGGCATATTCTTCTTTTGTAACGTTAAAACTTCTGTTCGAAGCATTGATTACATCATTTCTGGAACTTACTGCCGATGCGCCTGTAACTGTTTCATAGAACTTACCTGTCATTCTGTTAAAATAACTTCCGACTGTATCAGTGCTTTTTAGTACAATTGTTCCGTTTTCTGTTGCTTCCAGCGCTTCAGGAAATTCCAGGTAATATTTTGAATTTCCTGTATTATAATATAACGGAACAAGTGAATCTGCCGATGAAACAGCCTCAGTTTCATCTCTTGACGTACCTTCACCGTTGATTTTTAAGCTTGTTCTGGTTAAATCATAAAATTTCTCACCAAATAATTCTGCATTTTCCTGGTCAGAATAATATTGACCGGTAACGGTGGAAAAATATGTGTTTGAACTGCTGTACGGGCTTGTTGTAGATACTTCCTGAATATTAGTGGAGCCTGAATACACCGCTGCTGCATAATTAGGATAATATACCCTCATACCATTGTCAACATATACTTTTCCGTTGCTTTCAGCATATCTTAATGATGCCGGTAAAGTATAATTAAACCTGACCGCGGCATATGATACAATTCCCATAATCGATAATACGGTTACAAGAGAAAGGCAAACGGCATAAATCCTGTTTAAAATTCTTTTTTTCATTAATGACCATCCTTTCCGGACGCTTTACGTTTATAAAACTAATCCTTTAAACGCGAAACTCCTAAGCCGACAGATAAACTTCATATTAAGACTTGAATTTAATATATCATATAACATTATATCACATTTTTTTCTTTTTGCCAACAATTAAAATATGAAAAAAGCATTACAATATAATTACAATTTAATAAGCTTATATACGGTTTTAATACAATTGCATTACTAGGGTGTGTTCGATAATT
>DBCY01000177.1:3448-6058 GCA_002293295.1 Ruminococcus sp. UBA946 | reverse complement strand
TTGATGATTTTCGAACACGCCCTTATGTTTTAAAAAAATTGTGTGCAGAATCTGCACACAATTTTTTATATAAGAGGGTAAAAAATACTATCTGATAACTACAACGTAATCTCCGCCGTTCTTAATATCAAACGTAGCAGCGCCGTTTGAGCCGATTGTAGCTCTGTCAACAGCAACAAGCCTTCTGTTTGCAGCGTCATGACGGTAAATTGTAGCAAGATTGCCGGCACGATTTGTCGAGAACTTAACGGTAACGCCTGCTGTCATTCCCAGTGAACCGCTGTTGCCTACTGTAATCTGAGCTGTGCTTATAGCACCCTTCTTAGCCGCGGTCATAAGACCTGAAGGCACATTTCCAGTATTGTAAACTACGCTGAGGCTTTTGTTTCCGGTTGATGTAATCTTTGATGCTTCAATAGTCCATACCGCACCGTTTTTCAATGTAAGCCTGATGTTTACTCCCTTTGCCTTTGCCGTGTCGAGAACTGCTTTGGTTACGGAAGTTGTATCGTTCATTGTAACATTAACAGTGGTCCCTCTCGAAGCGGCGTTGATTACTGCCGCTACATTGTTCCAGCCAGCATATCTTCTTGAGCCAGATGTTACAACAGGTTCGCTTGTATTTACGGTATTGTTAGCATTCGGTAATCCGGAAGAAGGAAGACCGCCCAGACCGCCTGAAGCATACGGATTAATACCGTAAAGGTTCATGAAATACTGATAATAAGGGTCGTCATAGTAATCATTCTGATAGGAATCATTACCGGTTCCGGTTACCTGATAAGCGTCATCGCCGTAACTTGTGGCATTTTCAGCCGCTGTTTCGGTAGAGTAATAATTACCGTTCCTGTAGTTGAACCAGCGTCTTGAGGATGAATATGCGTAATTAGGGGTTATTTGTGAAATCTGAGAAGCAGAATAGCCTGCGTCGCGGGCTGCGTTGTAGTTGGGGTAATAATACCCGCCTGCGCGGAATACCAAACCGGTATTCGAAGCATATCTCAGATTGGTAGGAGGAACCGCTTCGCCGTAATAATCATTATCATTATTTACGCTGTAATAAGTACCGGGATGAGCGTTGTTAGCGGCGGTGGAAGAGGTATAATACCTGCCCATTTCATAGTTAAACCAGCGTCTAGTGGTTGCATATCTGTAATCGGCGCTAAGTGTAGACCTGCTGATTTCATCGTCATCATACCCGGCATTCCTTGCAGCCGCCCTGTTAGGGTAGTAATATGTGCCTGCAAAGTATACATAACTGCCGTCGGGGTATCTAAGGCTTGAAGGAGGCATTCCGTCGTCGTCATAATCATTATCATCGGGGTCGTTGTTGCTGGTTCCGCCTGAACCTGTACCGGTGAACTGTTCCCAGCCATAACCCAAATCAACATCATGCCACATCTGATCTTTAAACCATGACACATTTAATTGTGTACTGCCGGAAGTTCTCGAAAACATCCAAGCTTGATTTACATTAATACTATTGTTATTATTCACGGTGTACTTAATGAACGGAGGTTTTAGATCATCATAATCAGAACCCTCTAAATCATATTCATTTATGATAGCAGATTCGTATTGATTACCGCCAATTGTTCTAAAGCTTAGTTTAAGTTCAGTAACCTCGCGTTGATTATTAAGACCGCTGTTAACCAAATATAAATCATTTGAAGCGCCCTTATAATCATTTTTATTATATGTATACTTTAATACATTCTTCATGGCAGTAAGGTTATCTATCTCGCACTGCGCTTCATAATGTCCGGTTTCATCATCGCTTCTGGAAGGCTGAGCATTTTTAACAACAGTAATCTCTTCATCGATACGCTGTTTTAATACATCAATTTGAGCATTTAAAAGCCTTTGTTCTTCTGTTCTTATATCAGAAATTGCTGATGTATAAGAATTGTTTCTAAAAAACAAATCATCCTCTTCAGTAGGATAAATTAAATCACCACCGTTATTGTCTTGATATTTATTTTTTAAAGGCTTTCCATCCTTGTCCCTGTTTATTGAGCCTAATCCGATGCGTGTACCGTATTCATCAAAAGCATCCTTAAGTGACCATTGACTGGTTTCAGTTTCTTCATCAGTAGTATTGTATTCCTTTTTGTTAATACGGATAGAATCATTCTCAATAAGTTCATTCGTTATCGCATCAACAATTGCACCCGTTTCATTATCATACTCAGCTGTATAAGTAAAAACATAAACTGAGTTGCCTAATTTTTCTGCCGACGAAACTATACTAACTGCTGGTACGGCGGTTACAGCCGCTAAGGCAATAGCAATCAGCTTGCCAAAAAATCTCTTTTTCATTTTAAAATCTCCTTTTCTAAATATAACTATGTTTTCATAAATATAGAATATTATAATACTAGTATAGCACAAAATTTATAAATTGCAATAGTTTTTTTAACAAAAATATATTACAGTTTTGTTACAATATGCATTAAAACCCCTTAAAACCGCACGGCGTTTTATGAAAGCGGATTATATTACATTTTTATTGCACATAAATTGACCGTTTTTTCTTCCAATATGTTAGGAGTGCGGAGTTTGGAGTGTGGAGTGCGAAGTGCAATGTCAACAACTTAAACAAAAAACGAA
>DBCY01000177.1:0-3370 GCA_002293295.1 Ruminococcus sp. UBA946 | reverse complement strand
CTCCGCACTCCACACTCCACACTCCAAACTCCACACTCCAAACTCCACACTCCAAATTCCACACTCCAAATTCCACGCTAATCAAGTTTGCTTTTCAATTTTTACAATAAAATCCAGTGAGCTGGGCGTTATATTCCTCATTGAAAGACCGTAAACGCCTGTGGATTTTGCGGTTATATCGACAAACCGGCTTATCGCCGGGGTTTTTATATCATGCAGGGCTTTCATCGCAACCTCAAAGGGAACGGTATATTTATTCTTCTTGCTCTGCCTGTATTTCCTCAGGATTTCGGCTCCCCTGTCATTAAACGCCAGTATTCTGCCGTAAGGAGGCTGAATCTGCAAATCGGTATTTTTTATGCCCAGCGTCAGATTAAGCAGGATCCTTCTCATTTTCGCCAGGGTATACCTTTTAGTATCAACTCTGTCAAGGAATTCGTCAAGGGAATTTGACAGTCTGCCCACTTCGAAAATTCTGTTTTCAAGCCCCTGACCGATGTCGGGGGTTTCGGCTATTTCATTGATTCCGCAGGTTCTCAGCCGGTACAGAAATGGCCTTTCAAGGTTGTCAAAATAAGCGAGGTTTTCACTTCTGCGGTATAATTCTATCAGTTCGGCGGTATCCTTTGGCACGAACGCGCTTATATCCTCTTCGTCCTCTATCATGCGCCGGAGGAGAGAACCGCTTGCGGTGTCACCCGAAACCTCATCGCTGTCATGCATTGCCCCCTCCCTCTTGACCGTAAAAACGTCCATGTCAAGCTTCAGGACTTTTATTGCCTTAAGGTACTCGACCGCTAAAGTATTGTTGGGGGAATCAAATATTCCGGCAATTTCAGGACCCTTGTCGGCTTCAATGATTTGGCGCACCGCCAGCGGAAACGGCATGCCCTCTTCGAGCAGGGGCTTGACCTTTTCCGAATTCGACGCAATCAGCGAAGCCGCCGCCGCGTTCCTGAGAATTTCGGCATCCCCGCATTCGCTTCCGAAGGAAATACCGTCGACGCAGCCAAGCCCCGCCAGAAGAGCCATACCTGCCCTGGCGAACGACTCCGCGGACGAAAGGGAGTAAACCACGGGCATTTCAATTACAAGGTCAGCCCCGTTCCTTACCGCTGATTTCGCCCTTGCGAATTTATCGATAACGGCAACGTCGCCCCTCTGCACAAAATTGCCGCTCATTACCGCAACGATGTGCGTCGCTCCGTGCTTCCTCGTTTCCTCAATATGGCGCAGATGACCGTTGTGAAACGGGTTATACTCGCAGATTATACCGTATGTTTTCATTTATTAAGACGTCCTTTCACTTGTTCCGTATACAATAATTAATACATCTATATAGTATATATTAAATTAGGTATTATATACTAATTTCTGTTATTAAAACAGTTAAATTATTGCTTATTTGCGAAAATATTACAAAACCCTTGATTTTTTCCGTATAAAGTATATAATATAGAATTAATGACCTTTTGTCAAGTGTTTTATGTAATTTTCTTCATCGGATACATAAAAGGAAACAAATTCTGAAAGGAATGTTCAAATGATTATTCTTGTTGTCAACGCAGGCAGTTCTTCCCTTAAATACCAGCTCCTTAATATGGATGACGAAAGCGTGATTGCCAAGGGCAACTGCGACCGGATCGGCATAGGAGGGCATATCTCGCACAAAACCTTTGACGGCAGGACGGTTGAAGACGACTGTGAGTTCCCTACCCATACCGAAGCCTTTGAAAAGCTTGTGGAGGTACTGACAAAAGGCGGTGCGTCCGTAATAAAATCCATGGATGAAATTTCCGCAGTGGGACACAGGGTTGTGCAGGGAGCTGAAATTTTCAGCAAGACGACAATCGCAACGGACGAGGTTATCCGTCAGATTGACGATTTGCAGGAGCTTGCCCCCGTCCATAACCACCCGCACGCCCTCGCGCTGTGGGCGTGTAAAAAGGTTCTGCCCGCTAACGTTCCTCAGGCGGTTGTTTTCGATACGGCTTTCCACCGCTCTATCCCCGAAAAGGCGTTTATGTTCGGGCTTCCCTATGAGGACTATGAAAAATATCATGTCAGGAAATACGGTTTCCACGGCACATCGCACAGGTTCGTGTCAACGGCACTCGCGAAAGCAATGGGCAAAAAACCTGAGGAGCTTAAAATCGTATCCTGCCACCTCGGAAACGGCTCGTCCATAACAGCCGTAAACGGCGGTAAATCTGTCGACACCTCAATGGGCTTCACGCCCCTTGACGGTATTTTAATGGGTACAAGGTGCGGCGCGGTCGACCCCTCCGCCGTAACCTTCGTTATGGAAAAACACGGGTTTACCGCTTCCGAAATGAGCGACTACATGAACAAGAAATCAGGGTTTATCGGGATTTCCGGCATTTCAAGCGATAACCGGGATATTACCTCAGCGGCGGAAAACGGCGATAAGAGAGCGGAGCTGACCTCATCAATGCTGCGCTACCAGATTAAAAAGTATATCGGCTCATACGCCGCCGTAATGAACGGTCTCGACGCGGTGATTTTCACGGGCGGTATCGGCGAAAACGCACCCGACGTCCGTTATGACGTCTGTTCCGGTATGGAATTCTTCGGCATTGAAATCGATAAGGAAATAAACGGCAGTACCCGCGGTGAGCTTAGAAAAATATCAGCCCCCGGTTCAAGGGCTGAGGTATGGGTAGTCCCCACAAATGAGGAATTATTGATTGCAAGGGATACGCTTGAGCTGGTTTCAGGTAAATAATCCTTATCCTCAGGAGTATAAGCAGCTTTCAATATCCGTGTATATAACGCCATAGAAAGCGGCTTCACGCTGACCGGAGCATACCGGAAAACGCCGCTTTTTCCGCCGCTTCATAACGATTTATAGGAATAGATGCATATTTTAAAGCGTTAAACTGAAAGGTTTAATGCTTTTTATTTTAAATTATTTATTATCTTATACTAATCTGCAGTTAAAATGATTGCAAGATATTTCAAAAGTAAGTTCAGTATTGTTTATCTGATATTTTAACAAATTCCGACACGCAGTCATATAATAATAATGAGCGGCTGTGTATAAGTTAAATGCGCTGTTTTGGTTATAAGGACAGGTTACCGGAAAGCAGCACCGCAGAACCTGAGTTTTAAAATGGGCAGATATGTTATCTTTTTACGGCTGTTCCTGAAATTATCTCGGCTATGTTATAATAACATCCTTACGGTATTTTCACATCATTTTTTCGTATCCCTCCGGCGTTTTACCGTAAAGGGCGGGAGAATTCAGATATTACTACAGAAATCCGGAATTTATTATTTTCGGGTTTCAAGAACAATGTCAACAACTTAAGCAGAAAACTAATAACTTTCTAATCATAAGCGGTCAGTG
>DBCY01000180.1:2303-10516 GCA_002293295.1 Ruminococcus sp. UBA946 | reverse complement strand
CTGTATTTTAAACTGAAATTTTAAACCATAATATTTATTTTAATATTTTTTTATTCTTTTGTAAATATCTAAAACAGATATTTGTAAATATAATATAAAAATTCATTTAATATTTTGTATATTATTTCTTGAGAAATTTAATTCTGTCGGATATAAATATATATACTATTCCTATCAGGACAACTCCTAATAAAACACAGACAACAGCTTTGAAAGCAAGCGGAATTTCTTTATCCGCTGCAGATTCGTTATTATCATGAGCCATGACTGTTTCTGATGCAGTTTCACCTGTAATTGAAACCTGAGTTACGGATATGCCGTCATCAGTATTAACTGAAATGCTCTCAGAGGAGCTTACTGTTCCGGGGCTTTCTGTAACGGGGGGGGCGTTTTCTGAAACAGTAACCGATGTTTCAGATGTTTTACCGGTGCTTTCAGCGATTTCTGATTCCGAAGCTTTCGTTTCAGTTGCGACGGGGCTGGGTTCATCTGGCAAATCATCAGCGGCATTACTGCCGTTAAAGTCAAACATATATATTGACAAAGGGTTCATTTCATATGAAAATTCATTATTTTCAATTCCGACAGTACCGAGTTTTCTGATATTATAGGAATCACTGTCTATACAATAAACCTCGGCAGAATCAAACTTTGCGGAAGATTCAATTTTAACGTTTGCGGATTTCACATCATAACTGTTCTTGTTTATAAGAACGGCATTAAGCGTTCCTTCATCATTATTGCTGACAGCCGCATAAACGGAGCTCATATAGTCCCTGCCGTTATCCGAGCTTACAATTGTATCACCGAAAGCGGTTCCTTCGCCGTCATAATCAGTATATAGGTTTATTGCCGATTTCTGATAGCGGTAGTTTGAAGTGTTCGGCAGCAGACATGCCATATAAACGTTTTGCTCGGCAAAAATCCCCAGGACATCAGCCTGCGCTATTGCGCCGCTTATATGATTTCCCCCTCCGAAATTATATTCGGAGAATGAAAGCTTTGTCTCAGGATAATACATTCGTATTGACGCCTGAACAGTAGGTATAATAGGTGTGTTTTGTTTATGCTTAATAGCCGGAACGCTGTTTTCGGCATATTCGCTGTCCCAAAGCAAACGCACCGCCTGCATTCTTTCGGTATTGGAAAAAACAGTGCTGCTGTTTATTATTTGCTCCATCCTGATATCGCCGGCTTCTGTTATATAATGCAGGTCAAGGACATCGAGAAGCCTTGTTCCGGCTTCGTCCGAAGCCTCGGACATTTTATCGAGATAATAATCGATAAACCAGCTGTAGTTATCGGAATATGACTCAAAATCAGCTGTGTTATTAAGATTTGTATATGAATCAAGACCTCTTACGGACGGACCGAAGACCAAAGCTGATTTATCAATTCTCTTAACGGCTGAAGCAAGCCCCGAAGATTTTTCTGCCAAAGAGGAAGCAGTCAGCTGAGGAAGCTTCAGTATAGGATAATTATCCTGCCATCTTTCAGGTTCATAATCAAGGAAATAACCGTTAATGCCGCCGTTTGAAGCATATCCGTATTTATCGGCGAGATAGCTTAGATATTCGTCAATATAGACGGTTTTATCGCTGGTATCGGGAACGGAAAGGTAGTCGTCGTCATCCTTGCTGAATCTGACATCGTAAAATCTGTCATCGGTATTTGAATCAGAAATAATACCGTAGGAATCACCGGCAACATATCCCATCATCTGTAAGGTCACATATCGGGCGTCAATCCCGAATCTTGCCGATTTACTTAAAAGGTTTTCGGTATGAAGCGCGGGTATTTTAAAATCATCTTCCGAATACCCTTTGATTATGGATATATCATTAGAGTTATAACCGCTGTAGCGTATGTTCGCATAATTTGTCTCCCAGTTATAGGTTGATAATTCAGGACCGGATTGTTTTGCGGCTTTAACCGTCACGCCGGTCAGACTTCCGTCGATATTCAGCCCGTAAATATAAGGGCTTATCTTCAAATGACCGGACGAGGTATCGATAATTACGTCAATATCACCGGTATCATGCCATCCGGTATCAATTTCAGATGATTCCTCCGCAGAAACAGGCGGTATTGCCGTCATACACAAAAAAACCGGAACGGCAATAATACAGTATAGAATCCTTAGCATTATTTGTGACTTTTCTCTGTATATTTTCATTTCAAAACCTCATATAAGCGTTTACCTGTCCCGCAGTACGGTACAAACCTTCGGTATGCTTTGCGTACAAAGGTTTGTATCACTGACTGCATTAAATAACATATAAACATTATATCATATCAGAGAAAGTTTTGCAATAAAAACTATTTCCAAACAAACGCCCAATTTATATACAAAATTATAAATGTCAGAAAACGTTCAGTCAGGCTTATTCAAATACAAAACCGTAAACCGATACGGAGCCTTTCAGCTTCAGAACAAGCTTATCGGTGCCGCTGAATTTTACAAGGGGGATTTTATATTCGGAAAAACTATGTAACGATGCGGCTGATAAAACGGAAACTTCTCCCATCGCTTCGCTGTTTTCGCTGCCTGAATGGACGGATATGCTGCCCGGAGCCCCGCCTGAGCAGGCTGTTATTTTTATATGACTGTAATCCTTGAAATCAGCGTTGTTAAAGACAAGCGTTCCTCCCCAGCCGCCCGAAACAACGTAATGGTCGTTATATTCCTTAGAAAAATGAAGGGTGCAGTTGTCTCTCGAATCATAATTTTTTGCCTTGATAAATTTACCTAAATCCCTGGGCGGTATATCCTCAGCGGTTATTTTAAGCGTCTGATTCAAACGGATGTCAAGACAGGACGCCCCCGCCATAAAATTATACTCCCCTGAGACCGTGCAGAGTTTTTCACGGGATACGTCATAAAATTCCAAAGCCTGATAGGGAATATCAATATTAACCGAAACCGTTTCGCCGCGGGGGATATGTACCCTCTTGAATCCGCAGAGCTTCCTCAACGGGCGTTTTACTTCGGAGTTTAATAAGTTATAATAAATCTGCACAACCTCGTCGCCGTCAAAGCCGGAAGTATTTGTAACTTCAGTTTTTATATTTATTGTTTTGCCGTTATCGTCAGCTGTTACCGTCATATTTCTGTATTCAAATGAGGAATATGACAGACCGTAGCCGAACGGATACAAGGGTTTGCCCTGATAATAAAGATATGTGGAATTATTGGCAATTATATCATAATCCATAATTGAAGGAAGCTCATGAATTGATTTGTACCATGTCATAGGGCATCTTGCGGCGGGGTTGTTTTCGCCGGTNNCTACGGCGGTTCCGAGTTCGGCTCCGGCATGCGAGGTATAGACTATGGACGGTACGTTATCATTTTCCCAGTTAATGGCATACGGATAGCTTGAAACGATTACAACCACTGTGTTCGGGTTTGCTTCATAAACAGCTTTAATAAGTTCCTGCTGATGCTCCGGGAGAACAATGTCGGGGCGGTCGTAGCATTCCCTGGCGACCTGCATAGGATGATTTCCTACGCAAACCACGGCATAATCCGCGCTCTTGGCGATTTTCACGGCTCGTTCAATACCGTTTTCAACCGTGTCCTGCCTGAACTGCTCTTCGGGAGTAACCCCTCCGTAAGAAGCCCTTGAAGACAACGCGTAACCGTTCTCAGCATCTACGAAAATATCGAAGCTTCTTTCAATAGGCAGCTTAAAGCTGTAAAGTCCGTCATAAACAGTCGGCTTGAACCATTCCCTGACAAACCATGCATATGGTATGTCAGTCGCCGCTTTATATGGATTACCCTGCGTAATAAACTTGTTATTAAGCATGGATTTATAGTTTACCGAACCGAAATCCCAGTCATGAAGCTCAAACTGCGATGCCTTATCAGGCTCGGTACCAGTAGCCTTTACTTCAAAATCCTCTCCGCTTACTATTAAAAATTTTTCATTGACGACGCTTTTTAAGGTAACAATATCATAACCGTTTTCGAAGAGGACGTTTTCAGCTCCGAATTCTTTTTCAAGGCCGTCTTTTATACTTATATTATATGAGTTCATGCCCGTGTACCAGTCTTTGTAATTCTCATCGGCAAGAGGACCTAATAAAGCGATTACAGGTTTTTTACCGGCTTTATCAATCGGCAGGAGACCGTCGTTTTTGAGGAGGCAGACCTGTTTGAAGGTAGCTTCCCGGTTTATTTCCTTAGCATAATCGCTGTCAACCTCGATATCCATATCCTTATAAGGGTGCATATCGTCAAACTCACCCAGCTTAAACCTGCCCAGGAGGACATTTCCTACTGCCTTGTCAATTTGCTCAACGGTGATGAGACCTTTTTCCAGAGCTTCGTGCGCCGCGCTGGAAACGATTTCAGCTGAATCCGTCATGGTATCGGCGCCGTTTTCAAGGCAGAGCTTCAATGCTTCGGCATGGGTTTCGGTATATTTGTGCGATAGAACATTCTGGGCGAAATCGCCGCCGTCGGTCACGACGAAATCAAGTCCCCATTCGTCCTTCAACAATTTCCGGAGGTCGGGGTTCATAACGGCGGGAACTCCGGAAAGCTCGTTATAGGCAGCCATTACGGATTTTGCTCCGCCCTGTGTAATTGCAGGTTTGAAAGCGGCATAGTAATATTCATGCAAAAGCCTGGGGTCAACATTTGCCGAGCAGCTTCCGCGCTCGTACTCGTTATTGTCGGCGCAGAAATGCTTTAACGTAGGAATTGTTTTCATATAAAACTCATGCTCGCCCGCCATACCTTTTGTATATGCCTTTGTCATCTCACCTGTTAAAAAGGGGTCTTCACCGTATGCTTCTTCGTTTCGCCCCCAGCGAGGGTCGCGTTCCATGTCAACGGTCGGACCCCAGACCATAAGCTTTCCGTTTTTGCATTTCTGATAATAGTAACGGGCTTCGTCACCGGCTATTTCGCCGATTTTATACATCAGCTCCGGGTCGAACATTGAAGCCATCCCGATCGGCTGAGGGAATACTGTTGATATTTCATCGGCTTCTCTTCCGACATAGCCCCTGGCAATTTCGCAGCCGACGCGCCATTCGCCTATCCCGAGGCGTTCCACAGCCTGCATGCGGCTGGGAAGCATATTGATTTTTTCATCAACGGTAAGCCTTGAAAGCAGGTCCTTAATTCGTTCCTCTACCGGAAGGGAACTGTTTTTAAACGGGAAATCTGAACTCATAACCATAACTCCTTTAATAATGTTTGATAAAATTTCAACATATCTTTCAGTCAGAGTATACCATTATTTTCATTTTATTTCAAGAAGTTTATTACATTTTCATATAAATGCACTACATAATTTTATATTTTTGTTGGTATTATCCCTAATATTAAAATTTGTGATAATATAAAATTTTTACTTTTTACTTATTTTTGTATAATTTTATTATAGGTATAAAATTATGTGAAAAAATTTTTTATGCCTCTTGCATATTAGACTAAAATAGTATATAATATATTTATATTATGCGAATTGAAATCATTATGAAGAAGGATTTATATGGAGAAACGTTTTGTATATGCCGATAACGCCGCTACCACACAGGTTTCAAAGCCGGTACTCGAAGCTATGCTGCCTTATATGACCGAGCATTACGGTAATCCGTCCAGCATATATTCGATGGGAAGAAAAGCTAAAAGGGATATTGAAAACGCCCGTCTGAAAATAGCCGAAACGCTCGGATGCGGCGCCAGTGAAATCTATTTTACAAGCGGAGGTTCCGAAGCCGATAACTGGGCAATCCGCTCATGTGTCCTCAGTATGGCTGAAAAAGGAAAAAAGCATATCATAACCACTGCATTTGAACATCACGCGGTTCTTCATACCTGTGAATACCTGGCAAAACAGGGGTTTGAAATAACATATCTCCCGGTCAGCGAAAACGGTCTCATTACCGCCGGGCAGGTAAAGGATGCAATCCGAAGCGACACCGCTCTCGTTACTGTAATGTATGCAAACAACGAAATCGGAACTATACTTCCTATTCCTGAAATCGCAGGGGTATGCAATGAAAAAAAGGTTATTTTCCATACGGACGCCGTTCAGGCAGTCGGCAATGTCGGTATAAACGTTAAGGAGCAGGGTATTGATATGCTTTCCCTTTCGGGACATAAAATCCATGCCCCCAAAGGAGTAGGCGCTTTATATGTCCGCAGGGGGATTTCACTGCCTAACCTTATTTTCGGCGGCGCGCAGGAAAGGAACAGGAGGGCAGGCACTGAAAACGTTCCGGCTATTATCGGTCTGGCAGAAGCTGTAAGCAGCGCATGCGCGGATATACCGGGCAAGGTCAGGAAAGTTACGGCTATGAGGGACAGGCTTATTGACGGAATTCTGCCAGTCGAATGCTCGAGGCTTAACGGAGGCAGGGATAACCGCCTGCCGGGCAACGTTAATATTTCATTTCTCGGCGTTGAAGGGGAGTCACTGCTGCTTTTGCTTGACATGAACGGAATTTGCGTATCCAGCGGTTCCGCTTGCACGTCGGGTTCGCTTGACCCGTCCCATGTTCTGCTTGCACTCGGAATGCCGCATGAGGTCGCGCACGGCTCGCTGAGGCTTTCAATCTCCGATGAAACGACTGATGAAGACGTTGATTACATCATAGAGGTAATTCCGAAGGTAATATCAAGAATCCGTGAAATGTCTCCGCTCTGGGAGGATATTATAAACGGTGAAAAGGATATGGACAGTCTGCTGAAATGGGTCAGTCCGGTAAGAAAAATGGTAAACCAATAGAATTAGTTTTGAAAGGAAGTAAATATATGCTGTACAGCGAAAAGGTTATGGACCATTTTGCTAATCCAAGGAATGTAGGGGAGATTTCCGACGCGGACGGTATCGGAGAGGTAGGGAACGCAAAGTGCGGCGATATTATGAAAATGTATATCAAGGTTGAAAACGGTATTATATCCGACTGCAAATTCAAGACATTCGGATGCGGAGCCGCAATAGCAACCTCATCGGCTGCAACGGATATGATAATCGGGAAAACAATTGACGAAGCATTGAAGCTGACAAATAAAAAAGTTGTGGAAGCCCTGGACGGTTTACCCCCACAGAAGCTGCACTGCTCTGTTTTAGCCGAGCAGGCTATGAAATCCGCGATTGCGGATTATTATAAAAGACAAGGCGTAGACCCTCTTCCACTGGTGGGTGAAATCGGCGAATGCGCGGCTTGTCATTAATTATCGAACACGACCTAACCCGAAATAAAAATGCTTTGCGCCTCTGTACGGAGCAAAGCATTTTTATTTATGCTTTATTTTTTGCTATCGGTATAATTACTGATATTGAATATTATTATTTATTGCAGGATTAAGTTCTTCGGCGGAAATTCTGCCCGAATTTATTGCGATAGCTTTTAACTCCTCATATGCGAACGCTTTTGCGGCATTCTGGTAGGGGAAAACAAAGACAATTGCAAGAATATGTAATGTAAAGCTTGAAAGCAAAAACCATCCTATAAAGCTTAAATCAAGATAAAACAGCTTTCCTTTATACCCGTCGGTCATAATCATGCTTAATTCTATTGCTCTGCTTGACGGCAGGTTAGGGTTTTCTGCCTTAATGTACTCTGTCATCGAATATGAATAATATTTTATTACACCCGGTATGATAAACAGCATCGACCATAAGAATATGTACAGATACTTTAAAGCAAGGGTTCCCACAATTGAAAGATAATTTACCTTAAGCGGCTCAAATACCATATCCAGACTGTAATTATCATAATGTATAGCTCTCTGATACCATGAAAACATACATAATGTCATCGGGTACGTTATGAAAAAAACTGCCGCTAAATTTCCCAGACCCGGGATTATTGTCGAAACCGCGTTTGTTACAAGTGAAATTCCTATATTGATTAAGACAACAAGTATCGCGTTCCCCCTGTTAAGCTCGTAAAACCTTTTTGCGTTTGATTTTATCCTGTCATGTTCGTATCCCATTATTATTACCTTGCCTTTCCGGATACGCAGTCACATACGCATCCTTTTCAATTAATATTACCCTTAATAAGATTACAATATGATTATATTAACTTATGACGCCTGTTATGTCTGAAAATATACGCAGGTTAAATATTGCTTAATAACTGATATTAAACCGATGGTAACAGGTTCTTATTATTCATAACGGCAATCATCCTTTCTTGCTTTTTTATACTAGACCTCGTAACATCTAAATGTTTATAAATAA
>DBCY01000180.1:0-2298 GCA_002293295.1 Ruminococcus sp. UBA946 | reverse complement strand
TTGTTAATTGTTAATTCTTAATTATTAATTGGTACTGGTATTATGCCATCAGCTTAACCATAACCGCCTTCTGGGCGTGCAAACGGTTTTCAGCCTCTTCAAAGATTTCTCCGGCATGCTCCTCAAGCACCTTGGCTGTGATTTCCTCCCCGCGGTGAGCGGGCAGACAGTGCAGAACTATAGCGTCGGGTTTCGCAGCTGACATAATTTCATCATTAACCTGATAGCCAGCGAAAGCTTTCCTGCGTTTTTCAGCTTCATCCTCCCTGCCCATTGAAGACCATACGTCGGTAATAACTATGTCGGCTTCCGCCGCGGCTTCAGGAGGCTTCACGGTAATTTTAAAATTAGTGTAATCCGCCGCAAACTCAAGCGCCTTAGCGTCAGGTTCATAACCCTTCGGGCATGAAACAGAAACATCCATACCGACCTTGAGGCAGCCAACGATAAGAGAGTTGCACATATTGTTCCCGTCGCCGATATAGCACATCTTCAGCCCCTCGAACTGTCCCTTAAGCTCGCGTATGGTCATAAGGTCGGCAAGAACCTGACATGGGTGTGAAAAATCGGTCAGCCCGTTTATGACGGGTATTCCTCCGAACTCCGCCAAATCCTCGACTTCCTTCTGCTCGAAGGTGCGTATCATAATGCCGTCAAGGTAACGGGCAAGAACCCGCGCGGTGTCCTGAACAGGCTCTCCGCGTCCGATTTGAAGGTCACTGGACGATAAAAACAACGGATGTCCCCCCAGCTGATGCATTCCGACCTCGAAGGAAACTCGGGTGCGCGTCGAGGCTTTCTGGAAAATCATACCCAAAGATTTTCCTTTAAGGTGAGGATGGGGAATTTTGTGCTTAAGCTCATATTTTAGCTGGTCGGCAAGGTTTAAGATGTCTATGATTTCCTCTTTGTCGAGGTCAAGGACTTTCAGTAAATGTTTCATTTCATCCGTTCTCCTTTTCTTGTAATACGTTTTTCAGTATGGATATGCCTTTATCGATTTCCTCATAGGTGATGTTAAGGGGAGGAAGCATACGGAGCTTTGTTTTCGCCGTAAGCACAAGCAGCCCGTTTTCAAGGCAGTTTTTGCATATTTCAGCCGCGTTTTTTGTTTTTAGGCGGATACCGAGCATAAGCCCCAGTCCGTCAATGCCTTCAATTTCAGGGATTTGTGAAAGCTTTTCCTTTATAAAAGCGGATTTTTCGCATACCCCGGCAAGAAAATCCTTATCGGCAGCCCTGTTTAAAACGACATTCCCCCCTGCGCAGGCAAGGGGATTTCCTCCGAAGGTTGAACCGTGAGTGCCTGATGTTAATATATCACAGCATTTATCATTCGCAAGGCAGGCTCCCACGGGTATACCCCCCGCAAGACCTTTCGCAAGAGTGGTGACGTCGGGTTTGACCCCGAACTGCTCGGACGCAAGGAACGTACCGGTACGCCCAACGCCTGTCTGTACCTCGTCTGCGATAAAAAGGATGTCATGCAAAGAACAGTAATCGGCAATTTCTTTCACATACGCGGGGTCCAGAGGGATAACCCCTCCCTCGCCCTGAACAAATTCAAGCATAACGGCGCAAACCGTTTCGTCGGCTTTCTTTTTAAAATCATCCGAATCATTAGCCTTAGCATTTATAAAACCTTCGGTAAACGGAAAAAAATAATTATGGAAAGAATCCTGACCGGTTGCCGAAAGCGTTGTAAGCGTCCTGCCGTGAAAGCTGTTTTCAAGGGTAATGATGTTATAGCGTTTTGCTTCTTTTCCGTACTTGTCAAACGAATATTTGCGTGCCAGCTTTATTGCGCATTCATTGGCTTCGGCTCCGGAATTTCCGAAGAAAACCTTGCTGTAGCCCGTTATTCCGCAGAGTTTTGCAGCGAAATCCGCCTGGATTTTAGTATAATAATAATTTGAGGTATGCTGCAATGTTTTTGCCTGGCTGCATACCGCCTCAACCCATTCGCTGTCGCAGTAACCGAGCGAATTGGTACCTATGCCGCTTCCGAAATCAATGTAGTCCTTAACACCGTTTTCGTCCGCCGCGGTTCGTCCGCCGCCCTTTTCCAGAACAAGGTCATAACGCCCGTATGTACCCATTACATACTTGTTGAATTTATTTATAGTTGACATAATAATCTTCCTTTCATACAGTTTGGAGTGTGAAGAGTGGAGTGTGGAGTTCAATGGCAACAACTTAAGAGATTTTACTTTACAATAAGATTCCAGATGCCAGACGCCAGTTACCAGAAATCTGACCGCTGACCACTGCTCACTGACCACTTATGATTAGAAAATT
>DBCY01000039.1:147-16165 GCA_002293295.1 Ruminococcus sp. UBA946 | reverse complement strand
TTTACTCGTTGAATTACCGTGTTTTATGGCTGATAAACTCTTGACATAATAGTATAATTAATGTATAATAATAAAAGCAAGGGCAGCCGGTTAAACGGTCACCCCTCGTTAATGATTAAAGAATAACCGTCAACTTTAGAGAGTGTGGGCGGTTATTTCCTTTTATTGCCGTGCTGAAATATCGAAATGATATGGCAAACAACAATAATGAGTGTAAGAAAATCATTCCAACTCATCATGTGAAAAGCGAAGCTTTTCACATTGCTCACCCCCCAATCGAGGGGAAGTCTGACCGCCTAACCGTTAATGGCATACCCTTGCTTTAAAAAGTATACTGCATTTTTTGATATATGTCAACAATTATCGGGTTATTTATTAAGGTGATTCATTGATATTTTCAAATAAACTATAAGGGACCGCCGTAATCAGTTCGGCAGTCCCTTTATACATTTTAATGGTCAATATCTGTTATCATCTTAATCATTAATCCCTAACTCCTTTAACAGCTTTTCTGCCATATCGGTTTTTTCCCAGGCAACGCCCAAATCCTCCCTGCCGAAATGCCCGTATGCGGCAAGCTTTCTGTACTGCGGCTTGCGTAAATCAAGCATTTTTATTATAGCGGCGGGGCGCAGGTCAAATACTTTTTCAACAGCTCTGGCTATATCAATGTCGGGTACCGTTCCCGTTCCGAACGTGTCAATCGTAACCGAAACCGGCTTCGCCACTCCGATTGCATAAGCAAGCTGAATTTCGCACCTTCCCGCAAGCCCTGCCTTAACGATATTTTTAGCGGCATACCGCGCGGCGTAGGCGGCGCTTCTGTCAACCTTTGTGGGGTCTTTCCCTGAAAACGCTCCTCCTCCGTGACGTGCATACCCCCCGTATGTATCGACTATAATTTTGCGTCCGGTGACGCCGCTGTCTCCGTGAGGTCCGCCAATTACAAAACGTCCCGTTGGGTTTACAAAAATTTTCGTGTCAGTCATAAGCTCATCAGGAATAATCGGTTTTATTACCTGCTCTATGATATCCTCCCTTAATTTTTCAAGGGAAACATCCGCTCTGTGCTGAGATGAAACGACGACGGTATCAACCCTTACGGGTTTTTGATTCTCGTATTCAACGGTAACCTGGGTTTTTCCGTCGGGATAAAGGTATTCAAGCGAACCGTTTTTCCTGACCTCGGTAAGCTTCATCGCAAGCCTGTGAGCAAGGGATATGGGAAGCGGCATAAGCTCGGGGGTTTCGTCGCAGGCATAACCGAACATCATGCCCTGGTCGCCGGCTCCTGTCATGTTATCATCGGCGGTTTCACCCTCTTTATGTTCAAGGGCTTCGTCAACACCGAGGGCTATATCCCGCGACTGTTCGTCAATTGACTGCAATACGGCGCAGGTGTTTCCGTCAAAACCGCATTCCGCGTTGTCATAGCCTATATCAAGGACAACCTGACGGACAATTTTCGGAATATCCGCATAACAGCTTGTGGAAATTTCACCCATGCACATTACCATTCCGGTAGTGGTGCAGGTTTCGCAGGCAACCCGACCCATCGGGTCATTTTCGAGTATGGCGTCCAGGACAGCGTCGGACACCTGGTCGCAGAGCTTGTCGGGATGCCCCTCGGTAACGGACTCGGAAGTAAACAAAGTTTTAGACATCTTAAATCCTCCTGTATATAATTAATAAGAAAAAATCATAGCCGTAAAAAATAAAGCGTTTGGATTTACATCCAAACGCTGCGAATTTTATGATAAAATTCCTCATCTTTCGGATTTAACCGCAGGATTTAGCACCTTTTCCACCTGTATAAACAGGCGATTAGGTTGCCGGGCTTCACAGGACCAGTTCCTCAGCCGCTCTTGATAAGGCTATTCAATTTTCTGTTATCAGTATACCATATTAACCTGATTATGTCAATATATTATGCAAAAATAAATGATTCCCGCGTATTAACAAACACAGGAATCATTTTTAAGCGACTAAGCCGATAAGCCGGGTTCTGTCGTGTGCGGAAATCTATCTAGGCATACCGTCGCCGGTATGCTCAAGCCGTCGTTGCAGTGCGCCTGCCGAGCAGACAATAACGCACCGTACCAAAAAGACGTTGCATCGGACAGGGTTTACATGGCCATACGGTCTCCCGTATGCCGGTGAGCTCTTACCTCGCCTTTCCATCCTTACCAAAGCCTCCTTCGGACGCTTGACCTCCTTCGGACGCTTGACCTCCTTCGGACGCTTGACCTCCTTCGGACGCTTGACCTCCTTCGGAGACTTGGCGGTATATTTCTGTTGCACTTGCCCTGAGGTCGCCCTCGGCTGCCGTTAGCAGCTGCCCTTGCTCTGTGATGCCCGGACTTTCCTAATGCCTTTAAAGCCGCAAAGTCAGCATTAATCGCATTCAACCGCATAGCTTACTCGCTTTTGCATTTTCAAGTATAGCATATGCCTTACGCCTTGTCAAGCAGGCTGTGATTATTTCTGCGGATTTATCTGCCTAAATTTTCCGAGCAGAATTTTTTCTAGGGATACGTATAAAAGGCACATTGATAAAATCATAATTAAAAAATTGTACTGGTCAGAAAGTAATAAAAGAAAATTACCTAATGAATTATCTCCGTTTTCAAAACGCAGCATTCTTTTGTAAGCCATAATTGAATTTAACACAGTGATGATAAAAGACCTTCATTTAACATTACTATATATGGTATACATAACACAGCATATAAAATCATATAGTTTATGTAAAAATGTTTTTTCATCATATTAATTCCCTCTTTTTAAAAATTATCAGTTTTCGTTAATTTTACTTTTAACAGTTATATATTTTTAACCAAATTTATAACGAAGCGATAAAAGATTATTTGTGAGATATAATAATATTGTTGATTGGGATTTTTGAATTTAATGATTAAAGGAGGATGATTTTATGGAATACTGTAATATTAACGGCGATATTCCTTCCGGCTTCGGAATATATCTCGCTCATGATATGGATGCGATGAATTATTTTACCAATATACCGGTATCCGAACAGCATGAAATCATTAACGGAAGGAATCCGTTAAACTCCCGAGAAAATATAAAAAATTTTATAAAAGGCAATGAGTTCTGAATTAAAAAAATATGAATTAAAATGAAATCCGTTAATCCGTATTGCCGACAGCCGCGGCGGCGAAGTGAAATCAGACTTCGCCGCCGTTATTAATACTAATTTTTCAGCAGAATAAACGTATAAACCTGTCAAACGCATTAATGCCGTCCCTATCCCTCTTGAATACACCTGCATGTTCAAGAACCTTCAGGAAAACCAGACCGATTTCATGTTTGATTATATCATTAATATTATCTCTGTTTATGCTCGGATAATTACCGATAAAATTTTCCGCCCATAAGGCGTGCTTTTCAATCCTTTCATTATGGCGGATATTCTTTCCGCTTAATATAGCTTCGGACAGCTCCTCCATTTCCGTTTTCAGGCGGGGAGGCAAAACGGCAAGACCCATGACCTCAATCAGACCGATATTTTCTTTTTTTATATGATGAAGCTCCTCATGAGGGTGGTAAAGCCCCAAAGGATGCTTATCAGTTGTAATATTGTTCCTCAGTACCAAATCAAGCTCATAAACACCGCCTTTTTTCCTTGCTATGGGAGTCACGGTGTTATGAAGCTCCCCTTTTGTTTCCGCGAATACAAACACGCTTTCATCAGTGTAACCCCTCCATTTGTCAAGGATATTTCCGGCAAGAAGGAGTAAACGTTCCGAATCGGGACTTTGCAGACGTATTACCGACATCGGCCACTTAACGCGCCCTGCCTTAACGTCGTCAAAGCCTTTAACCGGATAGTATTTTTCCACGGGTGCCGTCTCCATAGCAAAAGTATAGCGTCCGCCCTGGAAATGCTCGTGGCTCAGTATGGAACCGCCCACTATCGGAAGCCCGGCGTTCGAACCCATAAAATAATGGGGGAATTTATCGGTGAAATCAAACAGTTTCCGGAAAGTCCGGCTGTCAACCCTCATAGGCGTATGCTCGCAGTTGAAAAGTATGCAGTGCTCATTATAATAAACATACGGGGAATATTGAAATCCCCAGCGTTCGCCGTATATTTCAACAGGTATTATCCTGTGGTTCTGCCGCGCCGGATGGTTAAGATTCCCAGCATATCCCACATTTTCCTCGCAAAGCAGGCATTTGGGGTAATTGCTTTGCTTTGCCGACAGCGCCGCCGCTATAGACTGCGAATCCTTTTCAGGCTTTGACAGATTTATTGTAATATCAAGCTTGCCGTATTCGGTTTCGGTTTTCCACTTCAAATCCTTTGAAATGCGGTACCGCCGGATATAATCGGTATCACAGCTTAGCCTGTAAAAATAATCGGTCGCCGCCTGCGGAGAATTTTCACGGTAAATTTCATTGAATTTGTTTATGACTTCCGAAGGACGGGGGGTTAAGCAGCCCATAATTTTTGTGCCGAAAAGGTCCCGGGATGTGATATTGTCCTCAATAAGACCGTTTTTAACGCCATAGTTTAAAATTTCTGCTAATATCGGTTCAAGTTCGGTTTTAACATAATCAGCGTTGTCAGGTTCATAACTATCAAGCCCGAGTATTTCCAGTATTCTGTTCAAAGCGTAAATCCTGTCTTCAGCAGAAAGCAATCCCGTATCAATTCCGTATAAAACAAGTTTATTTATTGCCGGATATATCATAAAACATCCCCAGTTTTCCGTAAAATGATTTAATACTTTTTATTTCCATAAGCTTTACTAAAAAGTTAAAAGGTTATTTCAACTGTCTTCACCGCATAACACAATCCCCGTTCCGCGGCTGTATTCCTTATAGCCTATCCGCCTGTATGTTCCGGCTATACCAGGGTATGCGTGAAGAACCCCGGCAGCTTTGCCGCAAAGCAGACCGTCGCGCTCAGCCATTTGGATTAAGCAGCCGGAAATTCCGAGTTTGCGGTATCCGGGTAAAGTACCCGCCCAGGAAATATTGATGAAATTGTCGCCGTGCTGGGACATAACAGCGCTTACCGGTAAACCGTCATATTCCGCAAGATAAAAGAACTGCCGGTCGTTCTCAAACATTTCAATGAATTTATCATAAGAAAACAAATTATAATAAAAAACAGAGTTAAGGATTGCGCCAGCCGTCTTAAGCTGTGACAATTCACGTACCCGGAACAGATTAATGCGCCTGTCCGGTTCGGGGAGCTTTGTATCGCATAATTCGTGAGCCATACCTATGTTTTCCGAATTCTTTTCAAACAGTCCCGAGGTCAAAAACTCAGCGGCTGCATCATTATCGGAGCCGTCCGTAAAAAAGAGAAGGTTAGCCGGGATTTCCCCGTTTTTCATTTGCTTTACGGTATCATACAAATCAGCGTTTCCTGTAAAATAGGTATATTCAATATCACCCGTCAGCCAGCGCAGGTGATTTTCCTTATGGTTTTCCATACCCCGCAAACCGCCGAGCATGTCCCAATACAGAAAATGTCCTTTCATAATTATTTCTGCATACTGTTTATTTGTCATATCTGATTATACTCCTCATTCCTGCATATTAATAACGCATGATTGCTCATTCCCGTACAGGATTCATATTTTACCATTTCATCGGCAAGTTCCATAAACAGTTCAAACTTTTCATCGCTCATACTGTCAGCCACACTCATAGTCACATAAAAATTAGTACCGGTATTACGGATTTTAACAAACCCGTGCCTTACAGCCGCAGCTTCCATTTCTTCGGGCATAGTAAAATAGAATACACCCGGCTTTAAATCGTCAGTACCCTGACGAAGGATATATTCGTTTGCCTTCTCGTTCGGGTAGATTTCCCTGTATTCTTCATTATAAATACAGGCTCCGGCATAAGCTCCGACTTTGTTAATGTATGCAAAAGCGGCGATTCCGCCGGGCTTGCACACACGTTTGCATTCGGCAAATACAAGCTCCCTTTCTTCAGGCGGAAGATGGTACATAGGACCTAAACAGCACACGGTATCAAATGAGGCGTCATCGAATTTATCAAGATTAACGGCGTCTCCTACCTCGCATGATACATTTTCAAGCCGGTTTTCTGTTATTTTTTTATTGAATATTTCAATATGGGAAGGGGTCAGGTCAATTCCGGTATATTCTTTGCATTTGTCCGCAAAATACATTGCGTAATAACCTGTGGCGCAGCCGATTTCAAGCACCTTGCTGTCCTTTGTTATAAATTCATCCAGCGCTTTTTTAGTGTAATGGAATTCCAGACCGCTTGTGCGTGTCCATAAAGCCCGCGAGTCTTCTTTTATGCCGTCGCCGTATTGGGCATATATTTTTTCCCGGTTGCTTGCCATCGTCATAATCGTCCTTTCATTTCTGCCGTAAAATAAATCTTTGTTATAGAGTATACCATAATACAGGTAATTTATCAAGTGCCGTGAACGTTTAATTTTTCGCTCCTCATAAGCTTTGCTAATATTAAGTATCAGATATAAAACCTTTACTTATATTGAAAAATATTGTATACTGTATTATATAAGGGATTCAAGAAAAACATATGTATGAGGAGCATAAGTATATGAACATTAAAATGATTGTTACCGACCTTGACAATACGCTTGTCAGAAGCGACGGTTCAATTTCTGATTATACCGTTTCGATTCTTGAAAAATGCCGGGCAAAAGGAATAAAAACCGCTTTCGCGACAGCACGTTCCAAAAATGCTTCCGCAAGGTATACTGAAGCGTTCAGCCCTGATATTTTTATCGGCTACGGCGGAGCGCTGACTTTCTCCGGTGATATGATAATAAAAAGGTATGCCATTCCTGCTGATGTTTCATACCGGATTATCAATGAAAGCCTTAAAGAACCTGCGGTAAAAACGATGACGACGGCGCCGCTAAATGGCTGGAGGAAAATTTATTATTATGATTATACTGATTCTTGAAGACGACACCGCTCTTTGCAAGGGAATTGCAATCGCGCTTGAAGCAAAGGACAGAAGCTTTCTTCTCTGCGGGACAGTGGGAAAAGCAAAATCGGAACTTAAGACAACAACCCCCGACGCGTTTATTCTGGATATAAATTTACCCGACGGGTCGGGTCTTGATTTTTGCGGGGAAATCAGGGCGGCGGGGTATAACCAGCCCGTTTTAATTCTGACGGCAAATGATACCGAGCTTGATACGGTCGCAGGTTTTAAAAGCGGAGCCGACGATTATGTGACAAAACCGTTTTCACTTGCCGTTTTACGTGCGAGGATTGATGCGCTGTTACGGCGAAGCAACATGAATTCTATCGGTGAAGATACCGTGAATATTATTGACGGGGGATTTTTGTTTGATTTTAAAAACCTGCATTTTGAAAAAAACGGACAGCCGGTTGAGCTCTCAAAAACGGAAGCCCGGCTTCTTTCGCTGCTGTATTCAAACAGAGGACAGACGATTACAAGGGAACGGCTTTCCGAAAGAATATGGCAGGACGGAACAGAGTATGTCGATGAAAACGCCCTGTCTGTTTCAATCAGGAGGCTTCGTTCAAAGCTGGAGGACGACCCTTCAAATCCTGAATTCATAAAGACTGTCCACGGAATAGGCTATAAATGGGCGGTGAACATATGATATTAAGAAAAACCCTGCTGTCAAGACTTGATAAAATGCTTGACGAAGCAATTGCGGGTACATTTCAATCCGGCTCATACGACGAAAAACTGATATCAAAAATAGAATCAAAAACAATCCGGTTCCTTGAACAGTCAAAACTTAAACGCGAACAAATAGAAGGTGAAAGGGAGCGCGTCCATTCGCTTATAAGTGATATTTCCCACCAGACTAAGACTCCGCTTTCTAACATAACGCTTTATACCCAGCTTCTTGCAGAACAGGATTTAACCGGTGAGCAGAAGCTTCTTACCGCTCAGATTTCTGACAACACCGAAAAGCTTGATTTTTTAATAAGTTCGCTGGTTAAAACATCAAGGCTCGAAAACGGTATTATTTCGGTCAGGGCAAAGAATGGGAACGTTTACGACTTAGTGTCATTCGCCGTTTTTGAATGTGAGAAAACCGCCGCCGAAAAGGATATAACGCTGTCGTTTACCCGGGGTGAAAATCCTGTTACGGCACTGTTTGATATTAAGTGGTGCGGAGAGGCGCTTGTTAATATCATAGATAACGCCGTTAAATATTCTGAGGGAAAAAGCGTTATAAAAATATCGGTTCATGAATATGAAATGTTTGCCCGTATTGATATTGAGGACGATGGGCGCGGCATCAGGGAAGAAGATATACCGAAGGTTTTCATGAGGTTCTGGAGAGCGGCGGAATCTTCAGAAAAACCGGGGGTAGGCGTAGGACTTTTTATCGCGAGGCAGATTATAACCGCATGCGGGGGGTATATTAAGGTAAGTTCGCGGTATGGTCAGGGTTCTGTATTTTCTGTATTTCTTTCAAAAGTGTTAGAATTCTGAAAGACGCATGAAAGATAAATATGCTATCATATAAGCAGCCGATGATACAGGCTGTTTATTTTTTGCTATTATTCATATAGCAGAAATTCAAGGTTTATAGAATCTTAAATTTGAAAGGATGTATTTTGATATGGGTGTTCTAAAAACAGTAAACTTAAAAAAGTATTACGGCGCAAACGCCGAAGTAAAGGCAGTGGACGGTATTAACCTGACGGTAAACCAAGGGGAATTCGTTTCCGTCGTGGGAAGCTCGGGAAGCGGAAAATCCACTCTCCTTCATCTTTTAGGTGGGCTTGACCGGCCGACCGACGGCGAAGTCCTGATTAACGAACAGATGCTTTATGCTATGAAGGACGACGCTTTAACTATTTTTCGCCGCCGTAATATCGGGTTTGTGTTTCAAAGCTATAACCTTGTCCCGGTGCTTAATGTGGAGGAAAATATCCTGCTTCCCATTCAGCTTGACGGAAATACTCCCGACATGGATTTTGTGAATAAGGTTATAGATACCTTAGGTTTGGCGGAAAAACGTAAAAGTATGCCCAACCAGCTTTCGGGCGGTCAGCAGCAAAGGGTGGCAATAGCACGCGCAATCTCTGCAAAGCCCGCTATTATTCTTGCCGACGAGCCTACCGGTAACCTTGACAGCAAAACCAGCATGGACGTCATGGGGCTTTTAAAGGTAAGCGGGGAAAAGTTCGGGCAGACAATTGTTGTTATTACCCACAATCCTGAAATAGCCCAGATGGCAGACAGAACAATCCGTATTGAGGACGGGAGGATATCGGAATCATCATGAATGTAAATAATAAAAAAATAATAAAAAAGCTCACATGGCGTACTGTTAAATCCAACAAAACGCGCAATATAGTGGCAATAATCGCAATCGCACTTACCGCCACTATGTTCACTACAATATTCGCAATCGGCGGCAACATATTAGAATCCTTTCAGGACACTACCATGCGTCAGGTGGGTACATCATCGCACGGCGGTTTGAAATACCTTACACAGGAGCAGTATGATAATTTTGAAAAATCGCCGTTGATTGATGATATTTCGTACAATATCATCATAGCAGTTGCCGAAAATGAAGAACTGCGCAAAAATCAGACCGAAATCCGCTGGAGCGAGGATAAATGCGCGGAGTGGGGCTTCTCTTTCCCCACAACGGGGGATATGCCGAGGTCAGGCAAGGAAATCGCCATGAGCACCATAACGCTTGACTTACTGGGTATTCCGCATGAGCTGGGGCAGACGGTTCCTCTTGAATTTACCGTTGACGGAAAGAAGTACAATGAGGAATTTATCCTTTCGGGTTACTGGAAGGGCGACGGGGTAATGGCTGCTCAGCAGGTGTATCTGTCGCGCGAATACACGGACTCATTAGTAACCATAAAGGGTGAGTTTAACTGGGACAAAGGCGCATTTGATGCCATTTCAGGGACAATAAGCGCTGACGTCCGGTTTAAGAACACATTTAATATAGAAGAGAAAATGAAAAATCTGGTTGCCGAAAGGGGATATACACCGGATGAAATAAGCTTTGGTGTAAACTGGGCTTATATGACAAGCGGCGAGCTTGACCCAATGGTTATTTTAATACTGGTAATCGGCAGCATCATAATTCTGGCTTCGGGATACCTTATAATATACAGCGTTTTCAGCATATCGGTAACGGGCGACATTAAATTTTACGGGCTTTTAAAGACAATCGGAGCCACAGGCAAGCAGCTTCGCCGGATTGTCCGCGGTCAGGCGGTTATGCTTTCAGCCGCGGGAATCCCCCTGGGGTTTTTAATCGGATTTGTTCTTGGATACGCCTTAACCCCCGTGATAACTGAATCTTCGGCTTTAAGAGGTATGGAATCGGTATCGGTAAATCCTCTCATATTTGCGTTCGCAGGTATTTTCAGCTTGGTTACTGTATTTATAAGCTGTGCAAAGCCCGGTAAAATCGCAGCAAAGGTTTCGCCGGTCGAAGCCGTACGCTATACCGAGGCAAAATCAGGGAAACGCAGGGAAAAGAAAAGCCGCAGGGTTACTCCGGTTTCAATGGCTCTGAGCAATATAACGCGTTCAAAGGGAAAGCTCGCGGTCGTTGTGGCTTCGCTTTCTTTAAGCGTTATTATCCTAAACAGCGTATATTCGATGGCAAACGGCTTTGATATGGAGTTATATCTGTCAAATCAGATGAGTACTGACTTTTTAGTATCCCACTACTCAGTTTTATCCCCTATAACTATAGATGATAATATTGAAGGTATAGACGCGGATATCAGGGAGGAAATATCAAGCCTTGAAGGTCTTGAGGGAAGTGCTGACATCTGGTTTTATGACGACATTCAGCCCGGACACACTTTATCGCCGCAGGGACATTCCAATATAAACGCACTGCTCGACGAGCAGGAAGAATATATTCTGGAATACTGGCCCCACACAAAGGAACTGATTAAGCAGGTAAGGAATGACGGGATTATTCCCATGCATATTTACGGCATAGGGAAGCTTGCGGCTGAAGAAATATCAGAGGATATTGATTTTAAACGGCTCTCGGGCGGGAACTATGTAATTGCCACAGAATTTGGAGGAAGCGATAACCAGGATAAAAACGCCGTAAAATCCGTATACCAAACCGGTGAAAAGGTAACGCTCACAAATGAAAAGGGAGAAACCCGCGAGTTTGAGGTAATCGGAGTGACTGAAAGCTATAACTATTCCATGAGCATACAGCACAGTCATATGATTGAAAGTGAAATTATTATGGCTGATAATATTTTCCGGAGCTTTTACGGGAACGAAGCGCCTATGACAACGGTTTTCAATATTGAAGAAGAATACATCCCGGCGGCACAGCAGTGGATTGATAATTACATTGAAAATGTCAACCCCGATATTGACTACCGTTCGCTGGAATATTACAAGGGAGAGTTTGAAAGCTTCAGGAGCATGTATGTTATAATGGGCGGGGTAATATCCTTTATCCTTGCGATGATAGGTATTCTGAACTTTATAAACTCCGTGTTTACGTCCATAACGGCAAGGCGGTGCGAGCTTGCCATGCTTCAAAGTGTGGGAATGACGGGCGGACAGCTGAAAACGATGCTTTTCAGTGAAGGGACTTTATATGCCGTTATTACGGTAATAGCCTCATTAACCCTCGGAACTCCGGTGGCATGGTTGATTGTCCATGCAATGACGGCTGATTTATGGTTCTTTAAATGGAATTTCACCGTTATGCCTACGGTTATAGCAATACCCGTCCTGCTTGCAGTATGCGCTTTAATACCTCTTATATGTTATCGCATTATGCAAAAGGAAAGCATTGTTGAAAGACTGAGGCATGAGTGAACGAGGTTTCAGGATTGAGGTTTGAGGATTAAGGCTTAATATGTAGGGGACGCCCTGTGTGGCGTCCCGCTTCTTTACAAAATCATATAATTAATCCCCTGCGTTTTTGTGTATAATGTTAATTATGCGGCTTCAACTTGGTTTATTATGGTTTTCCCCGGCGGTTCTTATATAATGGAAAAGATACTGCTGGGCAATTCCCTGATACCCGTCGGCAAACGAAGGGAACCCGTCCGGGTAATAATTTTCAAGAACCCGTTTTATCCATACGTCGACGGGAAAACACTCGGTTCTGTACATTCCGTATAAAAGCGCGCATTCGGCGACCTTTGGCCCTACGCCTTTAATTGTCATAAGCGTCCTGCGGGCTTCTTCGGACGGCATTTTTGATATATCGTCAAGATTCAATTCCCCGGAGCAAAGCTTATCAGCGCATCCGGCAATATATTCCGCCCGGAACCCCGCCCGTAAAAACAGTAAATCATCAGCGGTTTTCCCTTTCAAATCAGAGTATGACGGAAATCCGCCGAAACCCTCGCAAAGCCTTTTTATGATTCCCTTTATACGGGGTATGTTATTGTTCTGCGAAATTATGAACGAACATAAGGCTTCCCATTTATCCTGCCTTAAAAGGCGGATTCCCCCGGCATACCCGCATGCTTTTGACAGCGTTTCATCCTGCGAAAACATCTCTTTGAGCGCAGCGTAATCGGTATTCAGGTCGAAATACTTTACCCACACGTCATGAAAGGTTTTTTCATCGGTATCATGCAAAACGAAATAATCGCTGACAGCCGATATATCCAAAAAAGTATTCATCATAAAGCCGGTATATGCGCACTGCGATGAATTGTCCGCGCGTTCCCATCTGAAAGCCTGTCCGCAGTCAAGGGTTTCATCCAGATTAAAATCGGTTGTTTTCAGCAGTATGTCACTGCCTTTTCTCATATATTCCATCTTCGGCGTACCGTTATCTCCCGTTAATTTTTCCGGTTTTTGTATTTTTCACCGACGTATCCGGAATGACCGACACATCATCGAAAATACACTGGTATTTGGGAGGAATCAGTTTATTCATATGAGTTTTGCCGAAATACCACATCTTAAATTCCACTTCGTTTTTCACGGCTTCTAAAAACGTATGCAGATGGCTCAGCTGATTCACTTCGAATTTAAGGAATTCCTTTACCGAAGACGGAGGCTCGTGCGTTATTATGTAGTCGACTTTATTATTATGCTCTTTCAGTGACTGTATTCCGCACTTAATTTCTTCGGGGGAGGGGAGCTCGTCCTCATACCATGTTTTTGATTCGCGGCGGATGTCAATTTCCTTAGTCTGCCCGCCTCCGAACGCAAAAAAGCTATGTCCCTGAAAATTATAAACATTCCCCCTGACAAGATGCATGAGCCTGCCGGATATGACATTGGCTTTTCCTCCGCAGAACTCGGTTTCAGGGAATTTTTTAAGCGTATTGTAATTTTCATGGCACCCCTCGACAAAAAGAGTGTAATACCTCTTTCTGCCGATTTTTTTTATTATGCTCTGTTCTTTTTTGGAGTTGTCCCAGATAAAACCGAAATCGCCGCACACAATCAGCAGGTCGTTTTTTCTGAGCCTGCGGATTTTTTTGTTTTTGAAACGGGACATATCGCCGTGAATATCGCCTGTGATACAAATCAAATTTTTCATTCCTTTTATGTTAAAAACTTTTTAACGGTTCCGCTCCGGAATCATCCGAACAGGTATTTTTCCTGCTCATCAGTGAGCTTGTCGGTTTCAACGCCCCAGAATTTCAGCATTCTGACGGCAACCTCATTGTCTACTTCTTTCGGAACGTCAATAATCATACCGTTCAATCCGCCTTTATTCCTTACAAGGTGAAGAGCTGACAGAGCCTGTATGGCGAAGCTCATGTCCATAATCTCAGCCGGATGACCGTCGCCCGCGGCGAGGTTTACAAGACGTCCCTCGGCAATAACATAAATCCATCTGCCGTTTGAAAGCTTATACCCCCGGATATTGTTTCTGGCGAGCTTTGTTTCAACAGCGGTTTGTCTCAGAGCGGCGACGTCAACCTCAACGTCAAAGTGACCGGCATTGCAGCATATTGCGCCGTCTTTCATAACATTGAAGCTTTCTTCGGTAATAACATCCCGGCATCCCGTAACCGTAATAAAAAAATCACCCAGCTTTGCCGCCTGGGTCATCTTCATGACCTCAAAACCGTCCATTACAGCCTCCATTGCCTTAACGGGGTCGATTTCTGTGACAATGACCTTGGCGCCAAGCCCTTTTGCTCGCATTGCGACGCCCTTTCCGCACCAGCCGTATCCCGCTACGACAACATACTTTCCGGCTATAATAAGGTTGGTGGTTCGGTTTATACCGTCCCATACCGACTGTCCCGTCCCGTAACGGTTGTCAAAAAGATGCTTGCAGTCGGCGTTGTTGACCAGAACCATGGGGAATTTCAGCCGATTTTCCTTGTTCATTGCTTTCAGCCTTAATATGCCTGTCGTCGTTTCCTCGCAGCCGCCGATGACATCCTTGATTTTTTCGGGGTATTCGTTATGTATAAGGCTGACTAAGTCGCCTCCGTCGTCAATGATAATGTTAGGGGAAATTTCTATTACCCTTGAGGTGTGCCGGTGATATTCCTCATCGGACGCATTGTACCAGGCGTAAACGTTAAGCCCCTCATGAACCAGAGCGGCGGCGACGTCGTCCTGAGTTGACAGGGGGTTGCTCCCCGTTATATGCATTTCGGCTCCGCCGGCGGACATAACCCCGCACAAATAGGCGGTTTTTGCTTCAAGGTGAACCGAAAGGGCGACCTTCAGACCCGAAAACGGCTTTGTCACAGAAAATTCTTCTTCAATGCTCCTTAAAAGCGGCATATTGGATTTTACCCAGTCAATTTTCCTCCGTCCGCTCTCCCAAAGGTTAATATCGCGTATTTCACTTATCATTAATCATCATCCTTTCGTAAATCAATAAATTCATTGTTTTCAGTTTCCAGTTTCAGAAGCCGTACCCAATCCCTGCGTCCGTACAGTATATGCAGAACATATACGGATTTCTCTTCTTCATTAATAATAAAAAATATAATATGTGTTTTAACAACAATACATCGAATGCCTTTAGAAGCAAGATAATCATTTCTGACAAGCGGATAATGTCCGGGGTTTTCACTTAGCTTTTTTATTCCGGCATCAATTAAATCAATGCGTCTCAAAGCGGCAGGTTTATTGTTCAGTACATCTGCAATATAATAATAAATCTCCTGTATTTCTGCCTTTGCCGTATTTGATATCCGGATTTTATACATCGTTTATTTCCTTTCTGAAATTGAAGATAAAATCGTCATAATCCGAATATCCGCCGTTTTGAACGGATTCAAGCGCCGCGTCAATAGTATTATACAGTTCATAACATCCGCAGAATTTTTCATATGCCTCAATGCTTAAGACAGCCAGGTCGCCGTGTCCGTTTTTTGTAATAAATACAGGCTCCATTTTTGAATGGCAGAATTCCGAGATTTCATTATAGTTATTGCGTAAATATGCGCTTGGTTTGATATTGGGCATAATACCGCTCCTTTGCTTTAATTAAAAAAGATATTATATAAATATTATACACAAATTCGGCTATATTGTCAAATCAGTTACAGGATTACAGTTTTTTACCGCCGCCGTCCGTTATATCCGTGATTTCCATCGGCGAACCGGTGACATCCTGCACAGCTTTGTTTAATGCTCCCCGTATAAAGCCGTTCAGGCTTTGTCCTGATAATTCCGCCGCTTCTTTTAGCCTTAACCGAGAGCCTTTACGTGTTTTAAAGGATATTGTTTCTATATTTTCCCTGTCATACTTATCCTGTGCCGCTGTCCGTCCGCTTTTTTTCTTTTTATCCATATAATATCATTCCTGTCTATTATTATAGCACCTATATAAATTCTTAGCAATTCAGCAATTTGCTTAAATATACTTAGCTATATTTATATAAAGCAACAAATATATTATTTTACTCTTGACAAATACATAGCTATGTATTACAATATGATTAAAATTTAATAATTACATATCATTTAATTTAATATTATCCCTTTCAATTGCTTCCTTTATAGCCCGGTTTACAAAGGCGTTAAGTGTTTCTCCCATTTTTTCTGCATGAATTTTTAATTCATCCTTTTT
>DBCY01000039.1:0-140 GCA_002293295.1 Ruminococcus sp. UBA946 | reverse complement strand
TTTTACATATTTATGCACAGCTTTCTGCTGTGCTTTAGTTACTGACATAAAATAACCCCCATACTTTAAACTCTTGATTATATATACTGGACATATTTACGTGAATATATTTGTATGAATTGCTAATTGATATATTCACG
>DBCY01000084.1 GCA_002293295.1 Ruminococcus sp. UBA946 | reverse complement strand
GATATGATATCGCCGAATGATGTGGCTCCGCCTGAAACAGGTAAATTCACTGTTTCTGTAGTTAAGTATGAGGAACCGCTCTCGCCGCCTGCGACGCATATGATTTTATAATTGCCTGTTTTAGGGCAGGTCCATGCGGAATTGGATTCAATAATTCTATAATATGCCATAACAATACCTCCATAATAAATTTATAATGTAATAAAAAAATCAGCCATAGGTAAATTGCAGTTCATGAGAGAATGGACATCACGCATTTCCGGATCAACGGTTGTAATGGTAACATGGTCGCTTTCGCCAAGCTGATTAATAAAATCAATCCATTGCGCTTCAAACTGCAGGAATAAATCTGTTGTGTCAATCTGACTGATAAGCCCCGTAACCCAGCCGCAAACGCTGTTGTCGGAACGCGTATCGCTTATAACAGTCTGCGTTATTGAAGTTATGCCTGATTCAACATATACTGTGCAAAGCGAAATATCAAAATATGTGCCGTCCCGGATTATATCGGGAACTGCCGGATTGACTCCGGGGGTTCCCTTTATGACAGATAACCCGCAGGAACGTTCTGAATAATCGCATCTTATGACGACCCGGTCATAACGCGGGCAGGTTCCGTCAGAGTTCGGGATGACAACGCTTTCTTTTCCGACCACACGGCAGTAACGCCCTTCAATCATAGCTCCTCCGGGATTTACGAAAAGCGTCATATTAGACCCGGCAGTAACCTGCAATGCTTCCGCCGAGGATAATATAACTCCGTTTCCGACAAGAGATTTATAATAATTGGCAAAATCCGTGTCGGAATAAATTCTGTCCTGATTAACGCTGGCAAAAAACCCGTATTCAATACTCATAAAGATACCTCCTAAATTATTTAATAAAATCTGCAATTGTCCGCAGGGGATTCCCGAATACAGGCTGAACAATCCTGCCGTTTGAGTCATAATATTCCGTGACTTCATAAATACGCCGGTTTAAGGTCACATTCCAGTTTTCCTGATATATAGTGACAATATCTCCGAGTTCATAATCCTTTTTATATCCCAGTTCAAGCTTGACGTCGCCTGACACGTTTTCGGCGATTTCGCGCTTGCCCTTTTCACATTCCAGCTTTAAGAGCTTTAAGGTATCGGCAACTTTCACGCGTTTGCGCTGTTCGGTTTCATACATGGGATTGCCCTCGGCTCCGTAACCTATGAATTTCATAGCAGTATAGGTTTCAATTACAGCCTTTACGGAAACTGATGCTTCAAGGCGGTTAAAACCGGAATTTTCAGCGCCGGTAAGGTATTCGGGCGGAGCCGGCTTATCGTCAACTCCGGGCGAAACCGTACTGTAACCATAAACGGTATTGATAGAATTATCCTCGGAGTAACTGTATTCAGCGGACAGAAGATTATCAAATTCCTCGGAAAAAACAACCTGCGGATTTTCTGTCTGTTCAACGCTTCGGTCAACGCCGTATCTGACTGTTAGCAGCAGATAATTTTCATTGCTGCCATGAACAAGCTTAATGCATATCCCGCATAGCTCCTGCATGCAAACAGCAGTGCAGAATTCGGCAAGGTTATAAAACTTAATTCCTTCGGTGTAAAAATAATTTACCGGAACGGTTTTGTCAATCATAAGAGACGGTATCTGCCGGATTGGTTCTGAGCAGGCGCTGCCGCATTGTTTGTCAATGATTTCAAGCAGACCGTCACTTTCACCGGCGTCGGTAATAATCCTCCGGCTGAGCAATCCGCTTAAAAAACATCCTGAAACATCAACAGTTCCGCCCTTTTCAGAGTCGTATGTTATTTTAACCGATGTAATAAAACCTATTTCATCGCTTTCAGGCTTTTCGATGAGATTATGTTTTCTTAATAATGAAATATTATTTTTCAGAGCAGGCGCCGAAAGCTTAAAATATCCCGCCTTAAAGAACCGCCGGTGCCAGATTAATGAAGAAAACTCATCAGCAACGCCAAGCAGCTTAAGTTCGGGTGAATAAATGCTTAAATCCATATAAAACCCCCTTCAGCCGCCCGGAGAGCGGCGATTTTTAAATTTATTACTTATCCCCGTATTAAATCCCGCTGTATTTCACGATATATGAAACGGTAACCGAAAGAGCGTCTTTCCCGCTGTGTGCATTGCAGACAATTTCGTTCAAACCGGGGGAAAGCTGTAAAAACGTACTTCCCCATACTCTATTATTAATAATGTTCGTATTAACGCCGTCCCTCTCAAGGATAACAGTCTTATGACCCTTAACGGTGCTGATAATGACCTTGTCACCTGCATAAAGGTCAATTTCAAGCTCAAACCATTCAAAGCTGTTGATATTTTCCAGTCTCGGATTTTTTGCATTGGTGCGGGTATAAATTGTAAAAACGCAGCCTATATCAGCTTCCCCGTCGTTATAAACGGAAGCGATGCGGTTATTTGAAACGGAAGCGATTTCAAAGCCGGTTTGAGGGATTTCCCACGGGAACTGCCACGCGCCGTTTACGCCGAGGATGGTAACGGATTCCTCCGCGGAACTCATCCAGTAAGGGTCGGGGCATACCAGCGAAATCTGCGCGGTACAAATACGTTCGGCAACCGGCATATTTATTTTTTCAACATAACACGGAATAGAAAAACCGGTTCCATCCGGATTAATATAGGAAAGTATACCGCGGTCTTTTAAAAGGAAAGTATTGTAAAGCAAGCTTCTGGCAGCATTATAATCACCGCAGAACGCAACCAGAACCGTAATATGCCGGGATTCGCTCCGTTCAGAAACAAGCGTCCCCCCGTCGGAATCCGAATATGGGGCAACCTGAACGGATGAACTTGCCGAAACCCCGTCAATACTGACAACCCTGACAAGCCCGCCGGGCGAAGTAAGCGATAATGAATCACCCGCGCTGTTTATGTAGGTTAATGAAATAAAATCACATCCTTTTAGTTATGTTGTTTCGTACTCATCAATTGGTAATTTTCTGAGCAAGCTCACGGGCGGCCTTTTCTGTTTCAAGCGCAGATAAAGCCTTTGGACTGTAATTATTCTGCGTGACGCTTACACTGCGGCTTTTATCACGGAAAGAAACGGATAAATCAGCAATAGCATCAGTCAGAGCGGAAGCAAGCGAACCGTCTGAAAATTTAGAAACGGCGTTAATGCTGCTTATGCTTCGGTATATATCTGTCTCTTCGGTAAAATCAGTATTGGGCATATTAGACACAGCCTTTCATTAATTATTTCCGTGCTTTTATCCTAAGCTCATCAGCAAAGGATTTAAAAATATCAGAGGCAGAAATTTCAAGCGGACATTTTTTACAGCATTTAAGCTCGTAAAATTTTTTAAGCTTCCTGAGTTCACTGATATAATCAGAATTATAGGAATTCTGCTCCGGTATTACCGCTTCTCTTACAGAAATAATTTCCATAATTCTGGTATTTTTGGAAAGACCATTAAAGAGCGCAATAAAATCATACCAGTGAAGTATATTATTCCTGAAATTTTTTCTGCCTCTTTTTCGCATTAATTCAAGATTTATATTATACTCCGACAGAAACGCCGGAAAAATATACTTATAATCCTCAAAAAAATCGAAAGAATTTTCAGTATCATTATTCAAGTCAATACGGATAAACCTTTTGAATATCAAGGCAAGCAGCTCGGTTTTATCTTCAGGGATTATGATTCTGTCCGCACAGGGAGCAAGAAAGGAAAGACAGGCGGAGGTTTTTTCATTTTCAGGCAGAAGCCTGTTTCCGTAAATTTCAAGGCAGGCAAGAACCCTGTCAAAACCGAGCCGAAGCGGTATTTTATGTTTTTTGTAATAAATGAAGTCGTTTCGTTTAGAAATAAAGGAATACATCGGGTTACCCCCCGCTGCTTTCCGAATATACAGGTTTACCGTTAAAATGAATTTCAACGAAAACAGAATCGGGGGAATCGGCGGAACCGCCGCCCTCGGTAATCTTAGCAAGCGTGACCTTTCCGGTAATAACAGCCCCGTCGGGATATGTAATCATAAAATCGGTTTTACGCGCCTCTCCGAAATTATTTTTAACATCCCCGGAAAATATGAAATCCTGAGCCCTGTCTCCGTAAATGCGGATGCCCGAAAGCTTCAGTATAAGCTGTCCGCCTGTCACTTCGGTAGAAGCAAAGCCTGAGTCCCCAAGGAAAGCTCCCTGATAAACGGATTCGTTAAGCGATTTGCTGATGCTGTCAAACCCGCTTGAAACAACAGCCCACTCCGGCGCCGGAGCGGCGGGTGAAACATTTATTTGTAATGAATAATCATAATTAATGCCAAGCATCGGAATCTCCCTTCATAAATAAAATTTGCAGTTTTATTGCTCTTTTGTACGGATAAAAACAAATCCGGTTATCCAGTATAATAAAGTATGCTTAAAGCACATGACCAAATGAACATGCCGTTGTTTTCCGAGCCTGTCATTGCAGGATAATCCCTGACATAAATATCAGCGATTTCAAAACCGTCAAACTCAGGGTATGTATCCGTATTTTTTATCAGACGGCAGAATTTAAAAAGCTCATCCATTAAAAGCTCCTGCGAATAAGCTTTGCCTGTTAAGGTTACGGTCATATTAACAAGGGAACGCCGGTCAAGAAAAGATTTACCCTTTGAAACTCCGGCATAAACCGCAAACCCGCCGTTGACAGGAATCCGCGCCGAAGGGCTAAGACCCGATATTTCCGATATATATTCCAGAATTTGTTTCTGAGGATTAGAATTACTGGTATTATTCATACGGAACCTCCAAACTGAATATATTTCATGAGGGTTGTTTTAAACGAACCCGATTTCATAGTGATGAAGCTTAGAGCCGTCATAAAGGGGCGTAACAGATGAAACGGTATAAGTATTTCCGCCAAAATAAATTTCCTGACCGGCTGAAAAAACAAATCTGTGCGGCAAACTGTTTTCGCAGTCATAAATAAGCGTGCCGGCAACAATCCTTTCAGAATTATATTCATATATCCTTTCGGCATCCGTACAATCAATGCGGATATATTTCAGAATGACCGAATCTGAATATTCGGATTCTCCGTATAGGTTTTTCCTTAACGGAGTACGTATATCCGCCGTGTGTATTAGTAATTTTTTTGGTATAGCCTTGATAAAATCACCTCCTTTCAGGAGCGGGGTATAAAATTCATCAAACCTTAATCCCGGCTCCTTAATCCTCTGTATAATAGACCCGACAGCTCAAGATAAGAAAGGGCAAGCGGAGAAACTGATAAGTATTTGCGTCCGGCTGTACCTGAAGCATTCATATAGCTGAATTTCCCGAGAGACATCTGAACGGGGTCAGGCGAATCTATTGAAGACAGACCCCCGCTGCGTTCAAGATAAGAAGTCTGAGCGCAGACGGCAAGCTTAACATTATGGATAATATTATCGGGAAGAGCGTTTAAGCTATCCGTGTCGGGAATTTTTCCGCCGCAGACGGAATTAATCATATCCGAAGCAATCTGAATAAGCGCAGGAAGCTCGTCGGACCCGTCGGAATAAAGTCCGCTGCAGTAATTATCAGAATAAAACTCAGGGGTAATCAACGACATAAAATCACATCCTTCTGATAATCGTTCAACAATTATGCTTCAATTCGTTTAACAAAAACAGTTTCGGGCTTTGAAACAAGAACGGAATAAACCTTGCGTCCCTGAACGGCGTTGGCGCCGATATGAACCCCGTCGGCAAGCCTGTTGACCGAAACGGGAACAGCCCATTCCTCTACCCTGTGGCACCAGTTCGGATGCCCTGCAATAAACTCGGTGGTCACCGTTTTACCGCCGATAAAATCAGTATCCTCAAACATAAGGTTATTCGATTCAAAAACAGTAAAACCGGCGATTTTCCCCACAGCTCCGGCACGGACAAGCTCCTCGGAAAGCTCGCCCTGCTTGATGAATTTATCATCCAGAAGAATCTTTTCCATAAATTCAGGAGAAACAATGATGAAACGGTCTTTGTTGGGTACTCCGGTACGGGACAAAGCCGTGCGCGCCTTAGCGACGTTTTCATATGCGTCTGACGAAGTACATGCCGTTTTAGTATCGGAGACGGTAATTCCTTCGGTACGCTCGAGCGCGTCAATTGACTTGCGGTCGATGGAAAGCCCGAGGGTATACCCTGCGGAGGAAAGACGTTCGGCTATAACGTTGTCCGGTAAAGCGGCGGAATCATAACCGTCAATCATTTCGTTGACCGCCTCATCATTTTCCATAAGCATGGTAATATAGGATGTCGAGCCGTTTGAAAGGGACACGCCGTCAATCTTGTCATAAGCCTTAACCTCAACCTCAGTGTCCCGGACAGGAATTTTGACGGCGCCCGCGGCGGCGGAGCCCTCATAATTCGTATTGAAAATGTAATTGTCCTTTGTGACCAGGGTATTGCGGAGTTTAGCGTCGACAAGACCGGAATAGCGTTCTGAAAGTAAATGAGCCATAATAAATTCTCCTTTAAAAATATTATTTATGTAAAAACAGCAAAGAGCCGTTAATCCATACAAGTTATTGTTTCATTAAATTTTTGCCCATGGGTTCTGAGCGATAAAAGCCTGTTCAACCCCGTTCAGGGAAGACCGGAGTGAAGGCGACTGAGGCATTCCGGTATTAATCTGTTTTGAAGAATCAGAATGAACTGAGTATAAAAAATGCGGATATTTTTCTGTTACACATGAAAGGGCTGCTTCAATGGAACAATCATCGCCGGCATAGTTTCTGGCTATTGAAATAACATCGTCAAGAGCGTCGAAACGGATACCGAGGGCTAAAGCCAAAAGTTTTGTTTCCGCAATTTCAGCCCTTGTAACGGCTTCGTTCAGAATTATCCGGTTGATTTCATCCGTCTGATACAAATCATCGTCATAAGATGATTTAGTTTCCGTTTCATTTAATATTTCCTTATCCTCTGAGAACTGAACCTCAGGAATGCCGCCGGAAACGGCAGGGTTTTCATCAGACTTAATAATGCTGTCATTACTGTTCATAAATATAACCATCCTTTATCGGGTATTATGTCCGAACAGGACAAAACCCTTAGTTTAAAATGTATCCGAAAAAATATAATAAGCTGATTTAAATACAACCTTATATTTCATTTTGGGTTAAAATCAAGTATCCTATTGCTGAGAAATCCTGTCAATCTCCTCCTGAGCCGTTTTTTCATCGCATTTCATAATTTCCATAACGGCGGTCAGTCTTGATTTAAGCCCAGCCGAAACAAGCTTTATATTATTGTCGATAAGAGTGTTGTCATCGCAAACAATTCCGTCATGCCACCCGACAGTAATCTGACAGTGTTCAGTGTCTTCATAAGTTAAATGACCGGCGGAAACGCCAAGCGAAAGAATAGAACGTGCAACAGACTTAAAGCATTCTGATAGTATATTCCTGTTGTTTTTCGCAGTCCCGGCGGTCTTGCTGTCACGGTAAAGAATTTCAGTCGCGGTACGCACACCCTTGAAAACGTCAAATGAGAAAGTGCCGGCTGAAAGACCCGTCTGGAAGCATAAAATATTAAGCAGTGCGTTAATGGCGTCAATATGCTCCTCAACACGCAGGGAAACGGTATTGTCGGTGATTTTGAGCTCGCTGTCCTCGTCGCATTTTAACGCGACATAAGCTTCGTCGTCGGCGTCAAAATACTGCCGCTGTTCGCCGCTTTGCAGGTCGACAACTGTCTGAACGCAGGCTGACGGCACGATAATTCTTTTTTTACCCAGGACAAATTCGCGTGAAAAGCTGTCGAAAGCGATGTCAAGCGCCTTTACGGTATCGGTAGTATTGGTAATAACCGAAAGTCCGAGAGGGGAGTCGGGGTGCCTGTTATTTGAAACTGCGGGACGGAAATATGTAAAAAGCGGAACGGAGCAGCCGCAGAAAACAACCGGGCTGAGCAGCGGATAACGTTCTTCAAGCGGGCATTCGTCGCCCAATGAATTCCGGTATTTTGATTTATAAAGCCTGTGTTCTATAAAATATCCGGAATTTTCATCAAAGGCATGCCGCTCAAAGAGTGTGTAAAAAAAGCCGTTATTGTGTGTGACGGACATAAAAGCTCCCGAGGTTATGCTGTTATTATCCCATGAAAGCGGGATAAACCTGTCAGCATGAACAAAATCCAGACAGACCCTGCCATTGTAAATATAGGATTTTATAACACCCCCGCCCAGTGCAAAAGCAAACGACAGCCATTCGGGTATTTTTTTACGGAAACCCGATGAATTCAAGGAACTTTCAATAAACTCCTGACAGGATGCGTTATCGGCACATATGGAAACCTGTTCCGAAAAAATAAGCTGCGAAAAATAATCACAAAGGATTTTAGCGGCGTTAAGCATATTTACAGTACGGTATCCCGAGTGATAAAGCCCAGACTTTTTAGCGCTTTTCCAGGGAGGGTCAGATGAAAAAATCTGATAAGCCGCGTCAATATCATTATAATCTGCGGATAAATCAGGCAGTCCCTCAAAGGGGTACAATGTGCAGGCATGGTGATAAATTGACATAAACAACTCCATTCCGCCGCCTTTAAGGCGGCATAAATTTTTAATTTTAATATTCACTGTAGTTTCCAATAGGAAACCAATAGAATAAAAAAATATCATTTTAATTTAAATCATGCTCTGTTTTCTGTTTATATTATATCATACCCTGACCATCTCATGCAATGTCATCTTTTTTGAAAGGAATCCCGATATATCTTCGTTTCAGGATTTCAGCCTTTCAGTCCGCACTCTCAAAACATCTCATTGCATGTCATTTTGAAAGCCCGTACATTTGTATTCAAACTGTAACTTGCAAAAGCGAATACAGATGATATAATATAAATATACAATACATTATAAAAATCATAACAAAGGGGTTGTTACAAATGAAAAATAAAATTAATTTGCTTATCACTCTACCAGTTATGGTTATGGTCATATTAAACTTTAACGGGTGTGCAAGCTCAGGTTCAGGTAACAGTTCTGAAAGCACAGAAGCAATAAAACCGGAAAACACTGAAACTATTTCTTCTGCGGAATCAGAAGCTGTCACATCTGAATCAACATCCGCCATACCGGCAAATTCGGAAGAGACTATGACTGATATGTTCCCTGACCAGTTTACTGAAACATGGCAAAAGTATTATTATGATAAATTATATGAATACATTGACAGCCGAGGAGCAATGTTCAACATTTATGACCTTGACGGAAACGGTATCCCTGAATTACTTCTGGCTGAAAAAAGCTTTCATGCAGCCGGGGTAGAAATATTTACCGTTAATCAGGACGACCTGTTAAATTTAGGCACATATGGAAGCTGGGGTAATTTCCAATTTGATATTGACAGAAAATATATCCATAGTAATTTTTATAATATGGGTTCAGGATACGAAAGTATTTACAAACTTGAAAATAATGAAATGGTGTTCGTTGTCAGTTTGGATTTTGAACCTGTAAATTTTGACCCTGTTCCTGAAGGCGCACCTATTCCTAATATATATTACATAAATGACAAGGAGGTTTCTGAGAAAGAATTTGAAGAAGAAAACGCGAAATATGATTATGAATTGCTTAATGATTTTACCGCCAGAAAATATAACGTTACACCCTATGCAATTGAACGTGTTCTAATATCAGAGAATAAAGATTAATAATATTAAAAGGGCTGCCGCATAATTAACATTATACACACAAACGCAGGGTCGGCCCTATGTGGTCGACCGTTAAAATAAAATTTGAAATAAGTTTTAATACAGTTTAGCAACCGTCAGTCCGCAAACATAGGCGTTGACAAATATCTTTCGCCTGTGTCCGGTAATATTACAACTATAATCTTACCCTTGTTTTCAGGACGCTTAGCAAGCTCTGCCGCAGCTTTTACTGCCGCTCCCGAAGAAATCCCTATAAGGATGCCTTCATTTCTCGCAACGCTTCTTCCTGCGGCAAAAGCATCGTCATTATCGACAGTTATTATTTCGTCATAAACGGAGGTATCAAGGGTTTCGGGGATAAATCCCGCGCCGATTCCCTGGATTTTATGTGCTCCCGCTTCTCCTTTTGATAGGACGGGGGAAGCGGAAGGCTCAACGGCAACAACCTTAATTGCAGGATTTTTTGATTTAAGATACCTGCCGACGCCGCTGACGGTTCCGCCCGTACCTACGCCTGAAACTAAAATATCCACCTTTCCGTCCGTATCCTCCCATATTTCAACGGCTGTGGTTTTCTCATGCACGGCAGGATTTACGGGGTTTGAAAACTGAGACGGTATAAAACTCCCGGGAATTTCCTTTGCAAGCTCCCCGGCTTTTTCAATCGCGCCCTTCATTCCCTTTGCGCCTTCCGTAAGTACAAGCTCCGCCCCGTATGCTTTAAGCAGGTTTCTCCGTTCAATACTCATTGTTTCAGGCATAGTAAGTATAATCCGGTATCCCTTTGAAGCTGCCACGGCGGAAAGACCGATACCCGTATTTCCGCTTGTCGGTTCAATTATAACGCTTCCCTGTTTTAATAATCCTTTTTCCTCGGCGTCCTCAATCATCGCGGAGGCAATCCTGTCCTTTACGCTTCCCGCCGGATTAAAATATTCAAGCTTTGCCAGTATAGTTGCATCCAGACTATTGGCTTTTTCTGTATTGACAAGCTCGAGAAGAGGGGTGTGTCCGATAAGTTCGCTGAATTTTCTGTAAACTTTCATAATGATTTCTCCTTAAATAATTAATTATAAATGCTTATTTGTATTATATCACATAAATCCTACTATGTCAATAGGAAATATATGAATTAATAATAAATAACAAAAACTCCGCCTTTAAACAACTGACGGAGTTATAAAATTCACTTAAAAACTGAGAGCAGGAAGTATATTCCAAAAAATCCGATTGATTTACAGTTTCCAAAGCTCGTTTGCGTATTCGGCAACCGTTCTGTCAGAGGAGAATTTACCGGCAGATGCGATATTCATCCAGCATTTCTTAGCGAATACTTCTTTGTTCTTATAATCATACAAGGCGCGAAGCTTGGTATCAGCATAGGATTCAAGGTCGGCAAGCAGAAAATAATGGTCGGGTTTGTGCCAGCTTGTTCCGTTTGTAAGCGAATTAAAGAGTTCTCCGAACATTCCCGTGTCCCCGTCATTGAAGGTTCCGTCAACAAGGGTGTTTAAAACCTTTTTTACCCTCTCGTTCCTGTAATAGATTTTTTCCTTGGGTCTGTAATCAGGCTTGATTTTTTCGATTTCCTCGACGCGGCATCCGAAAATATATTCGTTTTCCCATCCGGCTTCCTCCACGATTTCAACATTAGCGCCGTCAAGGGTACCAAGGGTTACGGCTCCGTTGAGCATAAACTTCATATTTCCGGTGCCGCTTGCTTCAAGCCCGGCTGTTGAAATCTGCTCTGAAATGTCGGCGGCGGGAATAAGCTTTTCGGCATAGGATACATTATAATTCTGAACAAAAATAACCTTCAGCTTGCCTTTTGTATCAGGGTCGCTGTTGACAAGCTTTGCCACTTCGTTTATATATTTGATTATCCCTTTTGCCCGTTTATAGGCGGGAGCCGCCTTTGCTCCGAAAATAAAAGCTGTCGGCTGAAGGTCGGGGAGCTTGTTCTCCTTGATTTTAAAGTATAAATCCATTATTGAAAAAGCGTTCAGAAGCTGTCTTTTATATTCATGCAGACGCTTAACCTGAATATCAAACACAAAATCAGGGCTTAATAATACTCCCTCTTTTTTGGCGATATAATCGCAGAGCTGTTGCTTTTTCAGTTTTTTAATTTGCATGAACCTGTTTATAGTATCCCTGTCGTCAACGAATTTTTTAAGTTTCTGTAATTCTGAAAGGTCTGTAATCCATGTGTTTCCGATTTTTTCGGTAATAAGCGAGGAAAGCTCCTCATTGCAAAGCCCCAGCCATCTCCTTGGAGTAATACCGTTCGTCTTATTCTGGAACCTCTCAGGAAAAATTTCATACCATTCCTTAAGCGCGTCATTTTTAAGAATCTGCGTGTGAAGAGCGGCTACTCCGTTGGTATGGGAAGAACCGAACACAGCCATTCTTGCCATATGAATCCTTTCGCCGTCCGTAACAGACTTTTCAGCAATTTGCTTTGCCGACTGACCTATTGATGTCAGATATTTCTTTAAGTGCGTATCTATCATTAAGATTATTTCATAAATTGTAGGTATAACGCTCTTGAAAAGGTTAATATCCCATTTTTCAAGCGCCTCGCTCATGACGGTATGGTTAGTGTAATGACAGGTCTTCTGAGCTATATTAAAGGCTTCCTTAAAGGACATACCTTCCTTGAACATAAAAATCCTTATTAGCTCAGGAATAGCTACGGTAGGATGAGTATCATTAAGCTGCAGGGCATAGCATCCGGCAAAATCTGAAAAATCATCACCGTGAGAAGCCTTATATCTCCTGATAATATCCTGAACAGATGCTGAAACGAAGAAATACTGCTGTTTTAAACGAAGCTTAAGTCCCTTTTCATAATTATCGTTAGGGTACAGGACATTTGAAATTGCTTCGGCTAAAACCGCGCTTTCAGAAGCTTTCGTGTAATCCTGGCTGTCAAATGCGCAAAAATCAAATCCCCGTACAGGTTCGCTCTGCCATAAACGCAAAGTATTTACCGCTTTCCCTCCGTATCCGATAATAGGAGTATCATAAGGCACTGCATTAACAGTCTGGTCTGCGAACTCCACCCTGACAGTGTCATTTTCACACCGGATACTCCAGGCGTCCCCGTATTCAAGCCATGCGTCGGCATCTTCCCGTTGGAAGCCGTTGCTTATGCTTTGCCTGAAAAGCCCGTATTTATAACGTATCCCGTAACCGCTGAGCGGAACCTCACACGCGGCGGCAGAATCCAAAAAACAGGCGGCAAGGCGTCCTAATCCTCCGTTTCCCAGTGCGGCGTCTTCAGCCTCTTCAAGGCAGGATATGTCAATTCCGTTTTCACTGAAAATTTCCTTTGCCTCATTTAAGAGTCCGGAGCAGTATAGATTATTAAAGACTGCCCGTCCCATAAGGAACTCCGCCGAAAGATAATATGCCCTTCTGCCGTTGTTATACCGTTTTTCGGTTTTCTCCCATAAGGGAATAATATCCCCCATTACAGCCCTTGAAACCGCATTATGAAGCTGTTTTACCGCGGCGTTTTTTATATCCGTACGGGCGTCCGTAAGAAGATTTTTATTGATTTGGGCAAGAAATTCTGTTTTGTTCATCAAATTGCTACCACCTTTAATAAATTATGTTTTCATTTTAGCATATTTTTCATTTAATTGCAATGGCTTAGATTTTTATTTTACCCTTAAGACATAATAAAATGTGTAATCAGATAAAAAGTACGGTCAGGTTTAAAACCCGGCCGTACTTAGTCATAATTAAATAATTACTGAGTATTTTTGCTAACTCTGAATCCTTAAACTATAATCCCGAAGATTACTTTCTTTTTCTGGAAACGAGAACGGTCATTCCTGCGATAGCCATTACGGAAATAACAGCGGCTGCAGTATTGCCGGTTTTAGGAATAGCTGTCTGCTCAGCTTCAACAACTTCAACTGCTTCTTCTTCAACGATTTCTTCTTCAACAATTTCTTCTTCAACGATGATTTCTTCGTCTTCAACGATGATTTCTTCATCTTCAACAAACTCTGTTTCGTCTATTGTTGCAGGAAGTGTTTCAGCAACAACAGTTGTTTCTTCAGTTTCAGCTGTATCATCAGCGGGAGCTTCTTCAGCGGGAGGAGCATAAGCGGACAATGCTATTTCAGCGCCGCTTGCGTCGAGTATTGTAACAGTAGCTTCACTTACAATGCCGTTCCAGTTGTCGCGCACTATTATTTTAAAATACTCGAAATCCTTTAAATCAGCGGGAACATTATAAATATAACCTTCTCTGTTGTCTTCGATTTTTAAAGCGTTCTGTCCCCACCAGCCGTTTGATTCATAGCCGAAAATCAGATTTACTTCACCGGCAGTAGCGGTAAAATCTATTCTTACCTGAGCTATGTCAGCCAGTGTCATTCCATCAGGAAGTGTCATTACTTCTACATCAGCCTTGCCGTAATCTTCTACGGGAACGCCGGCAACAGCTATGCCAAGAGCGTTCTGGTCAGCCATATTAGTATCAGTCCAAGCAGCGCTTGCGCTGAATGCCAAAGCGGAAACTGAAACAGCGGCGGCGGCGATAACAGAGATTATTTTCTTTAAATTCATTTTAAATTTCCTCCAAATTAAATTATTGATAATTAATTACTTTCTTTTCCTTGATATAACAGCGGCGGTGCCTGCAAGAGCCATAACGGCGGCGATTGCCATAGCGGCAGTATTGCCTGTTCCTGCGGAAGTAGTCGTGCCGGCGTCGGAAGCGGGAGCGTCAGCTGCGGGAGCGGCGCCGCCTGCATATTCAGCCTGTGCGATTTCATTGCCGTCAGCGTCAAAAATCTTGAAATTTAAAATTGAAATAGTGATGTTATTACTTACGAGAGGGAAGTTAGACCAGTCCATAAATACCATTTCTTCACCCTCTGCTCCCTGCGGAACGGAAGTGGGAAGAAGATACTTAACGGAGTCTTCAGCCGAATAAGAAGAATTTGCCCAGTAGCCTGCTCCTGCGTCGTCAAATTCAGGGTTAATCCAGTAACCAACCGAATTCGTCGTGGCTGCATATGTACCGCCGCCTATGCCGGTTACACCATTATTTTCTGCCGGCACATCAGGGGTAAAGCCGTCATATGTAACGGTCCAGGACATGCTCTTGATATTAGGAATGTCTGCCGGGTCCGCAACCAAATCCGAGAGCGATACCCTGCACTTCGGCGCAACGCCGTCGGCAGTAGCCGTAAAGGTTACCTTATCGGCTGATGTTGATATGATTTTTACGGTATCGGGATTATCATCGGCATAGGATGCGTTAGCCCAGTTTGTCGCTCCTGCAGATATAGTCATCATTGAAACGGCAAGAGCCGCCGGGATGATACCTGCAAAAATTCTTTTTAGTTTCATTTTTGTTCCTCCAATTTTTATAATGGCATAAAATAGCTTTCGGCATAAATGAATGCCTATTTACACACTCAATTATAACATTATACTTAAAAATACACAACATATATTTTTAATAATAATTCTGCACTATTTTTGTTTATTTTCCCTAATAAATAACAGCTGAGGAATTTATGAGCTGTATTTTTTGCAAAGCATATTTTATTATGAAAAATACGGAAATTTTTATGCCGTTATATAATCATTAATAAGGTTATTAATTACTTTCTCTTCTTGGAGGTAAGAATTGCCATACCGGCAACAGCCATAACGGAAACCATAACTGCGGCGCTTGTATTTCCCGTTGCGGCGGTGGCGGTTTCACCGGAATCGGTGGCAGGAGCGGCGTCGGCAGCGGGAGCGGCGTCGGCAGTCTTTCCGGTAAGCTCTTCATAGGAAATCCTGTTAAAGTTATAATCTTCATTCTGTTCGTCGGAAATAATGAACGGAGCCGCCTGAGGGGAACCTGCTGTGATTTCGGCGGATTTAATAGTAACGTTCTGAACCTGGAAGCCTAATCCGCTGTCGCCCATTGCCTCAATGGTAGCGGCGGGAACAACAAATTCGCATGTGGTGGAACCCTCCTGAATCGAAATAAAGCCGTCGGCTTTCATAACAAGCTTATCGCCGGTAATATCGGCGTTTATCCTTGTCCATCCGTTGTCATAATCCATAGGAGCTATAAGGAACTGGTCGGGAAGAAGGGTTCTTGTCTCATATGTGAGAACAACCTTAACGTCTCCTCCTATAGCGGCTAGGTCTGCCTTGGGGATACATTTGCCCGCGCCCCATGAACCGGCATACTCGCTGTCAAGCTCAATAGTTGCGGCAAAGGCGGATACTGCCATAGCAGAAAGTGCAATCGCGGCAGCGGCTGCGGCAGCAATGATTTTCTTAATTTTCATAATTTTTCCTCCATTTTCGGTGCACATTTATATTTTGCCGTTAAGCAATCAGTGCATTCCATATATTGTATGAAAATTATAACATATAAAATTATTAATCACAACGTACATTATAAATAATTTTTTTGAATTTTTTTATATATTATTTATAAAAAAGCCGTTAATCAGTTAATT
>DBCY01000004.1 GCA_002293295.1 Ruminococcus sp. UBA946 | reverse complement strand
AGTCCGCTTTTGTCCACTCCCTAAACAGCTAACTGCTTGACTTGTTTTGTGTTCATATGGTATAATTACTTCATAAAATATGGGGTAAGGAGTAATTAAAATTGGATATTAATGCAGCTTTAACCGCCGAATTCAAACTTAACCGAAGCCAGATTGACAATACCGTCGAGCTGATTGACGACGGAAAAACCATACCATTTATAGCGCGCTACCGCAAGGAGCTTACCGGTTCGCTCGACGACCAGAAGCTCAGGGAGATTTTCGACAGGCTGAACTACCTGCGAAACCTCGTAAAACGCAAGGAAGAGGTTTTCGCTGCCATTTCAGCGCAGGAAAAGATGACCGATGAAATTGCCTCAGCCATTGAAAGGGCGTCCGCCCTTGTCGAGGTTGAGGATATTTACCGTCCGTTCAAGCCAAAGAGAAAAACAAGGGCATCCGCCGCGCGTGAAAAGGGGCTTGAACCCCTTGCGGAATTGATTATAAAACAAGATTTTTCAATAGATGTATTGGCTGAAGCGGCAACTTATATTGATGATGAAAAAGGCGTTACGGATTCGGATTCGGCAATACAGGGAGCCATGGATATTATCGCCGAGGATATTTCCGACGACGCCGAAATCAGGAAAAAACTGCGTTCCCTGCTCGTTAAATCGGGTTTTATCGCCTCAAAAGCCGTTAATCCCGAAGAAGAAACCGTATATAAGAATTATTATGAATTTTCGGAACCGGTATTTAAAATCGCCAATACCGGTCACAGGATTTTAGCTCTGGACAGGGGCGAACGGGAGGACAAGCTTAAGGTTTCGGTCGAATTCCCCGAAGAAACCGGTATAAGAGTTCTTGCCGACAAATATATACGGAATTCTTCCGCTTCAGCTGAATATGTTTCAGCTGCCTGCGCGGACAGCTATAAACGCCTTATATTCCCGTCGGTTGAACGTGAAATCCGTACCGAGCTAACCGCAAATGCCGCCGAAGGCGCCATAAAGGTGTTTTCGTCCAACCTGCGCCAGCTGCTAATGGCTCCTCCCGTCAAAGGGAACGTCGCACTCGGACTTGACCCCGGATTCAGAACGGGCTGCAAGCTGGCTGTCGTTGACGAAACAGGCAAGGTTCTTGACACGGGAGTCGCATATATAACCACAGGCGAACAGCGTAAAACCGAACAGGGCAGAGCTATTATAAAAAATATGATTAAAAAGCACAGCGTTACTGTTATCGCAATAGGTAACGGCACCGCTTCCCGTGAATCGGAGGCTTTTATCGCCGGTCTTGTAAAGGAGCTGCCGGATAAGGTGTCGTATATGGTTGTATCCGAAGCGGGGGCGTCGGTATATTCGGCTTCGAAGCTTGCCGCCAGTGAGTTCCCCGATTACGACGTTTCGCTTAGAAGTGCTGTATCAATTGCCCGGCGTTTGCAGGACCCCCTTGCCGAGCTTGTCAAAATTGACCCCAAGGCAATCGGGGTCGGTCAGTATCAGCATGATATGCCTAAGGCAAGGATGGACGAGGCTCTTTCAGGCGTTGTGGAAGACTGCGTGAACAGCGTAGGGGTCGACCTAAATACGGCTTCTCATTCACTTTTATCACATATAGCGGGAATAAATTCCTCGACAGCAAAAAATATAGTTTCCTACCGTGAGGAAAACGGTTCCTTTACCGACAGGAAAGAGCTTTTAAAGGTGGCAAAGCTGGGTCCCAAGGCATATGAACAGTGCGCCGGATTTTTACGAGTGCGCGGCGGAAAAAACCCGCTTGACAATACGGCAGTACATCCCGAAAGCTATGAAGCCGCTAAAAAGATTATTGACGAATGCGGATTCAGGCTTTCCGATTTGCGTTCTAACGAGCTTTCAGGAATCCCCGCCGCCGCCGAAAAGCAGGGTATATCAAAAATCGCTGAAAAAGCAGGCGTCGGCGTTCCTACCGTAAGCGACATATTAAAGGAGCTTTCAAAACCGGGTCGCGACCCGCGCGACGAGCTTCCCCCTCCCCTTTTAAGAAGCGGCGATGTTATGGAAATTAAGGACTTAAAGCCCGGTATGGAGCTTATGGGTACCGTTCGTAATGTGATTGACTTCGGATGCTTTGTCGATATAGGCGTCCATGAGGACGGTCTTGTCCATATTTCACAGATATGCGACAGGTATATTAAGCACCCTCTTGAAGCTGTGAAGGTCGGCGAGGTTGTTAAAGTCCGCGTTCTGGATACTGACGTTAAACGCAAACGCATTTCCCTTACCATGAAAACCGATAAAAAGTGATACTGTAAAAATAAAAGTATATAAAAAGGTTTAAAACAAGTCCCCGGTAGCGGGATTATCCGCCAGTCTGCCGTTCTGCTCAAACCTTGAACCGTGGCAGGGGCAGTCCCATGACCTTTCGGCTTTATTCCATTTTAATGCGCAGCCCATATGCGGGCAGCGGTGCTTTGCCGTAAAATTCAGCAGATTCCCGACTGCGGAAACTCCGTTTACCAATAGCTGGGGCTTTAAAACTGAGCGGTCAGGCCGGAAAACCTTCGCATACTGATTTTCCTTTCCGGTAATCATATCGGTTAAAATCATAGCCGAAACCATAGAAGAGGTCATCCCCCATTTATTGAAACCGGACGCGACATATAAATCGGGGGTTTTGCCTGAGTAATTCCCTATATAGGGGAGCCCGTCAAGGCTCATGCAGTCCTGGGCTGCCCATGCATATTTTTCACTTGCTTCGGGATAGTTCTTTTTTGCAAACTCCCGCAGCGCCTGCCAGTTTCCTCCCGTTTTCCCTGTCTTATGGTCACCTCCGCCAATTAAAAGCAGATTTTCATAATTCCTGAAAGAAAAACCGTTTTTTATTTCCTCAAGATACATTCCGCCGACATCCGCGGCGTTTTCCAGCGCTATCACATAAGAACGGTGCTGGTACATTTTAAGAAAATAACCGCCGTGCTTATTTATAAACGGGAAATGAGAAGCAACGATGATTTTCTTTGCTTTAATCTCCGCATTGTCTGTTATCGCCGTATTTTTATCACGTATTTCATTTATGAACGTATTTTCATATATATTAAGCCTGTCTGAAATTCCTTCAATGAATTTCAGCGGATTGAACTGCGCCTGTTTTTTGAATTCAATGGCTCCCGCAATTTCAAAGGGCAGGGGTATATGTTCGGTAAAATCAGCTTTTAAACCTAACTTGTTTACGGCTGAAACCTCATTTTCAACAGCGGTACGGTCGGTAAGGGAATATACGAACGAGCTTTTTTCTTCATATCCGCAGGGAATATTTTTGCATAATTCCGCCCACTTTGCAACGGCAAGCTCATTTGCGTCCAGGTACATTTTTGCCGTTTCCGCACCTGATTTTCTTATTAGCTTATCATAAATCAAACCGTGCTGCGAGGTTATTTTAGCGGTTGTATTCCCGGTAATTCCCGAACCGATACGGTTCCCCTCGGCCAAAACATAAGGAACTCCCGCTTCCCCTAAATAATAGGCGCATAACAATCCCGCAAGTCCGCCGCCGATAATCAGGACATCGGTGCTGACAGTACCTTCAAGAGCGCGGAAATTTTTTATTTTAACATTTTCAGTCCATACGGATTTCATTGATTTCCTTCTCCCTTTACATTTTCATAGCTTGTATTCATACCGCTGCGGTTAATTAGCAATTTTTGACCGTCCCAGAACTTAAACCTTGCCTCACATGAAATGCATTCGCGGATTCCCCTTATCATCTTGCCGTTACGGGGCGCAATCAACCCCGAACCGGCGCCGGCTTTTATATCTATTTCCAAACGGAGCTTACCCTGCTCCAGAATTATTTTGTTTTCTCTGCATACAAGGATTTTAACTCCCAGATATGTTGCAAGCCTGTATTCATGTCCTTTATAATATACGATGCAAATACATCCGCGGAAGTGAAAACCTAAAAAGGGAATATCGGCAATTCCGGCTGTTATGCAAGTCTTCTCAGGGAAGTCATTGCATTGGAGCCACAAATAATTTTTAGGGAATGACCTGCCGCAGTCGCCTTCAATATAGCCTGTTCCGCCTGTAAAATCAATATGTTCACCGTTGATTTCAAGAAAACCGTCAAGCCTGTGGTGAAGGCTTCTGATTTTATGGCGGCACTGCATCGGAAAAGCTTTAAATGGTCCCATAATATCATATTTAAGCGGAGTCAGGTTAAGGTATTTAATTTTACCGTGAATTGATATATTTTCATTTTCAATGTGTAACTTAATTCCCCTGTCTGAAAACATATTTCTGCCGATTATGATTCCTTTGCCGTGTTTATATACGGATAAAGGGTACTTAAAATAATACGAGTTTATGTCCGTTATTATCTGAACAAAAGCATGCTCGGATGAAATACCCTGTATAACAGAAACCGTTTGCCCGCCGTTTACATGCTTATAATACATCCCGTCAAAACATTTTTTCAACTTCCCTGCCACCTTATCAAACCCTTAAGAATTTTTTTATAAGCCTTTCAAATATATGTATTATTTGATTAAAAATGTTTATTATACAGACCGCCGCAAATATACCGCACCTGTTATTATGTCAAAAACAATGCCGCCCTTAACGGCGGCGGAACGGAATTTTTATGTATACTTTCATGCTTGTCCTGATTTATCTTGCATTTATCAGTCTGGGGCTTCCCGATTCTCTTCTCGGCGCGGGATGGCCTGTTATGCATTCGGATATGAACGTCCCTCTGTCTTACGCGGGAATTTTATCAATGATTATTTCAGGCGGTACCATCATTTCAAGTCTTTTATCCGACCGAATAACAAGAAAAATCAATACCGGGCCTGCTACTGTTTTAAGCGTAGTGCTTACAGCACTAGCGCTGTTTGGATTTTCCGTTTCCGATAATCTGCTGACGCTTTGTATCTGGGCTGTTCCCTACGGTTTGGGCGCGGGTACAATCGACGCCGCTCTGAATAATTATGTGGCTCTTCATTATTCGTCGCGCCATATGAGCTGGCTTCACTGTTTCTGGGGAGTGGGAACTATCATAAGCCCGTACATAATGAGCTATTTCCTTACTCAGAATGAAAACTGGCAGGGCGGATACCGTTTTGTAACTTTAATTCAGTTTTTCATAGCCGTTATTCTTCTTGTTACGCTCCCCCTCTGGAAAAAGGTTAACCGTTCTGATAAAGCAGAAAAAAATAATCCCGGCAATAACCGCGGTTCAGCTAAGAGCGCTCCCCTTTCGTTAAAGAAAGCTCTTTCAATCAAAGGGGTCAAGCCGCTTCTTACAGGGTTCTTCGCGTACTGCTCCTTAGAAGCTACCGTAATGCTCTGGGCGGCAAGCTATCTTGTCAGGGTGAGGAATATCGCATCCGAAACCGCCGCCGCCTTTGCCGCACTTTTCTTTATCGGAATTACCGCAGGGAGGTTCGTATCGGGTATTTTCTCTGAAAAAGCCGGTGACTACCGCCTTATACGCATAGGCACCGCCGTTATGGTTCTGGGGGTTCTGTGTATCGTAATTCCTGCTGAGAACGATATTATAGCATTAAGCGGATTTATTATTATCGGACTTGGCTGTGCGCCTGTCTATCCTTCAATAATTCATTCCACGCCGGATAACTTCGGCAGGGAGAATTCCGGCGGAATTATAGGAATACAAATGGCAAGCGCATATTTCGGTTCAACCTTTATGCCGCCCGTTTTCGGATTAATCGCAAATTATATCAGCATAATGCTGCTGCCGGTTTATCTTTTTATATTTATTGCACTTATGTTTGTAATGATTGAAACAGTTAAGAAAACTGTTAAAAATGCCCGTTAATTAATACGTACTGAACAATTACACATTTTGTGTAATTGTTCCCAGAAACAGACAAGTCTGTTTCTGGTTGCGAAAAAAGCAGAGCTTTTTCGCAATACTTCTTAATAATGTCTGCTTATAAAACAGTTTTCTAAGAAAACTGTTTTATAAGTGCAAGA
>DBCY01000073.1:12701-14309 GCA_002293295.1 Ruminococcus sp. UBA946 | reverse complement strand
TGGTGGAACGACCCGGGCGATACAAACGGCTCAGACGAGCAGTCCTGGTGGAACGACCCGGGCGATACGAACGGCTCGGGAGTTTCTTCCGTACAGGATGATATTTTAATTGAGAAGGTTCTTATTTCCGCAGAGGATTATGAAATTAGTTATTTTGCGTCGGGCAGGCAGTTTTACAGGGAGGCTCTTTCCGAGCGGCAGCAAAGAGCGTATGACATTTTAGCCACAGCAATTCAAAAGGGAATATTTTACCTTGAGGTTGATTTCGGCATAACAAACGACGAAGCGGACGCGGTAATCAACGCCGTTATATGGGATAATCCTGAGTTTTTCTTTATTTCGGGTTACAGCTACGGTGACGTTAACGAACCGACTGTCACTACCATGGGAGTTTTGCTTGACGCCGATATTATGGAACTGGGAATCAGCAATGCTCTTTCCGAGATTAAGACAAAAGCCGCGCCCGTAATTGCAGCAGCCGGTCAGAAAACAAGCGACATAGACAAGGTAAGATATATCGTTGACTATATGTGCGAGGCAATCACGTATGATTTAGACAGCAAATACAGCCAGGGCATGTATTCCGGCATAGTTACCAATAAAACGGTCTGCGCCGGATACGCATCGGCTTTCCATTATTATATGAACGCCTTAGGTATTGAGTCAGCCAGGGTAAACAGTTGTTTTCACCAGTGGAATCTCCTTCGTCTTGACGGCGATTATTATTACATGGACGTAACCTGGACGGATACCCCGTATTACGGAAAAATAAACGGTTCTTTCGTTAATGCTGAGATTAACTATGAATGGTTTAACTTTAACCGCTCTCTTGCGGATAAATATTCGGAAGAATCTGATTCCGCCGCGCACAAACGCGATTTTATGGCAGAAATGCTGCCTGCCGCAAACGGCACAAAATACCGTTACGATTTATGGTTCGGTTCCTTCCAGCCCGAAACGTCAGCAGCGTCTCAGGTAACAGCAGACGAATCAGATTATGAATCCGAACCCGGACTGACAACGGAGCAAATAACACAACAGGATTATAAAGACGCAACGGAAACGGCTGCTGAAACAGCTTTAGAACTGTCCATTACTAAATCAGCCGCCGAACCGATGCCTGAAACGCCGCTTGAATATGCCGGAAAACGTACCTCGCCGGAACACGGGGAAGGCCCTGTACTTCCCGGAACGCTTACTGTCAACGGTCTTGAAATTCCAGAAGATGTGCGGCTTTTCGACATAGACGGAGTTATATATGCCGAATCAAACGGTTTTATCAGGAGCCTGAGAGACCCTCAGACCGATAATCTCCTTTATGACTACGGCTTTGAAAGCTATGCGCTTAACGGTGATGTCTCAAAGATATTTATTGAATCATGGGATGACGATACCCTGCTTTATGAGCTTCATGTCGGTAAAAATACGGCATACAGGATTGCCGAAGACGGCGGATATATACCGGTTGAACTCAGCGAAGCGCCGATTTATATCATGATGGAATGGTACGAATATGGTATGATGTGGATTGAAAGCATACCGGTAACGGCATATTGCGAGCTTACGGGAAGCGAGTGGTCTTTTGAATATAATGCGTACTGAACAATT
>DBCY01000073.1:9506-12480 GCA_002293295.1 Ruminococcus sp. UBA946 | reverse complement strand
ATAGTATTATAAAACAGTTTTCTGAGAAAACTGTTTTATAAGCAGACATTATATAACGATTGATCGGAGGCGGAGGATTAATTGGAATTATGGTCAGCGGCAGTCATTTTTTGCCTGATATGCGCGGGGATTACGGCTCTGGCGCTGTTTTGCAGGCGTAAAGGCAAACGAAAACGGGTCATAGCGGTTATTGCCGTCTCGTCTTTAATTTTACTGGCTGTTGCGGTGTATATATTACTTTCAATCATTTTAATTATCGCCCTCCAGGAACATACCGGCTGATAATATTGCCCTTATTTATAAAAACGTAAAGTATAAATATCTAAATTAACATAAGAGGAGAAAACAAACATGAAACTGAGATTAATTTTAATATTTTTTTGTATAATGATGATGCTGGTATCCGGAGCTTGCGGGGATTCATCTTCGGAGCCAGCTCCAATAACGACATCCTATTATTCTGATATTGAAAGCGTTGCGCAGGAGATTTCCGAAACAGATTCCGGCACGTCTTCGGAGCCTGCTCCAATAACGACATCCTATTATTCTGATATTGAAAGCGTTGCGCAGGATTTGTCTGACAATACGGAATATGAAGAGTATGATAACATTCCCTTTAACAACGGTTTTGACTCTTATGGACACGAGCTTGCAGGCAGATGGACTGACGGTTCGGGAGATTTGATAATCTACTTTTCTGATTCAGAAACGGTTGAATTTGATGAACTCAACATGGTATATGAAGATGCAAATTCCAGTAGTACCGGATGGGATGCAGTTGACGGAGTACTCAGGGTTTTAAATCCTCTGACCGAGGATTTGGAGGAGTTTGATTATTCAATAGACGGAAACCGGCTTACCGTTACTGACAGCAATGGTGATTCAAGGGAATATACAAGAGAAGAATAATACAGCAGATTAATATAACTGCAGCTGCAGTTTACAGAAAACCGAATAATTTTTTAGGAGCATTTTTATGAAGAAAAATTATATTATAATTTTATTGGCTGCTTTAATTATGGTTATGATTTCAGCCTGCGGAAACAATACCCCGGCTGACGGAACAGAGCTTATAATTTCAACAACTCAGCCCCTGGAAGAACCAATAAACCCGAACGAAACTAATATCAATCCGGAAGAAGCCGGCGACAACAGCGCGGTATATGAAGCAATAATAGGTTATTACCAAAACTATACGCTGTCCGGGACTTCTGAAAACGCGAGGGAGCTTCTGGTAAATGCCGTCTCAAATGAAATTAACCTTATAGACGACCAGCTGCTGTATGAGCTTGATAATTCCATTATCGAATCAAACCCGGGAAGAATGGGTTATGCGCTAAAGGATGTAAACGCCGACGGCAGCGCTGAGCTTTTTATTCTCTCGGATGAATATGATATACATTCTGTATATACGGTCAGGCAGGGCAGTCCCGTTCTGGCGGGCGGATACTGGTCAAGAAATACAGTACAAATGGATGCTAACGGAATGTTTTACAGCAGCAGCAGCGGCGGGGCAGCGGACAGTAATTCCGCATCCTGCAAACTTAACCCGGAAAGCGGTGAATTCGATTTAATCGAAATGGTAGGTATCGAGGATTATGATTACGAAAAAGGCGAGTCTCTTCCCGAACCGCGTTATTATCATATAAAAAACGGTGAAAAAACAATTATCAGCGGAGAGGAAGCTAACAATGCCTGGGAAAACTTCCCGGGATATTCCACCCCAAGCCTGACAGCGAATGCGGGTCTGGAATTTATTCATTTCAACGGCTTAACAGAGCAGGAACAGGTAAATTCAACCCGCACGGATAACAGCTTGGAAGTATCCGATGAGGATTACAGAGTTATTGTCAATGGTGAGGATATTACGGATTCCATAGAGATTATAACGGTTGACGGCGTTTTATATGCCGGAGCGGAAGCTTTTACCGAATCAATTACCAGTTCCGGAAGCCGTATATACACTTATAATTATGAGGAGTATTTCGGTGAACCTCTTGAAAAAGATACGATATACATAGCATCCTGGCATACGGATGTGATTCTGTTTGAGCTGCGCATTAACTTTAACACGGCGGTCAGGAACAGCGGTGGTTCGGACGGTATATCCGAGGAGGTTAGCATTACCGCCCCGCCGGTCATAGAAAACGGCAATGTGTATTTACCTGTGGAAGCTTTCCTTGAGCTGACAGGGCATGATTTTAATATACAGTAACAGTCATATCAGCGGTTATATTTACATCCATTAAATTTCAGGAGGTTTTATTATGAAACGAAGTACATTTTTTGCTCTTGTGTTTTTTATATCCTTATTTATTTCAGCTTGCTCAGAAAATTTAACGGAAGATATAAAAACAGTACCTCCGCCTTCACAGATACAATCACAGACACAGCCTGCCGATATAACACAGCCTTTAGCAAAACCGGAAGTTTTAAACAGTGATATAGAAAGCGGTCTGACAGAAGCGCATGAGGATGTTCAGGGCGATATTAAAACTCATAACACTTATTATGATGAAGAAAACGAATTGCTTCTCAGTTATCCCGTTGTTTTTTCCCCTGACGGCGAACCTGACCCAAACGGGTATATGCGGTTTCCGTCGCTGCAGGACGACTGTGAACTTCTGTATTGGGTGACCCCGAATACATACGAAGAATCACCTGCGGAATTTATGGAACGAATAGGTTCTGAAAGTATGGCGGAGCTTGAAGGAAATGCCGTAATAGGAAAAATGAATGATATAGACCAGCAAACAGGGGAGGGTATTTTAATTGTATGTTACTGGGTAGTTGATACAGAAACAATCGTTAATGTTGAGATAATTTGCGACACACCCGAATATGCGGAAACGGTATTCGGCGACCTGCAGAACAGCGCCGTATTTATCGAAAGCGTTGCCGGGATTAGTTTTTAATAATATAATACTAGTACCAATTAACAATTAAAAATTAACAATTAACAATGGTGGTATAC
>DBCY01000073.1:0-9501 GCA_002293295.1 Ruminococcus sp. UBA946 | reverse complement strand
ATGTTACGAGGTACTAGTATAAGGTAACACCGATTCGGATAATCTTACAGGATTTAAAAGTCAAGTCCTGTAAGATTATTATTTTTATTGAAAACGTTCCATTTATATTTATTAAAATTATCTTGATTTATTACTTTTATTATGATATACTTATAAGATATAATTTGCAAATTATAAAGACAAGTGTTTGTTTTATATGAAAATCAGATTAATAAGCAAAATATTTTTTACGGAGATTTTTATGGATAAAAATTCTTTTCTTTTTAAATGGATGTGGCTTGTTTGCTGTTTCGGCACAGGTAACAAAAGAATCTGGGAATACGTTAATATGCATGATACGCTGGATACGGCGTTTGATTTGATATATAACGCGAATGCAAGAAAATCATTAAACCTTACGGCAAATGAAATAAAATCTGCCGGAGCGGTATCGGAAAATGCCGTTTCTGAAATGTACGATTACTGCTGTAAGCATGATATAGAAATAATCTGCTATTCTGATGAAAATTATCCGGAAAGGCTTAAAAGCATATTTAACCCTCCTGCCGTTTTATATTGCAGGGGCGATATTTTATGCATTGAAAGAGAGCTTGTGCTTTCGGTTGTCGGAACAAGGCATCCGTCCGAATACAGTCTAAGGGTTACAAATGCGCTTATAAAACAGCTTTGCGGTTATGAACTTACAATAGTCAGCGGGTTTGCTGTCGGCATTGATATTGCCTCACATCTGGCGGCGGTCAGGAACGGAGGCAAAACCATTGCCGTTTTAGGTTCGGGGCTTGATTATAATTATCCTGCCGATAATAACCGCTACTGTACTGAAATTTGTGAAAACGGGCTGTTTATTTCTGAATATTATCCCAAAGCTTCCCCGGCGCGTTATAATTTCCCCGCACGAAACCGTATACTTTCGGGGCTTTCAGTCGGCACAATCGTTATTGAAGCAAGCAAAAAAAGCGGTTCCTTAGTATCGGCAAACCTTGCTCTTTCCCACGGCAGGGATATTTTCTGCATACCTCCCCATGACCTTTTTGATGTAAGATACCAGGGAAACGCCGGGCTTCTGCGCGACGGAGCGATACCCGTTATGGGACTTCGGGATATTCTTAATGAATATTACGAAAATTATTCACATAAACTAACTCATACAAAAGCTGTTGAGTATATCCAAAAAACCGCCGCCGGTTATGATGTAAAAACACCGCCCGATGAGCCTGTAAATCCGGTTCATTATGAAAAGCCGGGCGGCAGCCTGCCTGACAGTATTCCCTCCTCGGGCAGTATATATGATTCTGACATTATGCAGTTTGACGATGAAACAAAAAGCATCCTTGCTATTATGTTGAAAAATAACAAGCCAATGCGCCCGGATGAAATTTCGCTGATTGCCGCGGCGGATATTTCAAGCATACTGAGTATTTTAACAGCCCTGGAAATCGAAGGGGTTATAAAAGCGTCCGGGAACGGATACGAAGTGAAGCGGCAGATGCCGTATCCCTTATAAAAAATGAAAAATAACTTTAAGGAGTATTCATATAATGCCAAAGCTAGTAATCGTAGAATCACCCGCAAAAGCAAAAACCATTAAAAAGTATCTCGGCGGCGGATATGAGGTTGTCGCCTCAATGGGGCACATCAGGGATTTACAGAAATCAAAAATAAGCGTTGACCTTGAAAATAACTTTGAACCTGTTTATGTTGATATAAAAGGCAAGGAGGATTTAATCGCATCCCTTAAAAAGCAGGCACAAAAAGCTGATTTTATATTCCTTGCTACCGACCCCGACCGCGAAGGGGAGGCAATATCGTGGCATTTAGCACAGATGCTTAACTTATCGACCGACGTCGCCAACAGGGTTACCTTCAATGAAATAACAAAATCAGGCGTTGACAGCGGGATGACCTCCCCACGGATAATAGATATCGACCTTGTGAACGCGCAGCAGGCGCGCCGTATTCTTGACAGAATTGTCGGATACAAGCTTTCCCCGTTTCTTTGGAAAAAGGTGCGCAGGGGTCTTTCAGCCGGACGCGTACAGTCGGTAGCCGTCGCCCTTATCGTTGAAAGGGAGAAAAAAATAAACGAATTCAAGCCGGAGGAATACTGGTCAATTGACGCGAAAATGACCGCCCCGTCTTCTAAAAAGCTTTTTGACGCATCTTTTGTATCCCTGGACGGAGACAAGAAGGAGCTTCATACCAAAAGCGAAACAGACGGGGTATTAAAGAGGCTAGAAAACGCCGAATATATTGTTACTGATGTGAAAAAATCCGTAAAGAGGAAATCACCCGCCCCTCCCTTTACAACGTCCACGCTGCAGCAGGAGGCTTCAAAACGAATGGGGTTTGCTGCGGCTAAAACCATGAAAGCGGCGCAGGCTCTTTACGAAGGCGTTGATATTGAAGGAATGGGTGCGGTCGGGCTTATTACCTATATGCGTACCGACAGCCTTCGCATATCCGACGAGGCAAGAACGGCGGCATATGAATATATCGGAGGAAAATACGGCAGGAATTATGTCCCCTCATCGCCGAAAATATATAAAGCTAAATCAAACTCTCAGGACGCGCATGAAGCAATACGGCCCTCTACACCGGGAATAACTCCCGAAAGCGTAAAGTCAAGCCTTCCTGCCGAACAGTATAAATTATATAAGCTTATATGGGAACGCTTTATAGCAAGCCAGATGGCAAACGCGCTGCTGGATACGGTTTCCGTTTCAATTGACGCTAACGGATGCGGATTCAAAGCTACAGGGTATTCCGTTAAATTCGACGGCTTTACTGTTTTATATGAGGAACAGAAAAACGAAGAGGAAACTAAAATCCTACCTGAAATAAACAAAGGCGACGTTTTAAAACTGAAAAGTATAAACGGAAACCAGCACTTTACGCAGGCTCCCCCCCGGTATACCGAAGCGACGCTCATTAAGGCTCTTGAGGAAAACGGTATAGGGCGTCCGTCGACATATGCGCCGACAATTTCGACGATTATAAACCGCCTTTATGTCGAACGCGACGGAAAACAGCTTAAACCGACGGGTCTCGGCGACGTCACGACCCAGCTGATGAAAGACCATTTCAGGAATATCGTGGACGCTAAGTTTACGGCTTCGATGGAAAATAACCTTGACAAGGTTGAAACGGGTGAGAGGAAATGGGTGGAAATCCTTGACGAATTCTACGGGGAATTCGCCGAAACCCTGAAAAAAGCCGAGGTTTCAATGGAGGGCAAGCGCGTTAAGGTACCCGACGAGGAAACCGACGAGGTATGCGAGGTGTGCGGAAAGCCGATGGTAATTAAAATCGGGCGGTTCGGCAAATTCCTTGCCTGCACGGGCTTCCCCGACTGCACGAATACAAAGCGTATTATCAAGGACACAGGCGGCATATGCCCGAAATGCGGAAAAAAAGTGTTGCAGAAGAAGTCCAAGAAAGGAAAGAAGTATTTCGGATGCGAGGATAACCCGAACTGCGATTTTATGACCTGGGACACCCCTGTTTCCGATAAATGCCCGAAATGCGGCGGCGGTTCGACCTTATTCAAAAAAAGCGGGAGAATGTTCTGCTTAAAGGATGGCTGCGGTTATGAAATTTCCGTTAAGAAGAATTAAGAGGGTGAGGTATGAATGAAATATAAATCATTACTGTCAGCGGTATTGACACCGGCGGTTTGTATTGTATTTGCGGCAGGATGCAATGAACCGGGTGATGTTTCCGGAACGGTTTCAGATACCGTTATGACATGCGCGACCGGAGCTGTAACAACACTATTAAGTGATGAACCGTCTGAAACCTCTGCCGCTGAAGAAACCCCTCTTGAAAAGGCTTTCAGGCTGGCTGAGGGAATCGGAAGTGAAAGTTCCTTTTCAAACGGTTATTTCCTGCTGGATATGAACCTTGACGGTATTCCCGAATTTATGGAGATTCATCCGGGGGATTTTCACGAGCGCATAATAAGAATATACCGTCTTGACGGGGATTCGCCCTCCGGTTATCTGTCCGGTGAATGGTCCGGGCTGTCGTTAATGGATGAGAGTGTTCTCAGTCTTTATTACGATAAAATTGAGGACAGGTACTTTTTTATCTCTGTCTGCCGGAATACGTATTTACAGGGAGTGACTTACTGCACAATGGACAAGCTGTCTGTCTGCGGCGACGGTCTTTACGCTGAAACAATCGGCAGTCAGGATGTTTATACCGCTAACGGCTCCGCATATTCATCCGGAATTATTATCGGCAATAAGCAGGTCCGCGCTCCCGGATTTTTAAGCGGCGGAATCGGGGAAGCCGATGAAATTTTTCTTGCCGAAGCTGAAAAATACCTCGGCGGCTATGAACTGGTGAGGGAATATGACATAAAAGCCGCCTGCGAAGAATTATACTCGGTAGGCGATAAACCCAAAGCTGTAATTCTTGACGGAGGGTATTCGGATTTTCCCAGGGAAACAGACTTCATTAAGGCAAAACCCGATGACATAAGGGAATATGTCTACATAAGCGATGTGCGTTACGATATAAATTCATATCATGCCGAAGTCATTGTTGATGATGAATACTATAAAACTGATTTTAAAGAACTTAATAAAATGCCCAATCTTGCTTCTTTAAGCATTTCTTTTTATAATAATTCTCCGCAGGATGTTGATTTAAGCGGACTTTACGGTATAAAAAACCTGAAATCCCTGTCGCTTAAAGGAAACAGTAACGATGAAAACCCGCTTCGTCTTAATCCGGAAGTATTGTCGGAGCTGACGGAACTTCAAGAGTTTTATATGTATTACATTGATGCGGAGCTTGATTTTATCAGCCGTTTAACCAATCTGAAAATCGTCGGGATCGAACAGTATAATCACCCGGAAGCCGGCTATTTTTCTCCGCTTTATAATCTTACGGGGCTGGAAATAATGCTGCATAATGAAGCGGAAGCCTTAAATACACAGGAACAGCGCGAAGCAATAGCGGAAAATATGCCCCGGTTAACTCAAATACGTTATAATTATTATTAGGAAACTGCTTTATATGACAGTTAGTATAATAGGCGCGGGGCTTGCGGGCTGTGAAGCGGCCTGGGTTCTTGCGGAAAATGGAATAAAAGTAAAGCTTTTTGAAATGAAGCCCTTGAAATACTCTCCCGCCCATAATTACAAGGGCTTTGCGGAGCTTGTATGCTCGAATTCACTTAAGGCAATGCGGGTTAATTCGGCGGCAGGGCTTTTAAAGGAAGAAATGCTGAGGCTGGGTTCCCTGACGGTACCATGCGCTTTGGAAACCCGGGTTCCGGCAGGAGGCGCGATCGCCGTCGACAGAACTCTTTTTTCCGACCTTGTCACAAGGAAAATCCGGGAGCATGAAAATATTACGGTTATAAATGAAGAGGTTACGTCAATCCCCGGCGGAAAAGTCATAATCGCAACAGGACCGCTGACCTCCGGCGCGCTCGCGGAGGAAATTTCAGAGCTTTGCGGGGGTTACCTTAGTTTCCATGACGCCGCCGCCCCGATTGTGACTTATGATTCCATAGACCGTGATAAGGTGTTTTTTGCGGCTCGTTACGGACGCGGAGACGACGATTATATAAACTGTCCTTTTACAAAAGATGAATACCTGAAATTTTACAATGAGATTATAAAAGCCGAATCCGCCCCCCTGCATGAATTTGAAAAACAGCCGGAAGCCGGAAGAGATGGTTTTTCCGTATACGAGGGCTGTATGCCGATTGAAGTGCTTGCAAAGCGCGGTGAGGAAACAATGCGCTACGGCGCGATGAAGCCGGTCGGGCTTAACGACCCTGTCACTGGAAAACGGCATTATGCCGTGGTACAGCTCCGGAAGGAAAACAGCACGGGGACGCTTTACAATATAGTCGGTTTTCAGACTAACCTTAAATTCGGAGAGCAAAAACGCGTGTTCTCCCTTATACCGGGTCTTGAAAATGCCGAATTTGTGCGGTACGGCGTCATGCACAGGAACTCGTTCATTAATTCTCCGAAACTTTTAAACGGCGATTTTTCAATGAGAAAAAACCCGGATATATTTTTCGCCGGACAGCTCACGGGCGTCGAAGGCTATATGGAATCGGCGGCAAGCGGTATTATTGCGGGCATTAATATGTCGCGCAGAATCAGGGGGGAGGACAGGTTTGTTCTTCCCGAAGAAACAATGACGGGGGCTTTGGCAGGGTACATATCAGACGAAAGCGTCACTGATTTTCAGCCTATGGGAGCAAATATGGGGATTCTTCCCGAAAACCCCGTCCGGATTAAGGACAAGCAGGAAAGATACAGGCTGATAGCGGAAAGGGCTTTAAAGGCGCTTGACGAGGAGTTAGGAATGAAGTATGAGGAGTAAGGTGTGAGGAGTAAAGGATTAGGTTATAAACGCGTTAAATGAGATGATTACTATACAGGAGGATTTATTTTGTGTAAAAAATTATTATTTTTTTTATTATCAATTGTTATGGTAATCTCATTTGCGGGGTGTAATAATAAATCACCTGTCGACAGTATAAGCAGCATTGTAACTGTCACAGACTCTGTTTCATCAGTTATTACCCAAAGCCCGGTTACGGAACAGGAAACATCATCAAATGAAGCATCGGCAAAGGGAACGTTTGATTTTGATGAAGCGTTAAAGAATATCAGTTTGTTCGGTAAAGATATTTCCCTGCCCTGTACTTTCGGCGAATTAGGCGGAAATTATACTCTGGGAACGTCATATTCGTTTATACTGGACGACGACGGGGTGTTAAAAGGCGACACACTGTTCCTTCTATATTATAAGGGTGAGCAAATCGGTGATATAATTTTAGATGACTGTATGCCCGATGATGAAAAAAGCGAAAAAAAGATTGCCGTGTTACATGTGTCCCGGCGTCGTGTGGATAATATAGATATTCCGGGTATATACATAAAAGGTATTGGCTTTGATTCGACAAGAAATGATATAAAGGATACATTCGGCGTCCCTTCAGAGGAAAACGAAATGCGTCTGGATTATAACGGAGCATCTGAAAATCAGTTCATTAGATTTAAGTTCAGCGGAAAAAATAAAGATACACCTGACTATATTGAAATTATGATAAATGATTAAAATAAAAAAAGTTAAAACTATGCCGCCTTTGGCGGCACNNACCTGCATTGTTAATTGTTAATTATTAATTATAAATTGTTAATTATAAAGGAATTGTTATAATAATGCCAAACGATATAATGCTAGCTAAAGTTTTTTTCAGGGATGCCTCCAAAGATAAGCTGTCCGCGGTGAAATTCGCCGGCAGACCCGGGCTCTTGTTGTCATTAACGCTGGCGATACTTGCTTTCGCGGTTTTTTCAGCGTCATATACATGGCTTGAAGCCTTTAAAGTAACTGTCCGGGCAGTATCGGGCGTTTTGCTTTTAACGGCGGTATGCTGTTTTACAGTATACATTCACATGATTTCAGTGATACGCAGGGATATGAAATGCCCTGTGAACCTTAGAAGCGAAGGGCAGGTCTATTTTTACGGCGACCGGTTTATATACAGCGATAAGACGACGACAAGCGTTATAAATTATGATTACGTAACAAAAGCATATGAATCGGATGATTATTTTTATATGTTCACTGCCCCGTCAATGGTTTTCCCCGCGCCGAAGTCGGGATTTATGTTCCCGAAGGAAAAGGAAGTTTTAAGGGAATTTTTAAGTGTAAGGTTAAAAAAGAAATTCAAAATTATAAAAGGACGGTTCTGACTTATGAAAATCATTGTGGACGCTTTCGGCGGCGATAACTCCCCGCTGGAGGTTATTAAGGGTTCGGCTATGGCCGTTGCAGAATTCGGGATTGAAATTATCCTGACCGGCGACGAAAATGTAATAAAAAGAACGGCGGCTGAGCATAATATTTCAATGGACGGAATTTCCGTTATTGATTCAAAAAACGTTATTGATATCCATGACGAGCCTTCTCAGGTTATAAAAGAAAAATCTGACTGCTCGATGGCAGTCGGGTTAAAAGAGCTTGCTGACGGAAACGGAGATGCTTTCGTATCAGCGGGTTCTACGGGCGCTTTGGTTGTCGGGGCGACCTTCATAACGAAACGCCTAAAAGGAATAAAACGCCCTGCCCTTGCTCCTCTCCTTCCTTCAGGCAAGGGTTATTTCATGCTTCTTGACGTAGGCGCCAATACCGAATGCCGCCCAGAAATGCTTGCGCAGTTCGGAATTATGGGCAGCTGCTATATGAATAAGGTAATGGGGAAAGAAAAACCTAAAGTAGGGCTTATTAATATTGGAGCGGAGGATACGAAGGGGCGCGGGCTGGATATTGACGCATATAAAAAGCTTAAGGACTCCCCCGTTGATTTTTACGGGAACCTGGAGGCAAGGGAGCTTCCGAAGGGTGTCTGCGACGTTGCGGTAACTGACGGCTTTACCGGGAATATTGTTTTAAAACTTTACGAGGGGATGGGCTCATTTTTCTCGCATACCTTAAAAGGTATGTTAAAGGGATTTCCGGGAATTCTGGCGGCTCTTCTGATAATGCCGAAAATAAACGCGTTTAAAAAGAAGATGGATTATTCCGAGACGGGCGGGGCTATACTTCTCGGCATATCGAAACCTGTTGTCAAAGCTCACGGAAGCTCGGACGCAAAGGCTTTTTACAATGCAATACGTCAGGCGAAGGCATGTATTGACGGAAATATAATCAATGAAATTACACAGGCGCTCGAATCTGTTAAATAATAAATTTACATACATACCTGATTTTATGATATTTTATGCTGCCGCAAGCGGCGGAACGGAGTTTTATATGGACTTTACGGAATTTGAAAACAAAATAGGATACAAATTTAAAAACAAAAACCTTCTTTCTGAGGCTTTATCACATTCGTCATACGCAAATGAAATAAAAAAGGGACGATTCTCAAACGAACGCCTTGAGTTTCTCGGGGACAGCGTGCTTTCCGTTATTATATCGGAGTATCTTTTCACGCACTTCAAGCATCTGCCTGAGGGTGAGCTTACAAAAATCAGGGCGTCCCTCGTGTGTGAGAAAGCCTTGTATGAGTTTGCATTCAAGGTGGATTTAAATAAATTTATTCAACTCGGCAAGGGTGAGGAAAACAGCGGGGGGCGGGAACGTCCGTCAATAGTATCCGACGCTTTCGAGGCTGTAATCGCGGCGGTTTATCTTGACGGAGGCATGGACGAGGCAAAACGCTACGTATTGTCCTTTATTCCGAAGGATATCAACAAAAACCAGGCCAAAGCCCTTAACGACTATAAAACAGACCTTCAGGAAATTATACAGCGCAATCCCGAGGAACGCGTCGAATATGTACTGAAGGAACAAATCGGGCCCGACCATGACAGGCGTTTTATCGTACAGGTACTTTTGAATTCCAATCCGATTGGAACAGGTGAGGGTCAGAGCAAAAAGCAGGCCGAACAGATGGCGGCAAAGGAAGCTCTTTCACTTATGGGATACGGAAACTGAATGAGTTTGGAGTGTGGAGTT
>DBCY01000184.1:5027-6752 GCA_002293295.1 Ruminococcus sp. UBA946 | reverse complement strand
GCACAAAAATCACTTATTTCTATACACATTGCTAATTATCAAACACGTCCTAGTACCAATTAACAATTTACAATGGTGGTATACCGCCTGAGGCGGTATGATTTAATTTATAATTTGCAACTTTTAGTTGATATGAGGTACTAGTATAAATATAATCCTTTTGTAATAATTACTTTATCATATGATGACTTGTCTTTCTTGGTGAAGGATAAATTAAGCTTCAAATTTTTCAAAGTTATAGTCGATTGTAATATCACCGCTGCTTTCGTTTTCTGTAAGAATGATAGTAAGATACTGCTGTCCCTCGTATTCAATTTCAACCGGTTTCCTTGAGATGGTCGCCGCATCAAAGAACGGGTCGCTTATTTCAAAATCACTAAGAGCAACGAAAAGTTTCGGATGGATTGAAAAATTCACTTTAAAACCGGGACGGACATCGCATGAAAACAGCGGCTTGCCGTTTTTGGCAACCACGGCATAGCTTGTATATTCATTTTTATTGTGAATTTCCACCGTATCCTCGTCGGGGGACGGTTCGGCGCTCTTTTTAACGTCAAGGGCTCCGCCGTTGTTGAATATATCCCATGCGGTATTGTATTCAGCCGGAATAAACTTTGTCATTATTTTACCGTCGTGTCCTATTGTATACATTGAACCTATTGAAATCTCTGTGGGCAGGAGAGCCCTCATCTGAGCGCCCGGAGCAAGATACTGATGTTCCCATGCGGCTACTTTGAAATTCTTTACGCTTAATGAAATCGCTTCCTGATAAATTAGTACCTGCTGGGTAGTTCCGAGCTTGCTTTTTACTCTGATGTTAAGGTCTGTATTTGCCATAAATTCCTCTTTCTCCGCGGTATTTATATTAATTTGATTGGCTGTGCCGTCCGCCGCGGAGAACGGCACATAATTTTTCTGGTACCGGGTTTACGGTTATGGATAATAAGCAGATTATTATTGCGCACAAGCGCTGCCGCCGTTTATGCGCGCGCCTAATACGGTGCGGCTTGGTAAACCTATCTTTTATCATTCTTGCCCAGAGAGCGCTTGCAAACCCGTTCAATCCGTAATTACACTCAAAAATTACAATTTTCATCGCAAATTTCCTGAATGGATATTAATTGCATGATGAATGAGCTTACAAATGCCCATTAACCCGGTCTGTTTGCAATTATAACAGTATGTATTGAATCATGAATATAAATGTCACAGATAATGGTTAATTTATCATAATTGTTTTTTATTAAAACATACTGAACATTTACCCATATTGTAAAACAAACCGCCCGGTTGAAGAAACGACCGGGCGGTTTGTTTAAGTATATGAAATATCACACTTCTATAGTATAAACATGAGCTTATGTATTATTATGTCTTATAAACAACAAAAAGGTTGAAATATAAAGGAATATATAGTAAAATTTAACCGATAAGGCATTATTATATGTTTTATACGTTTTTATCTTTTGTTATAAATTATATCTGTTTAATATTAATCGGAATGTGTTTATTCGGTTATATAATGCCTGCCGAGTAAATAGTGAACCGCTGTGCGGCATAAAAGCATTATTGAATTATGACGTTTTTTTTACTTATTATGACAGATATACATCATGAAATATATGGGTTGTTATAATTAATCAAAATAAAGAAATGAAAACAAAGCCGGCGTTTTATAACCAGATATAATTATTCTGTTTGCTAGGGCGTGTTTGATAATTAGCA
>DBCY01000184.1:0-4926 GCA_002293295.1 Ruminococcus sp. UBA946 | reverse complement strand
GATTTTCGAACACGCCCTAATATGACATTTATCTCAGACGCCTTAACACGCCCTGATATAAACAAAACGTCAGCAATAATTAAATGCCTTATGGAAACACTGTATGCGCTGTTTACGCGGAAAGGTATGTGCATAAATATGGAAGTCATAATTTGTTCTAACGATAAAAAAAGGCTTGGAATAATCAGGGAAATAGCAGACAATGTCATAGCGGACAAACGGCTCCGGCTTATGTCGCTGCATACTTCAGCTCCGTCAAGCACATCTGAGTTACTGAAATGCTTTAAAAATGAANNTCTGTGAACTTGGATGGGGAAAAAATTTACAGCTTTGTTCTCACTAACCTAACTGAAATTTAGCAAGTCATTCAATAATGAATGTAGGTAACAGAGGAATTCATGGCCTGTGGAATCCAAAAAATGTTTGTTGGCCGGTAATTTCTATCTAAAGTTTTTATAGCGTAAGAAAGGATAAATAATGCATTTACCTTCGTACTGAAATGCTTTAAAAATGAAAGAGGTTATCTTGTAATAATTGATACAGTCGGATATTCAGGATGGAAGGAACTGATGACTGAGATTTCAAAAATAAACAGAAGGGCAGCATTCTGTGTAATAGCAGAAAATAATGATGCGGCTGCCGATATAATCAATATGATGCTTAATGTATGCGGTTATATAAACTCAACGCTGGTAAAAGCAAAACCGCTGTTTGAAGAGCTTTTTGTCCGTATTTACGGAAGAATCGTTACTTTATGCGGAGGTATAATGACCTGCGGCAGAACGGATGAGTTAAAGGTAATAAAATTTGAGGATATATATTACATAGAGACATTAAAACAGCAGCACCGGTGTACTATTTTCCATAAAAACGGAAGTGATGAATTCAGGGCGGATATTTCAAAGCTTATAAAATCGCTTGACGGAAGATTTGAAATAACTCGTTCCTCAACTGTTGCCAATCTTGCGAACGCTTCCGGAATAATAAACGGAATGCTGATTTTTTATAACGGCTCGCTGTGCTCCATAACGAAAAGCCGGCACGGCTTTATAAAGAAAATAATGGCGGAAACCGCCGTTATCTGAACTTTGCAGAGACAGTCCCAAATTTTCTCCAAGCGCGCGTGGCGGTTAATTCATGGGATTGCTCGATATATTAACTTAATTTAAAAGGTCATAAGTTTGAAACCTAGTTTCAAACTGGGTGTTTATTCTTTCAGGATAAAACACCCGGAAAGGAAGGTCAAAAATGGCAAACACAAACTTAAATATCAGAGTTAAAAGCAGACTCGGAACCACCCAGCAGGTGCTTCTTTACCAGGAAGCCGTTACTTTGAACGTAAAGAATTTTAAAACCGCAGCCTGGGAACACAGGTACCTTGCTCCCGGCGCGAAGCTGGACGTGGTGCTTCCTATGGAGGTATGCATAGGCGCGTTTGAGGGAATCGGGCATGACGGAAAAATCTCTACCAAGCTTATTCCGGTTGAATATAACACAGCCTGGGATATTTTCAGCAACAACAAAGCCCTTGACGTAAGGAAGAGCGCCGAACCCGCCCCTTCCGAAGACACTATCGAAGTACATAACAAAAATACCCTTACAAGCTCGGCAATCGTTACAAAAGACGGCAAGCCTTTGTTCCTCTGTAATGTACGCCCCGATTTTAAGGTGAGCTTTTCTCTGCACCCCAAGATTTTTGTAGCTCTCAGTGATTTTGAAATTACCGACCCCTTCTTTGACGCAGCCACTATTTCAAGAACCCCTGTCGGAATCGATTATGAGGGACAGCAGTACCTGACGGTAATACTGAACGAAAATGAAAGCACCGGAGCCGTGGAAATCAGCTATGATTTTTCTAAATTCACGGATTGATTTCTGACGGATACTATACTATAATTTTATGCCGGTTAGTATAAAACACAGATTCCGCGGCTGTTTTGTACGCAACGCACTTCGGTAATGCTCTTCTGTGCTTTACGCACAGCGGCAGTTTACTGCCGGATTAAAACTATAAGTTTTAATCAAGAGCATTACCGGCGCAGCCGCCGGGGAAATAACAGCTTCACAGGATAATAATTATGCCGTTTAGCAGGCGGGAACAAGGTATTATTGCCTTTTAGCCCTGCAGCGGCGGATAGGAGTTTTACTTTTATGCATAAGGATTTTCATTTATACGGTACTTATCTGGCTGCTCGGTTCGCCGGAGCGACCAAGGAACAAGCTCAGCTGGTCGCATGCGCGGCGCAGGGAGTCGACGATTATACATACGGCGATTACGCTACATGTCAGGATTTACTGCCGATGATAAGTAACAAAAAAGAAATATTAGAAACATACTGGCCTTCGTTTCATTTCCTACCCGGAGGTATTAACGATGAAAAAATGACCTCAAATCAAGAAAAATATGCAACAAAACCTTCAGGATTTCTTTACGAAAAACTGCATAAAGATATTTATGACGCAAATGATAAACATGCTAGTCCTGAGTATTTAGCCAAGTTAGGAGTGACATTGCATGTTCTGGCTGACACATACGCTCATTCGGGATTTTCAGGAATACCCAGCGATCAGAATACCGTTAGCGAAGTGGTTATGAGCGGAGGTCAGGATTTAGGGGTTTTAGCATCTGCTACCAGGCATTTCCCTGTAAAACTGCTTCAGTTCAGTTCGTTACTTTCTTATTTCGGCATTAACATTAATTCCTTAGATCCGGCAAAAATCGGTCACGGAACTGCTTCCCACGCACCGGACCTGTCATGGATAAACTGGGTTTATAAACGCGGAAAAAACAAAACCCTGCGCAGCAATCCGATTGTGTTTGCATCGGCATTTACGGATATGTACAGGACGATGGGAGGCATAACAGAAAATGAACCGGTTATATACAATACTGTAAAATCCACACTTGAATCGCTGCATGAACAAAAGCTTGAAATGCGTGCTTATATAAAGATATACTCCGAAGAAAGCGACAACCCGTTTGCATCTATATTGATGCAGAACAGGTTTTCCTTCCATATAAACAATATGAACGGAATTTCTGAAAAGGAAGAGCTTGACGAAAAATATACTGATTATATGGCTGATGTAATAGATTTATCGAAAAAATACAATACAGCTGAAGGTCAAATGAAGGAATTATGTTATAAAAAGCTAATGAATAACGATTTTTTCCATGCTACTGTCTGGCACAGAGTAAATGTCTTTGAAGGCATACACCCCATAGAAACTGAATAAAGAATAATACTAGTACCAATTAACAANNACCGCCTGCGGCGGTATGTTTTATTATTATATCGTAACTTTTAGTTGTTATAGGGTACTAGTATAAAAATAAAAGCCCGGCGGATTTTTAATAATCTAATCCGGGCTTTTTCAATTTCTTTTATGCTTTATATTTTATTGGTATTAATTGCTGTTTTGTTTCAATTATATCCTTTATTCTATTTTTAGCTATTTCACAATAGTCGGACTTAATTTCAAAGCCTACACAATATCTATTATTACGAATACAGGAATCAAAGGTTGTACCAGAACCTATAAACGGGTCTAAAACAATATCACTTTCATTTGTAAATCCTAATATCAATCTATCTATCAAATCTATTGGGAATTGGCATGGATGGGGGGTACGTTCGTTTGAAGAACGGTTGTAACCGGTTGTAACTTTTGCTATTTCCCAAACATCTGAAGGATTTTTCCCCAATGTATTAACCCGTAGTTTCCCTTTGCGTTTTGAATTTGGGTATTTAACATTTTGGTCTCTTATTAAGTCAAGGTTAAAAGTATAATTTGTTTTATCTTTAACATACCATAATACTTTTTCATTTCTGGGACTAAGAAAATTTTTACAAGCGACTCCAGCAGAATAATTCCAAACAATTTCTTGGTTTAAATATAATGGTACTTTATCCCATAATAAATATGAAAGCGGAATCGCATGTCCTTTATCTTCAATAGGAATATACCCTAAATTCAACAGTAATGTACCACATGGATTAATTAACTTACTTACATTGTTAAGCCAGTCAGACGACCATTCAACATACTCTTTGAGGGGTTTAACATCTTCATATTCCTTGCCGATATTATATGGCGGACTTGTTATAACAGCGTCAAATAATTGTAAATTAATCTTTTCAGTATACAATTATTTGAAGTATAATAAGGTATTCCTATAATATAACTTAAATATTCTATAACATTATTAAAATCATTCATATCTTTATATAATAATCCTTTCAGTTAAATATTTATTACTTCAAATGCACTATAGTGACGCCCTCTTCTCCCTCGCCGTAAACTCCTGAACGGTAGCTTTTTACGCTGGGGTGGGATTTAAGGTGCTGCTGGATACCCTTTCGGAGTACGCCCGTTCCCTTGCCGTGAACTATTGTCAGTATTCCCGCTCCGCAAAGGACGGCGTTATCGATGAACATATCGGTTTCATGGATCCCCTCGTCGACGGCGTGACCGCGTATATCAAGCTCCATGGCGCTTTCGCGCTCAAGCTTTCCCCTTACCCCCGAGGCTGAGATTTTTTTATCGTGAACAGTGACGTTCTCAGCTTCAATAAGCCGGAGCTTATTAACATTAACCTTGGTTTTTATAATCCCTGCCTGAACAAAGACATTACCCGAAGAATCGGGTTCGTTTAACAGAACGCCTTTTTTGTCAATATCGAAAATCAGGACGGTATCGCCCTTCCTCAGAGCCCTGGGAAGCTTGTATTCCTTATATTCACGTGATGAGACGGGGTTAGCCGTATCAAACATTCTGTCGAGATTTGAACGGCTCCTTGACTTGGCGCTTACAGCCATCCGGGAGAAGTTTTCCTTATCCTTCTGTTTCCTTAATTCATTTAATTCGTCAAGAAGCTCGTCCGACTGCATACGGCAGCTTTCAACAATTCTCATAGCCTGAATA
>DBCY01000139.1:17110-30773 GCA_002293295.1 Ruminococcus sp. UBA946 | reverse complement strand
CTGACCACTGACCACTGCTCACTGTCCACTTATGATTAGAAAGTTATTCGTTTTTTGCTTAAGTTGTTGACATTGTTCTGGCAACTGGAATCTAAACTAAATACCGATAAACTCCGCAAGATTTATTATATTAATATTCTTTTTCTGCGCCATCCGGACGGTCTGACCTGTTCCGGAGGCGCTTTTGTTATTTTTATAATAGCAAAGCAGTAAATCGGCGTGTTCAATCAAACGTTCGTTTCTTGATTTCATGCACCCCTTAAAATAATTTTCGCAAACAAGCTCAACGCTGTCCGCCTGGTTAAGTATTGTCTTTAATAATGCCCCGGCGGATAAGTCCATTTTTTTGTCATTTCTTCAAAAGGGCAGGGAAGCACTACATGAAGCTTAATATATGTATACCTGTTCCTGAGATTCAACACCGCAATCTCGCACATTGTGTCAAAGCCGTATGCCCCGCCTGAATAAAAATCGGTGTATCCTTTGTTAATTAATTTTTCAAGTATTTTACTTAATGATTCCGTTAATTCAGTCGAGTTATCGAAATTCCTGTGTCCTGTAAAGCTTATTGATTTCATGTTATCATTCCTTTATATTATTTTTACAGTATATAATTATAAAAGTATATAATATATATAATCAGCAATAATATAATTATATAATAAATTAATTATCTTGTCAAGTAAAAGTATATTTAGTATAGTATATATGGGTGATTAAATGAGTAAGGTTGTTAAACTAAAACTTCATAAATATTTAAAAGAACGCTCAATTACCAGATATGCATTATCTAAAAAAACCGGTATGAGTTTTCAAAATATTGATAATTATTATAAAAATAAAATAGTAAGATATGACAGCTATAACCTTACAAGGATATGCGAGGCTTTGGACTGCGATATTTCGGACATACTCGAATATGCGGAAGATGAATAATAAAATCTCTTTACTCTTCATTCCTCTTTTGTAGGGCGTGACGCCTCGGCACGCCGTCTTGAGTAATATCCGAGAACTGGAATGTTGTATAAAACGGAACGCCGAGGGCGTAGTTCCCTACGAAATTCTAACCCTAATAAAAAAGCGGCTTTCAAGCCGTTTTTTATATTACTGATAAATTTTTCGGGAATTGTTATTATTTGCTTGATTTATAATAAAAAAAATGGTATAATAATAATATGTGTTATATATTAAAATTAGGAGCAGAAATATGATTCGCAGTATGACAGGCTACGGAAGGTGTCAGGAAACCGTTAACGGAAGGGATATCCTCGTTGAAATAAAATCTGTGAATCACAGGTACTATGAGTTTTCCGCAAGGGTTCCCAGAAATTACGGTTATCTTGAGGAAAAGATGAAATCTTTCCTGCAAGGCAGGGTTTCAAGGGGAAAAATCGACGCAGGAATTACGGTTTATAATATCGAGGGCAGGGATGCCCTTATTGAGGTTAATAAACCGATTGCATCCGGTTATATTAACGCCCTGCGTTCTGCAAAATCGGAGCTTTTACTGGTTGATGACATCAAGCTGTCGAACCTATTGAGGCTTCCCGATATTTTTAATGTACGCAAAGCGGTTGAAGATGAGGATATTATATGGTCGGATGTTAAAACAGCCGCCGCCAAAGCTCTCGATAACTTTATTACTATGCGTGAAAAAGAGGGTATGAAGCTTAAGGAGGATGTTTTGTCAAGGCTTTCGGTAATTGATAAATATGTCCTTGAAATAGAAAGGTTATCCCCTAAAGCCTCCGAGGCATACCGTACCCGCCTTTTCAATAAAATGTCCGAAATACTTAACGATATAAAAGCCGACGAACAGCGTATACTTACGGAGGTCGCCATATTTGCGGAAAAAACCGCCGTCGATGAGGAAACCGTACGTCTTAAAAGCCATATTAATCAGTTCAGGGATATGCTTGAATCGGACGAAACAGTCGGTCGGAAGCTTGACTTTCTTATTCAGGAATTCAACAGGGAAACCAACACAATAGGTTCAAAATGCCAGGATGTGGAAATCACAAAAATTGTAATAGATATGAAATCAGAAATCGAAAAAATACGGGAACAGATTCAGAATATTGAATAGGGTTCCGGGACAGTCATTTTATAAAGGAAAATTATGAAGCTTATTAACATAGGATTCGGAAACCTTATTTCGGCGGAAAGGCTTATTGCCGCAGTAAGTCCCGATTCCGCGCCGATTAAAAGGATTATACAGGAAGCAAAGGACAGGGGAACCCTTATTGATGCCACATACGGCAGGCGTTCCCGTTGTGTTATTATTATGGACAGCGGTCATGTTGTCCTGTCAGCGAAAAATCCCGAAACCTTTGGAAAAGAGGGGCGTATTGATGAGTAAAGGCATTCTTTTTGTCGTATCGGGTCCGTCAGGATGTGGAAAAGGTACGATACTGGCTGAAATATTAAAGGACAGTAATATAAAATGTTCGGTTTCGGCGACTACAAGAGCTCCTAACACTGAAAAGGGCGAGATTGAAGGTATAAGCTATTATTTTATTTCAAAGGAAGAGTTTGAAGAACTCATAAAGAACGATGATTTGCTTGAATACGCGCCATACTGCGGGAATTACTACGGGACACCCAAAAAACCCGTTGAGGCTATGCTTGATGAGGGAAGACACGTAATCCTTGAAATTGAGGTTAAGGGAGCGATGCAGATTAAGGAGAAATATCCCGAAGCCGTATTGGTTTTTATACTGCCCCCCTCAGCCGAGGAGCTTAAAAGGCGGCTTTTAAAACGCGGCAGGGAAAATGAGGAAAAAATTCTCGAACGTCTGAGCAAAGCGGAGGAGGAAATCAGCATGGCTGACAAATACAACTATAAAATAGTAAACGATGAGCTTTCTCAAGCCGTAATCGATTTGAAATCCGTAATAAGAGCTGAGGAATTAAAATAAGTATTAAATATTAAATCTTGATTTTACCGTCGTGGTAAAAATACTGAAAGGGTGGAAACTAAAAAATGCTGAGACCTGCAATGTCGCAAATCACCACTAAAAATGAAAGCTATTATTCCGTTGTTATCGGAGTTGCAAAACGCGCAAGGGAAATCGCTCAGGATTTATACGCCAATAATATGATTCTGGAGCAAAAACCCGTTAAAACTGCCGTTGAGGAGTTTGCCGCAAGGAAATATTCGTTGGTTGAGGATACGTCAAAGCATTGATTGTATGCAGTCTGTTAAATGTTCCGCGTTATGGGGGTGTTCTGTTTGCCGGGAATAAATTTCATTGCGGCTGTCGCAGTAAGTAATACCTCATACGGATACGACAGACGTTATAAGTACGTCATAAGTCCTGAACTTGAAGAAACGGTTAAGGTCGGCGTAAGGGTGCTTGTACCGTTCGGGAAAGGCAACAGGAAAAGGGTAGCCCTTGTAATTCGCATAGACAAGGCTGACGGTTCGGATTTGTCAAAACTGAAACCCGTTCGTTCGGTTATCGACAGCGAACCGCTGATTAATGACGAAATGCTCAGTCTTATGATGTGGCTCCGCGAAACCACGTTATGTACCTATTTTGAAGCTTTTAAGACGCTTATTCCTCTAGGTTTAAGCGTTAATTTTGCACAGAAATACAGGATTGCCGTTCATGAAGACAGTGACGGTTCTGCCGGTAATCCCTTAATTTCAAGTCAGGCGTCGGATGCTTTAAAGCTATTGAAGGAAGATTTTTCAGCTATAGATTATACCGCTCAAAAGATTATTGACGAATTACTGGAATCCGGTTTCCTTATCGAGTCTGATTCTGTAAAACGCCGTAAAAAAGACGATACCATAAAAATGGTAAAGCTTACGGAAAAATTCAGAAACGGTGAGCTTCCGGATAATATGACCCCTAAACAGCGGGTTGTCGCTGGACTTCTTGCCGAAAGCGAGACGGCTTCTCTAAAGGAAGTAACATATTTATGCGGCGTTACCGCCGCTGTCATAAAAAATATGATAAAAGCCGGAATTGCCGAGGAATATGAGTATGAGTTCATAAATATTCCCGATACGGAAAAGGACTGCGATATTGACAGCCTGCTCCTTTCAGAGTTGCAGCAGAAAGTTTATAACAGCGCGGTTGAAATAATTTCGCAGAACAAACCTTCCGCCTCGCTTCTTCACGGTATTACGGGAAGCGGTAAAACCCTCGTATTTGCCAAGTTGATCCAGCATATACTTAATACAGGCAGAACCGTAATAATGCTTATTCCCGAAATATCGCTCACTCCGCAGACGGTAAGGAGGTTTCAGTCCCTGTTCGGAAACCTTGTTTCGGTTATTCACAGCAGTTTGTCCATTACCCACCGGCTTAACGAGTATAAAAGAATTAAACTCGGACAGGCAAGAATTGTCGTAGGAACAAGAAGCGCCGTTTTCGCGCCGCTTCTTGACATAGGGCTTATTATAATGGACGAGGAAGGCGAAAGGACATATAAATCCGAATCATCACCCCGGTATAATGCCCGCGAAATCGCCAAGAAACGGTGCGTATACCATAACGCAGCCCTGCTTATGGCTTCGGCGACTCCGTCAATCGAAAGCTATTATTACGCAAAAACCGGAAGATACAACCTTTTGGAAATGAATAAACGGTATTCGCAGGAAATTCTGCCAGCCGTAAGGATTATTGATTTGGCGTCCGAAGGATTTTACGGTTCCTCGGCGATTTTTTCCGAAGCGCTGGTAGATGAAATTAATACTAATTTAGAAAGAAAAGAACAGACTATACTGCTTCTTAACAGACGCGGGTTTTATACATTCATAAGCTGCCCGGACTGCAAGACGCCCGTCACATGCCCGAACTGCAGTATTCCCCTTACATACCATAAAACAAATAACAAGCTTTTATGCCATTATTGCGGGCATTCACAGGAAAGGGCAGAAAAATGCCCCTCCTGCGGAAAAGAAAATTTAAAATACATGGGATTCGGCACTCAAAAGGCGGAGGATGAAATTTCCGGGTTGTTCCCGGGTGCCCGTATCCTCAGGATGGACGCCGATTCAACCTGTTCAAGATACTCGTATGAAAAGAATTTCAAAGCTTTTGAAAACCATGAGTATGACATAATGCTGGGGACGCAGATGATTGCAAAGGGTCTGGATTTTCCTGATGTTACGCTTGTAGGAGCTCTTTCGGTTGACAAAGCTTTATTCACCGGAGATTTCCGAAGTTATGAACGCACCTTTTCTCTTATCACGCAGGTAGTAGGTCGGTGCGGCAGGAGTGAAAAGCAGGGTAGGGCTTACATTCAGACCTTCGTCCCGGAGCATTATGTGCTGAACCTTGCGTCCGAACAGGACTATACCGGTTTTTATGAACAGGAAATCGCCATACGCAAGGCTTTGACCTTTCCGCCGTTCTGCGATACCTGTGTGCTTGAGTTCTCTTCGGTATTCAGCAATAAAGCTGACGACGCGTCCAAAGTATTTTTACAGATGATGCAGGATAAAATAAATAAAGAAAAGCTGAAGCTTCCTTTGCGAGTTATCGGTCCCTCAAGGTGCCTTTATGAAAAAATAAACGGCAAATACCGTTATAAAATAATTATAAAATGTATAAACAGCATTGAGTTCAGACAGTTTATCTCAGGGCTTTATAAACTTACATTTTCAAAGAAAGAATTTGCGGCTGTCAGCACATATCTTGACATAAACGGCGATATAGGGTTGTAATACCGGATTATTTTATACGGGAGGCTGATTTCAAATGGCTTTAAGGAATGTCATAAATAAAAATGATGATATTCTCAGAAAAAAATGCAGAACTGTCGAAAAATTCGACGGCAGGCTTCATATGCTCTTAGATGACATGGCGGAAACAATGTATAAAGCAGCCGGAGTGGGTTTAGCTGCTCCTCAGGTGGGAATTCTCAGGCGGGCTGTTGTTATTGATGTCGGCGAGGGACTGGTAGAACTGATTAATCCGGTCATTACTGAAGCGAAGGGCAGTCAGAGGGATATTGAGGGTTGTCTTTCATGCCCCGGTGAATGGGGTTTTGTTGAAAGGCCTATGAATATTATTGTTGAAGCGTTTAACCGGCATGGCGAGGAAGTAACATATAAATGCTCAGAATATTTCGCACGGTGCGTATGCCATGAGCTGGACCACCTGGACGGAAAGCTTTTTATTGATATTGCAGATGAGATGGCAGACCCTGACAGTATTGAAGAAGAACAGCAAAAATAAACAACCGGAATACTTATACTATATTAAAGGTTAGATTATAAAGTAAAGGACATTCAAATGAATATTGTTTTTATGGGTACGCCCGAATTTGCCGTACCTTGCCTTAAAGCACTGATTGAAAGCGGCGATAATGTTACTGCTGTATTTACACAGCCTGACAAACCTAAGGGAAGGGGATATAAGCTCACCCCCTCTCCCGTAAAAAAACTGGCTCTTGAATATAATATACCCGTTTATCAGCCTGCAAGTTTTAAAAACGGCAGTGATGCGTCAGACTCACTGCGTATTCTGAATGAGCTTTCCCCAGATTTAATAATAGTAGTTGCTTACGGTAAAATCCTCCCCCCCGAAGTGTTAAAGTCACCAAAGCTTTACTGTATAAATATACACGCTTCTTTACTTCCGAAATACCGGGGAGCGGCGCCCATCCAGCAAAGCGTCCTTAACGGGGAAAAGGAAACGGGGGTTACCTCAATGCTCATGGCGGACGGGATTGATACGGGGGATATGCTTTTAAAAGCTTCGGTTTCAATCGGCGAAGATGAAACCTCCTCTGAGCTTCACGACCGTTTGTCGGTTCTTGGCGCACAGCTTTTACTGGAGACAATAAAGGCTGTGAAGGACAATAGCTTAACGCCTGAAAAGCAGGACGACAGTCTGTCCTGTTATGCTCCTATGCTCACAAAGGATATGTGTCCCGTTGATTTCAGAATGGATGCCGTTAAGGTGCATAACCATATCCGGGGATTATCCGCCTTTCCGTGCGCGACGGCAGTTTTAAACGGAAAAAAGCTTAAAATATTCAAATCAGCATTAACTGACGGCTTAAAAACCGACAAAAAAGCAGGGACGGTTGTTGATAACAGGAACCTTACCGTTGCCTGCGGGGATAAAAACACCGTAACTATTCTTGAGGTTCAGCCGGAAGGCGGAAAAAGGATGAAAACCGCTGATTATTTACGGGGGAATCCCGTAAACGAAGGAAGCAGGTTTGAGGTAGAGGAATGAAATCAGCAAGACTTTTAGCATATGAACTGCTTTTAAAAATGGAAAACGGCGCATTCTCAAATATTGTGCTGGATTCGGGTTTATCGGACTGCGGGCTTTCACAGCGTGACAAAGGCTTTGTTTCAAGGGTTTTTTACGGAGTTATCGAACGCCGGCTCACACTTGACTATATTATATCATTATACAGCACCAAGCCTTTGAAAAGCATTGATACGCAGCTTCTTATAATTCTGCGGACGGGCGTGTATCAGCTTCTCTTTATGGATTCTGTTCCCGATAATGCGGCTGTAAATGAATCGGTATCCCTTTGCAGGATTATAAAGAAAACGTCTGCGGCGGGTTTTGTAAACGCGGTGCTTCGCAGCTTTATCCGAAGCGGAAAAAAATATGAGCTGCCGTCCGGCAGAATACAAAGACTATGCATTAATTACTCCTGTAATGAGCAGCTTGTCAGGATGCTTATTGATGATTATTCATATGAAACCGCCGAAAAATTCCTTTCGGCTTCGCTTGAATCCCGTACTCTTTATATACGAGTGAACAATACAAGGATTTCAGCCGATAATTTAGCTGAAAAATTCAGGGAATCGGGAATAAATGCGGTTAAGCACGATAAAATGGAAAACTGCCTTGTTCTTGATAAATTAAATGATATTGATAATAACCCATTGTTTTTAAACGGCTTTTTTCATGTTCAGGATTTATCTTCCCAGCTTTGCTGCGCTGCTTTAAATCCGCAGGAAAACGACCGGGTGCTTGATATTTGCTCTGCTCCCGGCGGAAAAGCTTTTACCTTAGCCGGGATGATGAACGGAAAAGGAACTGTTACCGCCTGTGATTTACATGATAAACGCGCGGGACTTATATCGCAGGGAGCATCCCGCCTGGGTTTCGGAAATATAAAGGTTTTACAGAATGACGCTAGGAATTATAACGGAAGCCTTGGCTCTTTCGATAAAATTCTTTGCGACGTCCCATGTTCGGGTTATGGAGTTATCCGTTCAAAACCCGAAATAAAGTACACGCTTCCCGAAGATGCGTCTATGCTTCCTCAGCTGCAGTATAAAATACTTAAGATGTCAGCCGGATATTTGAAAACCGGAGGCGAGATTGTTTATTCAACCTGCACTGTTCTGAAAAGGGAGAATGATGAGGTCGTTGAAAGGTTTTTAACTGAAAACCCCGGTTTTGAGGGAGCGGGTTTTATCGATGAATCCGATACCCTTTCCGGTGATTATAAAGTTACGATATTTCCGGAATATTTTAACAGCGACGGATTTTTCATCTGTAAAATCAGAAAAATAGTGTAATTAAAGTAATTAATTAAAATAAGGATGCGCATAAATTGAAAACAGATATACTTTCATGCGGAATCGGCACGCTTACGGATAAAATTACCGGTATGGGCGAGCAGAAATTCCGGGCAAGACAGATTTATGAATGGCTTCATATCAGAAAAGTGTATACTTTTATTGAAATGAGTAATATTCCGTTGTCATTTAGAACAAAATTATCCGATGAATTTTATATAAATAGTATAAATATTATAAGAAAGCTTGAATCTTGTATAGATAATACTGTAAAATATCTTTATGAATACAATGACGGTAATCATACTGAGACTGTTTTAATGAATTATAATCACGGCAACAGTCTTTGTGTTTCAACCCAAATCGGCTGTAAAATGGGGTGCAGGTTCTGTGCGTCGGCAATAAAGGGCTTTGAAAGGAATCTTACCCCGTCCGAAATGCTCCTTCAGGTTTATGAAACGGAACGTGAAAGCGGAAGACATGCTGACAGTATAGTATTGATGGGCATAGGCGAACCGCTTGAAAATTTTGATAACGTAACAGAGTTTTTAAAGCTTATTTCCGATGAAAACGGAAGGAACATGAGTTTAAGGCATGTATCCCTTTCAACCTGCGGACTGGCTGATAAGATTTATGAGCTAGCAGGATACCGTTTCGGTCTTACGCTGTCCGTTTCGCTACATGCCGTTACCGACGAAAAACGCAGTCAGCTCATGCCGGTCAATAAGTCCTATAACATACAGGAGCTTTTAAAAGCCTGCAGATATTATATTGAAAAGACGGGAAGGCGCATTTCCTTTGAATATGCGGTAATTAGCGGGGTAAATGATTCGGATTCGGATGCCGCGGGTATGATTGGGCTGCTAAGAGGCATTAACTGTCATGTAAACTTAATTCCCGTGAATAAAATCAAGGAACGGGATTACAGGGCGGACAGGAAGGCATTAATGAGCTTTTCTGACAAACTCTCAAAAGGCGGGCTTAACGTTACGGTAAGACGTACCCTGGGAGCTGACATAAACGCCGCCTGCGGACAATTGAGGCGGGAATATGAAGTAAAGAAAAAGTCTTTGTAATAATGTCATTTTGATACGTCATGAAAGGGTGAGAATGTGTGAACGTTTATTCTGATACAAATATCGGATTATCCAGAGAAGAAAATCAGGACAGGGTAAGAACGGCAGTTTTAGGAGATAATTCAGCCTTTGCCGTTGTTTGTGACGGAATGGGCGGTGAAAATGCCGGAAGCGAGGCAAGCGAACGCGCCGTCGGTATTATTTATGACAGGATTACCAAGGTTCTGCGTCCCGATTCAGACGGCAATTCTATCCGCAATCTGATGATATCCTCAATAACAACGGCAAATGCAGTCGTTTATGATTTAGCATTATCCAGCACCGATAAAAAGGGAATGGGAACGACCTGCGTCGTAGCGCTGAGAATCGGAAATAAATTATATATTGCCAGCGTAGGCGATTCAAGGGCATATATAATAAACCATGAAATTATTCAGGTTACGAAAGACCATTCGATAGTAATGCAGATGTATGAAAACGGAGAGATTACGAAGGAGGATATAAAGAATCATCCTCATAAGAATTATATAACCAAGGCTATCGGCGTATCGGCTTCCCTGATTCCTGATTTTTTTGAAATTGATATTCCCGAGGCTTCGGCGGTAATACTGTGTTCGGACGGGTTTTCCAATTACTGCGACGAATCTGTTCTTTTTTCCCTGGTTAAAAAAACGGAGCCTGATTTAATAGCGGAAAAACTGATTAAGTATGCTTTGGACAACGGCGGTAATGATAATATTACCGTTGCTGTAATAATATAAATATCCTCGTACTTTAAAAAGGAAGGTCATTTCTGATGGATAAAAATATTGGTAAAAAACTTGACGGAAGATATGAAATTACCGAGCTTATAGGCATAGGCGGAATGGCGGATGTGTACAAAGCGACGGATATAATTGATGATAAGACAGTTGCCGTCAAGATACTTAAAACAGAATTTTCAAATAACGAGGATTTTTTGAGGCGGTTCAGGAACGAGTCGAAGGCGATCGCGGTTCTTTCGCACCCTAATATCGTTAAGGTTCTGGATGTTGGGTTTACCGACAGAATTCAGTTTATCGTCATGGAATATATAGACGGCATAACGCTGAAGGAATTCATCGAACAGCAGGGCGTTCTTAAGTGGAAGGACAGCGTACACTTCATTATTCAGATTTTAAGGGCATTGCAGCATGCGCATGACAGGGGTATCGTTCACCGTGACATTAAACCCCAGAATATTATGCTTTTCCCGGACGGTACCATAAAGGTCATGGATTTCGGAATAGCCCGTTTCGCCAGGGAAGAGGGCAAAACAATTTCCGACAAGGCAATAGGTTCAGTGCATTATATAAGCCCCGAGCAGGCAAAGGGTGATATTACCGACGAAAAAAGCGATATTTATTCGGTAGGCATAATGCTTTATGAAATGCTTACCGGCGTTAAGCCCTTTGACGGGGATACTCCTGTTTCGGTTGCTCTTATGCATATGCAAAACGACGCAAGAACCCCCCGCGCTATAAATGATTCGATTCCGGAGGGCTTGGAAGAAATTGTTATCAGAGCAATGCAGAAGGACGCGGATAAACGTTATCAGTCAGCTTCGGAAATGATTAAGGATATTGAGGAATTCAAAAAAAATCCGAGTATCGTATTTGAATATACCTATATTTCAGAGAAAACGCAGTATTTCAACGCCGGTAGGGTAAAAGCCGCCACAGGCGCATATGAAGCAAATATGCTGGCTTTAAAAAACGAGAACGGAACGGAGATTATGAAAAGACCCCAGCAGACCAAGGCAGCAGCTAAAAAAACCAAAGCTTACGGAAGAGATGACATATACGATGAAGATGATGATGAAAAACAGGTATCGAAATCATCTTACTTTATTGTTGTGCTTACGGCGATTGCGGCGGTTATTGTAATAGTTGTAGTTATTTTTATCGCATATATGATAGAAAGGGTTATAAACGGTGAGGATACCCAAAGCGGAAAGATGCCTGACCTGACTATGATTGACTATCTGGAGGCAAGGTCGATTTACAACGGTAAATTTGAGATAGAGATAGAATCAAGGCAATACTCGGCTGAATTTCCCGAAGGAACGATTATTTCTCAGTCGCCTGTTAAGGACAGGGACTACATCATAGGCAATACAATTGTAAACGTAGTTGTAAGCCGCGGTCCTCAGATGGTGACAATCCCCAATGTTTATGACCAGGAGTCAAATATAGCGCTGACAATGCTCAGGAACGAAGGCTTTAACGTTATTATAAACAGTGTTGTCGACGAAGAAATCACAAAGGATATGGTTATTAAAACCGAACCGGCAAGGTATGAGTCGGTTCAGCACGGTTCAACCGTTTATATGTTTGTAAGCAGGGGACCCGAAGTAACGGACGTTGTCGTGCCGGATGTCGTCGGGTTAAGCCTTGAAGAGGCGGAAGCCGCTCTGGACGGAAAATTCAGTATACAGGTTACATCAATCGACGACAGTGCTACCGAAAATACTGTCCTTGAGCAAAGTATTCCGGCGCTGACAGAAACCGGCGAAAGGAATGTAGTTAAAATCAATTCCCCGATAATACTGACGGTCAGCACAGGGGTTGTCCGTGAAACTCAGGCTACGGTAACCTTCAGGGTTCCCTCCGGAATAGAGGGACCGGCGGAATTCAACTGTTATGTCAACGGCAATATAGTAGGAACAAATTCAATAGATAACCTTGCCTATGCGTCGACCGTATCGGTTGATGTCACGGGAAGTGAAATTCAAAAGGTTATTCTTGAAGCGGTTAATAAGAGTACCGGTCAAAAGGCTACCGTGGGTGAATATACCGTCGATTATACGGCGGAACCGATAACGGTCACAGAAAACGAATATGACCGTACGACGTTCAAAGCGCTGTTTGCCAGCCAGACAGGCGGAACGGATTTTATCGATATTCCTGACGATTTTATTATTGACGAAGAAACGGGCGGCATTAACCTTGAGGATATATGGGATGTCTTTTAGTTGCTGGTATTTAGTTGTTGGTAGTTAGTGGATACGTTTGGTTTAGTATGACTGTGTATATCGTTTTTATAATGTCCGGCATCCGGATTTAAGGATGCCGGATATTATTTTAAAATTTTTTACGGATACTATACTTTTTATAAAAATTATGCTATAATAATTAATATATACTGCGAAAAGGGAGCAATAGTTTTTGGCTTAACTTTTATAAAATGGTTTTTGGGGGTTCTCGGATGTTAAAATTAAAGGAAAGATTAAACGGTTTGAGTAACCTGCTTACTAAAAACCAATTTGAAGCAGAGCTTAAGAATGCTTTGAAACGGCATAATTTTGACATTGCGGGTAAAACAAGCGGTTCAGTTTATGAAATCAGGTGCGGAACAGCAGTTTTTTCTGTTGATATCAACGATTCAAAGCAAAGGTATGAAAACTGCCGGTCTGAAAGCGAGCTTTCAGATATAATACTGCAGATAGAGAATAAATGCGTAATCGAAAGCAAAATGGTATCCTTTACCAACGGTCAGACTCTTTTGAGATTTCTTATCATGCGTTCGGAAGAAATAGAAAAGGGTTATATTTCGGAAGACTTTATAGGCGGACTGAAAAAAGTTATAGTATATACGTCCGATGATAACAGCTTAAATTTTCTTGACGAATCATACCTGAAAAAATGGGGCGTTCCGAGGGAGGTTCTGTTTTCCGTTGCTGACAGGAATATGTGCAGGCTTCTTGAAAGGGCGGAAATCAATGAATCAAGCCTGGGTGAAAACGTTAAGGCGGTTGAATTCATTCTGCCCTCCAAGGAATTATGCGTTTCCCTTATAATGTGCAATGAGTTCAAAAAGACCGTATATAAAAACCTTGGTTCAAAATTCCTTGTTGTCGCACCCTCGCGTGAAAATCTGCTGATTTTAGAAAATGTAACAAACAACATCCTTGAAGGTCTGGGGACGGTTATTCTGAACGAATACCGGAAGGCAAAGCATCCGCTAACAACCGACGTTCTGCTGTTCACCCCGCAGGATATTGAAATAATAGGAAGATTTTCACTGCAAAGCTAAGAACCTGTTCCCATAGGCGTAA
>DBCY01000139.1:10975-17021 GCA_002293295.1 Ruminococcus sp. UBA946 | reverse complement strand
TTTTTCCTATGGGAACAGGTTCTGAGTAAGATAAATTTATGAAGGGAAGCGGTTGCTGTTATGGGCAGAAAAAGAATAAATACATATAAAAAGAAAAAGAACCTCGGAATAAGGGTTTTGATTTTATTTATTGCCGCGGCTATGATAACAGGGGTTATTTTCCTTATCCCATTAAGAACCTACGCTATTGATGAAGGGGAGGGTTCCTTAACGGTCAATGCTTTTGAAACGGGAGAACTAAACGCGGAGCTGGAAAAAAGCGCCGGAGGAATTGATAATAATAATATATTTAATATAACCGTATCGGGAGGAACGCTTGACGCGGATGATTATAAAGCAGTTTTATCGGCGCCTAATATTGAAACCCTTGAGCTTGCCGGATGCGAAACTGAGGGAGGAGTAATTCCTGATTATGCTCTTTCAGGCCGTAACCGGCTGAGTTATGTCAGTCTTCCGGGGAATACCGTTGAAATAGGAAAGGGAGCTTTTTCAAATAATAAAATGCTTGTTAAGGCAATTATGCCGGAAACGGTAAAAACCATCGGTGATTATGCCTTTGAAGGCTGTGAAACCCTGGAGGACATTAATATTCCCGGCGGCGTCAGCTTTATTGGAGAGGGAGCTTTCAGGGACTGCCTGTCTCTTGAGGATTTTACCCTGCCTGCCGGTATAACCGAAATTCTTCCTCATACTTTCAGCAAATGCGGTTTCTTTGAAATTCATCTCGGTTCCGGAATAAAAAACATAGGAGACGGCGCGTTTTCCGATTGCCATAATCTGAAGGACATATATTTTTACGGAGCGAATCCGCCCGAAGCCAGCGTTCAGAAAGCGTTTATGAACGTTAGCGCGTCCATTCATGTCAAAGGGGAGTATGCTGAAAATTATAAATCGCTTGAAGGTAATAATATTTATGTTACCGATGATTTGGACAGTAATACTGTCCATATGCCCGAAGAAAATTCATATACGGTTCCGGAAATATATGATAATTCAAACGAACAGGCGCAGCCGGATGAAACTGCGGATACTGCCGACGTTACCGGAATACAGGCAGAAACGGCTGAATTAAACTCGGACGTCGCTGGAATACAAGATATGAAGGAGTATATAGACGCATATATGCAGGAAATCGAGCCGGAACATAATACTGTGGTAACTACTGTAATTATATTTGCCGTCGTATGCATTATCGTATTTATAACGTCCCTGCTGATAACCGTCAGGGTCATGAAAAAGAAAACAGATAAACAGGACTAGTACCAATTAACAATTAATAATTAACAATTAACAATGACGGTATACCGCCTGCGGCGGTATGATTTTTATTATTATATTGTAACTTTAAAAGGTGTTACGAGGTACCGATACACCGGAAATCAGTCCTTGATGATTAATAAATACCTGATTGGAGTAAGAAAATGGACGAAAGAATATCAAAGCTTGCCGATAATATAGAAAAGGTTATCGTCGGTAAGCGTTCAGTAATAATTGAGGCTTTGACAGCCCTTTTAATTGAAGGTCATGTTCTTGTTGAGGATGTTCCCGGCGTCGGAAAAACTCAGCTGGCGGCTGCGCTTGCAAAGTCGGTAAGCGGTACGTTTAACCGGATTCAGCTTACTCCCGATATTATGCCGTCAGATATTACGGGATTTTCCATGATTAACCGCGAAAACGGACAGTTTGAATATAAAAAGGGTGCGGCTTTCTGTAACTTTCTTCTGGCTGATGAAATCAACAGGGCGTCGCCGAAAGCGCAGTCGTCCCTCCTTGAAGCCATGGAGGAACGTCAAATCAGCATTGACGGTAAAACACATGTCCTGCCGAAACCCTTTATGGTTATGGCAACTCAGAATCCGGTCGAAACCTATGGTACATACCATCTTCCCGAAGCTCAGATGGACAGGTTCGCCATGAAAATAAGCATGGGTTATCCTGATGATAAAGAAGAAATCAATATACTTGACAGGAATGAATTCTTTAATCCGATACAAAACATCAGCGAAGTCCTTACCATTGATGATATAATAAGCCTGCAGGATGAAGTAAAAAAAGTAACGGCACATGAAAATGTCAAGCAGTATATAGTATCTATCGTTAATAAAACACGCAGTAATGATAATTTAAGGCTGGGCGTCAGCCCAAGGGGCAGCATAACGCTTTTTAAAGCCGCGAAAGTATATGCCTTTATGGATAAAAGAAGCTTTATAACGCCGGAAGATGTGAAATGCTGCGCCGAATGCGTGCTTTCACACAGGATAATTCTTTCGCCTAAGGGTAAATCATCTTTTGAAACGCAGGAAAACCTTATCAGGGATGTTGTTTCAAAGACTCTGGTGCCTAAAACAAGAGGGGTTTATAATGGTTTTTAATAATGAAAAATTCAGTAAAAAATAATAAAAAAGATACAAACAGAGACAATATTGGCGGTGTTAGCAGCTCAAAGGGAAAGGGCGCGTATTTTTCACGCATTTTCGGATATTTATCCGCTGTTGCCGCCGCTGTTGTTTTTGCTTTGTATTTAAACGCGGGCGTAGGCTGGACATTTGTGTATGTCCTTATAACGGCGGCTGTATTATCAATTACAGTAACAGTAATAATAAAGAATTTAAACTGCATAACCGTATCCTTTGAGACAAACGGCGATATAGTTTATAAAAACGAACCATTGGTTTTAAAGGTAAAGGTTAAAAACAAAAGTATATTTTCTATGCCTTTGCTGATAATAAATCTTTTTACTCCCGATACGATGACCAATATTGACGGAACTGCGGGCGGTCAGTATGTTCTGGGTGTTTCGCCGCGTTCGGAGACGCAGTTTGAGGTCAGATACAAGGTCAATGTATGGGGCTGTTCAAATGTCGGCATAAAAAGCGTTAAACTGATGGATTTTATGAGGTTTATATCATTCAGTTTATATACTGAAAAGGGATTCTATGAATACGGCAGTAAAATAAGGGTTATTCCCGATATACCCGAACTGGCGGCTGAATCGCTGCTTTTAAGGGAGGTATCCGAAAACGCAATTATGTATGACGACAACGAGGATACCAAGGAAGCGGAAATAAAGGCTATGTTCTCAGGTCTGCCCGGGTATTCTCACCGCGAATACACGCAGGGCGACCCGCTTAAACGCATTAACTGGAAGCTTTCCATGAAACGCGATAATTATATGGTACGGCTCGACGACGAGGTACAGTCGGTTCAGCAGAACATAATCCTTGATACATTAAGCGGCGTCAGTATTTATGATAACGAACGGGCGGTGGAGGGAGTCCTTGCGCTTTGCAGTTCAATCGTAAAATCCGGGTTTGAACCGAAGCTTTATTATAAGCAGGGAAATGATTTTACTGTTGTTAAAATGAACTCCGTTTCAGATGTCGCTTCATTGCAGACCGCATTTGCCGATTACAGCTTTATAAATCCGTCAGAAAAAGACGGGTATGTCAGGATTCCTGAGGGGATTATTCCGGAGGGGGGATATATTTTGATTTACACACCGCGCCTTGATAAAGAGCTTATAGGGATTGTTTATTCGTTAAGGGAAAACGGTTCGCATGTAACCGTCGTATCATCCGACAGCTTATCGGAAATAAAAAATGACGGCATATGGCATATCAAAGAAGATTATTCGGCTGTAAAGTAAAAATACATTATAATACTATTTTTATAACAAAAGGCGGTTTGATTTGATGTATATGAAAAGCATTTTTTCTTTAAACAGCATTATAAACAAGCTGTTTGCCGTAATTATTGTTATATTTATCATTTCATCCGTTCTGTATGTATTTACTGAAACATATTTCGACGGATATGTATTGTTTGCATCGGTTCTGACAGTTTTTTTGTTTATTTTGTTCGATTATATCTTTAACAGGAAAAAAATCGGCGGACTGCTTTATATTCTTCTTTTAATTACAATATTATTTATAGTATACTTAATTTTTAATATGCAGAGCGGAAGTAATTATTCCAATGCCGCAGGTATGGCGGAGTGGTTTTTTTCCGGTTCGGAAGCCAGGGAAACCGAGGATTATTATTTACTGCTGACGGCGCTGCTTTTTACTTTTTTTATCAGCTCGGTAATTTATTATTTTACTTATGTTATATACAGAACCCTGTTTATACTGGTAATAAGCCTTATACCCTGCGCTCTTTTTGTGAAAGTATCTTTGTTAATGCCGGATTTTTACATTATTGTTATTGCGGCGATGAATATACTCATTTATATTATGAATACCCGCGCTGAAATAAAAAAGGAAGCCGTATTTATTAACGGAATGAAATCGTTTGTCAGCTATACTGATTTTGCGGTCGGCGTGCTGCTTCTTGCCTTACTGATACCTAAACCCGTTTCAACCCCTTTCTTTGAAAAATTCGAGGAGTTTATTTCAAGGTATACAATCGGCGGTGATTTTAACCGCACTTCGGGAAGATTTATGCGTTATTCCGGGAATGCCGATAATATGCAGGATATGGAAGACAGAACGCTTTATATAGTCAGTACAAATAATCCCGCATACTATAAGGTTCAGGTCTTTAACACATACGACAGAGAAAACAGATACTGGACATTCAACGAAACGAATACGGCAGGGTTTTCTGGCTGGGAAAAGGAACGTGCAAAGCTTTCGCTGTCGGATTTGCATGAAGCATATAAAAAGGTTTATGAATTAAAACCACAGCTTATACGTGATTATAATATGGAGGGTTTTACCGGTTCGGTTCTGCCCGAAGACGGTCTGAAGCTTTCAAGAATAAGGACGGTTAATTTCCCTTCCGAGTACCTGATTGCACCCATGAGGGCGGTAAATGTGTCGTTTTCTGAAAACAGCAATGCCGTCAGGGCATTCAGGACGGCGAGCGGCGAGTTGTTTTCAGATATAAGCGTACTAGCATATGACGAGGTTTATAGCCTTGAATATTACGACGATAATTATATGGATTATTCAGGCTGGCTGGAAAGCGGCGGCGGGAATATCAGCTTTGAAGATTTCGGGGTTATGCTAACCGAAATGAAAACAGTCCTTAGGGGTAACGGAAATACAAAATATTTTAATACAGTCGACGCCTTTGAGCAGGAGAGATTAAGCGCCAATATATACAGACCTCAGCTTTATGCTTCCGTATCTGATGAAATAAGGATGCTGTCCGGTGAAATTACCGGCGGTCTTGAATATGACTGGCAGAAGGCTGAAGCGCTTGAACGGTACTTTTTTGAAAACGATTTTGTTTATGACCTTGCCTACCGGGCTCCGGAAGACGAGGATACTCCCGAATACTTTCTTTTCACTTCAAAGAGGGGAACCTGTTCGGATTTTGCCACGGCTTACTGCCTTATGGCAAGAGCTGCCGGATTAACGGTAAGGTATACGGAAGGATATGTGCCGGTCAGATTCGGCAGCGAAGGTATTTATCAGATAAGGACAGTAAACGCGCATTCATACCCGGAGGTTTATATAGCAGGGGCGGGGTGGCAGATATATGAACCTACAGTCCCCGATTTAACCGGTAATGCGGGTAATAATAACGGTAACCTGGGAGCAACCGGTAATATAACCGCGCTTGTCACCGCTCTGGCAGTTTTAATAAGTATAACAATACTTGCGGTTATTATAATAATTATTCCGATAATTACCGAAAGGCTTTTCCGGATTAAGACCCGAATTATGAAAAATAACGGGAAAGCTGTTATTCTGCTAATGAAAAGGTATGAGAACCTGTTAAAACGTCTTTTTGACATTAATACAGAAAACTTAACGGCATTTCAGACGGGGTGTTATTCAAAGTCATTAACAGTTCATAATATTGAAGCTTTGATTATACCTTTTACAGACGCCTGTTACGGCGGCAGGGAAATTTCAGACGAAGAAAAGTTTGACGCTCTTAACTGTTATACCGAACAGTACAGACTTCTTAAAAAACGCCGCAGGAAAGACAAAAAGAACGGTAGCTTTAAATATACGGACTATTCGGGTATATGCAATATCAATATAAATACTGACTAAAATAAACAATTAAGGTTAGGGCGTGTTCGAAAATCATC
>DBCY01000139.1:6850-10860 GCA_002293295.1 Ruminococcus sp. UBA946 | reverse complement strand
TCGAACACGCCCTAGTATTATTAAAGGAGGCTGTATAAATGGATACCGGGAGACTGAAAAAACAACTGGCATTCCTGATGGAGATTGACAAGCTTAAAAATATTTACAGGCAAACCTATATAGCGAATAACGATATGCCGTCCTTTTCACCCGATGCTGAAAAAATTCCGCTTCCTGTGCCTAGAAAGGAAAACGACGCCGAGCATTCATTTTCACTTGCCGTTTTCGCATGTATACTGTCCGAATATTCAAATGAGGAAATTGATGTTCTCAGGGTTATAAAAATGGTACTGATACATGACACAGTCGAAATTGACGCCGGAGATACATTTTTTTATACTGCTCACTTAGACAGTAAAAAGCAGGAGAAAGAACAGAAAGCGGCGGAAAGGCTGTTCGGTCTTCTGCCTGACGATATGAAAACTGAATACAGGGAGTTATGGGAAGAGTTTGAGGAAAGGGTAACCCCCGAATCAAAATTCGCAAATGCTCTGGACAGAATACAGCCGCTGATGCTTAATTGCTTCCGCGGGGGAATAGGCTGGAAGGAACATAAGCTGAAATACAGTCAAATTAAAGAGCGCAATAAGCATATCGCCGATGGTTCGCAGGAGCTTTGGGATTATGTTCTGGAATTAATTGAAGGATTTTTTCAAAACGGAATAATCCCCGAATAAAATAAAAGGAGTATTCTAACGTCTGAGCATGGATATAAGAATGAAACGAAACGAATTGACCGAACTGGCGGCTAAACAGCTTGCCGCTGATTATGCCTGCAATCCCGGAGATTTTTTCGGGAATATAAGCCGAGTTACAAAAGCGCGTTTTATGGAAGGCTACAGGGCTTTTAAGGACGAGCCTGATTTTTTCAAGATGGCGACTATGGGGAGTGCGGTAATAGCTTCGGTATCTGATGAGATGCTGTCCTTTACAACAGACCTTTTCGCAAAGGCTGACAAGGATAATGCCGTATCGCTTTTTGACGGCTTACAGCTGTATGCCCTGAATAAAAAACTGTCATATTACAATAAAGCCGCGGGGGCTGCAAGAATTTATTTTCTTCCGGAAACGCCTTATAAATTCACGCCTAAGTCAGGCTATGACATAAGGGTTTTTGATGAAGCCGAAATACAGACGACGCTGTATCAGTACAGGGGTTTCGACAACGCGCTTATGTACAGCGCGAAAAAGGAACGTCATGACATAGTTGCGGTTTGTGCGGTAAATGGCAGGAATATTATCGGTATTGCCGGAGCTTCAAATGACAGCGGCATATTCTGGCAAATCGGAATTGATATTCTGCCCGAGTTCCGGGGCGGGGGACTTGCTTCGGAGCTTGTGTCCGCGCTCACGCAGGAGGTTTTCATGAACGGCGCTGTTCCTTACTACGGTACATGGGGAGGTAATATAGCTTCACAGAACGTAGCGAGAAAATGCGGCTATTATCCCGCATGGTCGGAGCTGTATGCTTTTGATATTGACAGTTCAATTATTCTATAGTTTTAACCTGATAACCCGCTTCCTCCACTGCTGTTTTTATTGTGTCATCCGTTACTGTTCCGTTTAATTCGATAACCGCGGTTTTCATATCCGTTTTAACAGAAACTCCGATTACCCCTTTTATTGATTTTAAAGCTTTCGTCACTGCATTTACACAGTGATTACAGGACATACCCTCAATTATCAGCGTTTTTTTCATTATAATATTCTCCTTTTCATTTTTACTATTTTCTGAATGCTGCGGCTTCCAGAGATTAAGCCTTAAGGCGTTCAATACAACGGATACCGAGCTTAAGCTCATTGCTCCGGCGGCGAACATAGGGCTGAGCATCCAGCCGAATGCGGAATATAATGCACCAGCGGCAACCGGTATACCTATAATGTTGTAAATAAACGCCCAGAACAAATTTTGCCTGATAGTACGCATAACCGCCCTGCTTAATGCTATGGCGTTTACAACGTCGTCCAGTCGGTTTCCGGCGAGGACAACATCGGCTGATTCAATGGCTATGTCCGTTCCCGCTCCGACAGCAATACCGACGTCGGCGAGGGCAAGGGCGGGCGAGTCGTTGATTCCGTCGCCGACCATGACAACTTTTCTTCCTGTTTCCTGAAGCCTGCGGATTTCGCGTTCTTTATCCTCCGGTAAAACCTCAGATATTACATTCATTATTCCTGCCTGCTTGCCGACTGCCTCTGCTGTGAGTTTATTATCCCCGGTAAGCATGATTACTTCCAGACCCATTTCTGTAAGCTTTTTCACAGCTCCGACGCTATCCGGCTTTAATATATCAGCGACGGCTATAAGACCGATTAACGCGTTATCAAGAGCAAAATAAAGAACCGTCCTGCCGCCGCCTGACAGTACCGAGGCTTTGTCTTCATAACCGCTTATGTCAATGCCGTACGCTTCCATCAGTCTTTTGTTTCCGCCCGAAACCTGTTTTCCTTCAATAAATCCTATAATACCCTGACCGGGAATAAGCTGGTAATCCTTTACTGCTTTTAGCGGAATACCTTCTTTTTCCGCTTTGTCAATTACCGGAAATGAAAGGGGATGCTCTGATATTTTTTCTATTGAAGCCGCATATACCAGTAATTCGGTTTCTGAGATTTCAACAGGAATTATATCGGTAACCGACGGTTTTCCCTGAGTTACCGTGCCTGTTTTATCAAATACAGCGACCCGTACCGAATGAAGCGTTTCCAGAGCGGCGGCTGACTNNGTTCCCGCCATAATCGCTGTGGGAGTTGCCAGTCCCAGCGCGCACGGACAGGATATGACAAGCACGGAAACAGCGGCGCTTAACGCAAAGTCTGTTCCGTATCCGAGAAGGAGCCAGACTGCGGCGGTTATTAATGCCGTACCTATAACAACAGGTACGAAAATACCGCTTATTCTATTGGCAAGCCGCGCTATGGGAGCCTTGCTTGCCGAGGCGTCCTCCACAAGCTTTATAATTTTTGAAAGCGCGGTATTTTCGCCGACAGCCGTTGCCTGCATTTTAAAATAACCCGATTTTACGAGAGTTCCGCCGGTTATTTTATCGCCGGTGTTTTTTTCTGAAGGAAGGCTTTCGCCCGTTATTGCCGATTCGTCAACCGAAGCATATCCCTCGGTAATAAAACCGTCGGCAGGAACGGCATTGCCCGCTTTAACTAACAGAATATCACCGTTAATCAGTTCGTCGGAAGTAACCGTGTATTCAATACCGTCACGGATTACGACCGCCGATTTCGGAGTTAAGTCCATGAGCTTTGATACAGCCGCGAAAGTACGTTTCTTTGCCCGTGATTCAAAATATTTTCCGAGAGTAATAAGCGTTAAAATCATACCTGCCGATTCAAAATATAAATTCATGGAATACCTGTGAACGGTTTCCGTATCATTGTGACCCAGACCCCATGAAATTTTATATAAGGCAATAATACCGTATAAAACCGCCGCCCCCGAACCGATCGCTATCAGGCTGTCCATATTCGGTGAAAGGCGGAAAAGGTTTTTAAATCCGGAAATGAAATATTTGCGTCCGGCATATAAAACAGGAAGTGTGAGCAAAAACAGGGTAAACGCATAAATCATCGCATTTTCCATACCTGTTAGAAAGGCAGGAAGCGTAAATCCCAGCATTTCACCCATTGAAAGATAAAAAAGCGGCGCTGCGAATATAACTGATACGATTAGCTGATGTTTTAATACTGACGTTTCATCTTTTACTGCCTTGTCAGGGTTATTTTCTATTCTGCCGGATGTTCCAGCAAGGGAAGCGCCGTAACCGCTTTTTTCCACCGCTTTTATGATAGATACTTCATCAAGAATTTTAGGGTCGTAATTAACAGTCATACTGTTTGTAAGCAGATTAACCTCTGCTTTTTCTATTCCCGAAAGCCTTGAAACGCTTTTTTCAATCCGCGCGGAACAGGCGGAGCAGGTCATTCCCGTTATTTTAAAGCTTGACTTTATCATGTACATAAAATCCTTTCAATGCAGGGTATTTTAGCGAGTGAAC
>DBCY01000139.1:1257-6685 GCA_002293295.1 Ruminococcus sp. UBA946 | reverse complement strand
TTTACTCGTTGAATTACCGTGCCTTTCAATGCTGTTAGACTTGACAGTTTTATATCATTATAGTATTATTATAACAGTATATTTAAATTTTACAAGTATGCACTATATTGTAATATAGTACCTTATAGGATACTATGAAGGAGCTATATAATTTGGAAATTGATAAACAAGAAAGAATATGCCCCGTTTCCGCCGCTATCCGTTTAATCGGCGGGAAGTATAAGGCGTTGATTCTGTGGAACCTGACGGACGGTGAAAAAAGGTTTTCCGAATTAAGAAGACTGGTGCCGGAAGCTACGCCCAAAATGCTTACTCAACAGCTGCGCGAACTTGAAAAAGACGGCTTGATAATAAGAACTGTATACCCCGTTGTTCCGCCGAAGGTAGAATATTCATTAACGGAAAAGGGGAGCAGTCTTCATATTGTGTTAAAAACCATGTTTGACTGGGGGATATCCTTGCTGAGAGAGCAGGGTCTTGAAGCAAATTGTTCTATGGTAGGAAAAACATCATGAAAATTGTTTAGCAAACTTAATACAAATAATTCATATATCTATTGTATTCCATATTTTAGTATGTTATAATAATTAAAATATATATGAAAGGCGGGAATAAACCGTGCGTTGTTACGGATACCGAACAACCCGGTCAGAATTATGATAATTGAATCAAAAAAAGCTGAGGAATCGGCAATACTCAATCTGGCATACAGTGTGTGCGCCGCTGTACGCACAGCCCCTAAAGCCTGCGGTACCGACCATCTTGAAACATTAATCCTAACAGGGGAGGATAAGGACCTTGTTGCGGAACGGATGCGCAAAATAGGCGAAGGACTTGGAGAATCGGGCAGATTTTTCTGCCGGGACGCCGATAATGTCGATGCCAGCGCCGCCGTCGTCCTTGCCGGAGCGAAATACGAAGTACGCGGACTTGGGGAAAAATGCCGGTTATGCGGTTTTGAAAACTGCACCGCCTGTGAAAAAGCGGGAGCGGCTTGTGTTTTCACGTCAATGGATTTGGGTATAGCCTTAGGCTCGGCGGTTTCGCTTGTCGCCGACAACCGTGTAGACAACCGTATTATGTTTACAATCGGGCAGGCAGCCAAAAGCTTAGGGCTGCTCGGCGAATATAAAATGATTATGGGTATTCCGCTGTCAGCCGCCGGTAAATCTGTATTTTATGACAGAAAATAACTGAATCTTACGGAAAAATTCTGATACAATATAATGAGAGGCTGAAAATATAAAATGAAATGGGGATAATTTATCCCTATTCTTTTTATTTATATTTTGAAGATATTATGTTTGATAAGCTTATAAAAAGAATACTTTCCCTTTTTCCTGAAAAGCTCAGTAATTTATATTATAAATATGAACCGGCTTTATTATACATTTTTTTCGGCGCGTTTACTACTTTGGTATCTGTTACTGTGCAGTATATATCATCACTCTCAGGAGCAAACACTGCCGCCGCTACAACTGTATCATGGGTCTGCGCCGTTACATTTGCGTTTTTCACAAATAAATTATTTGTATTCAGAAGCAAATCCGAAGGTCTATCCGACTGGTTCAGACAGGCGGGTCAGTTTTACGGGGCGCGATTAGTGTCGTATCTGCTGGAGCTTGGTTTTATGCTGCTGACGGTTGACATACTTCACTTTAACATGATGTTTATGAAAATTATGGCGCAGGTTTTTATACTGCTGATTAACTATCTGTTCAGCAAGCTGGTCATATTCAGAAAAAAGAATGAAAATACCTTAAATTCCGGAATTAATGACGAAGAACAATAATTAAACCGGGATTCCTCTTTTGATTACATATACATTCTGAACGAAAGCTGGGTTTGGGTTAATGTTTTCTCTTGCGAAAAAATACTTCGGGGCATATAAAAAGGAATTAATTATAGGACCTGCCGCGAAATTCACTGACGCTGTTTTTGAGCTTATAGTCCCTTTGCTTATGGCTCAGATTATAGACACCGGTATTACAGCCGGAGGAGGAAAGGGGTATATTTACGGCAAAGGCGCTGTAATCCTTGTTTTGGGTATTGCCGGGTACGGTCTGTCCTTATTATGTCAGTACCTTGCTTCTAAGGCTTCGCAGGGCATAGGAACCGATATCCGCAACGACCTTTTCAGGCATATAAATTCTCTTTCATATTCCGACCTGGATGATTTCGGAACATCAACGCTTGTTACGCGTCTTACTAACGATATAAACCAGATTCAGCTTGCCGTAGCAATGCTGATACGGCTTGTTATGCGCGCTCCGTTTCTTATAATCGGCGCGGTTATTATGTCCGTACGCATAGACCTGAAGCTTTCGGTTATTTTCCTTATAACAATGCCTTTAGTATCCCTGGTACTTTATTTAGTGATGTTCCGTACAATTCCTTTTTTCAAAGTCATTCAAAAGAAAATGGACGTAATTAACCTCCGAACGCACGAATCATTGACCGGTGTGCGTGTTATACGAGCGTTTGCAAAACGGGATACTGAAAAAAAGCGTTTTGACGAAGCAAACGACGATTACGCTCAGACCAGCTTCAAAGCGGCAAAGCTTTCGTCGCTTTTAAACCCCCTCAATTACTGCATATTAAACCTTGCCATTGCCGCTATTATATGGTACGGCGGGATTCGCGCCGACAACGGATTTCTCACGCAGGGGCAGATAATAGCCTTCGTGAACTATATGACGCAGATTTCCCACTCGCTTGTTGTGGTCGCTCATCTTGTCGTCATATTTACGAAAGCCTCCGCAAGCGCAGACCGGATAAACGAAGCCTTGAACAGACAGCCTTCGGTAACGAACGGAAATTCCTGCTGTATCCCGATAAAGGAAGAACAGCCGGCAATCGAATTCAGGAATGTGTTTTTTTCATACGGGAATAACAGCGGCTATGCTCTTTCGGACGTTGATTTTTCCGTGAAAAGGGGCAGTACCGTAGGAATAATCGGAGGCACAGGCGACGGAAAAACTACACTGGTTAATCTGATTCCGAGGTTTTATGACTGTACCGGCGGGAGCGTCCTTATTGACGGCGTCAATGTTAAGGATTATACCTTCGGCAACCTGCGCGCATGGATTGGCGTTGTCCCCCAGCAGACCTTCCTTTTTTCGGGGAGTATATATGATAATGTAAGTCTGGGTAATCAGAACGCTTCGGAAGAAGACGTAATTAACGCCCTTATAACTGCCCAGGCTTATGAATTCGTAATGAAAATGCCGGATGGTATTAATACATGCCTTGACCAGGGAGGGAAAAATCTTTCGGGCGGGCAGAAACAGCGTCTTGCCATTGCTCGCGCGTTATGCTCAAAACCGAGGATTCTCATACTTGACGACAGTATGTCGGCTCTTGATTTTTCCACCGAAGCGAAGCTCAGGCAGGGTATCAGAAAAATTGCCGAAGTGGATGAAATCACAGTATTAATTATCTCACAGCGTATATCCTCAATAAAATACGCCGATAAAATTATTGTCATGGATGACGGCTGCGTCGTCGGGAACGGAATCCATGACGAGCTGATTAACACCTGCGCGGTTTATAATGAAATATACCTCTCGCAGAATAATACGCAGGGGGAGGGGAATGCTTCATGAAACAGCCGGTTATAAAAAATATTTTCAGGTATATAAAACCCTATTCGTTTTATATTGTTACGGCAGCAGTTCCGGCATTCATTAGCGTCCTGCTCGCTTTATACATCCCTGTTCTGACAGGGCAGTCCGTCGACCTTGTCATAGGCGCCGGGAATGTTGATTTCGGCGGTATTCTTCCCATTATAATAAAAATGATACTCGCGGTTGTGCTGTCGTCGGTTTTTACATGGGTTATGAATTATTCGGCTAATAAAATTACTTTTAATTCCGTGAGGGATATACGTTCAGATTTTTATAAAAAGCTGAACTCGCTGCCCCTGAGTTATATAGACAGTACCTCCCACGGCGATATAATATCCCGCATCACCGTTGATACCGAACAGATTTCCGACGGTATGCAGCAGTTTTTAACACAGTTTCTTACAGGTGTAATTACTATTATCGGTACTATTGCTTTTATGTTAAGCATTAATTTTAAAATTGCCCTGGTGGTTATTTTTATTACCCCCCTGTCGCTTTTTGCCGCGGCGTTTATAACTAAGATTTCACGCGTCCAGTTTACCGAACAGTCAAAGGTAAGGGGAGAACTCAGCAGTCTGATTGTCGAGGCGGTTGAAGGTTCTAAAGCTATTAAGGCTTTTAGTTTTGAAAAGCGTGCGGAAGAAAAATTTACCGGAATAAATTCAAGGCTGTTTAAATGCGGAGTTAAATCCCAGTTTTATTCGGCTCTGGCGAACCCTACAACAAGGTATATTAACGGGCTTGTTTATGCTTTTGTAGGAATCATAGGGGCTTTATCCATTGTAAACGGCACATCGGTTATGACTGTCGGTTCAATAGCTTCGTTTTTAAGCTACGCAAACCAGTATACAAAACCGTTCAATGAAATTACTGGAGTAATAACCGAGCTTCAGTCGGCATTTGCTTGTGCAAGGCGTGTTTTTGCGGTAATGGAGGAAACACCCGAGCCGTCCGATGAAAACTGTATGGATATTACTGATTCAGACGGTTCGGTTGAAATAAGCAATGCGTCATTTTCATACAATAAAAAAATCCCGTTTATTGAAAATTTAAATTTATACGTAAAAAAAGGACAGAGGATTGCCGTAGTAGGACCTACCGGCTGCGGGAAAACCACTCTCATCAATCTGCTTATGCGGTTTTACGATGTAACTGACGGCAGTATTTGCATTGATGAAAAGCATATTGACATTCGCAGTATCAAACGAGATTCGTTGCGAAAACTATACGGTATGGTTCTTCAGGATACCTGGGTATTTAAAGGAAGCGTACGTGAAAATATAGCATACGGCAACCCGGGAGCTTCCATTGATAAAATTATTGAAGCTTCTAAAGCAGTCCATGCCCACGGTTTTATAAAAAAGCTCCCGGACGGCTATGACACAATCCTTTCAAAGGACGGGGGAAACCTTTCGGGAGGGGAAAAGCAGCTTATTTCGATTGCCAGGATTATGCTGATGAATCCTCCTATGCTAATCCTTGACGAAGCGACCTCGAATATTGACTCGCGAACCGAACAGCGCGTCCAGAAAGCATTTAAAGCTTTAATGAGGGGTAAAACCTGTTTTATCATCGCCCACCGGCTTTCAACTATAAAGGACGCCGATATAATTCTGGTCATGCGCGGCGGTGTTATTGCCGAGAAGGGTACGCATGAAGAGCTGCTTAATAACCGCGGATTTTATCATGAGCTTTTTAACGCTCAGTTTGAGCAGACATCAGGGCATTTTAACGAGTGAATAAACTGTGAACTCACCGAAAGTTTTACTCAATTTTTTTCAAAAAATTGCGGTTTCCAAAGG
>DBCY01000139.1:0-1208 GCA_002293295.1 Ruminococcus sp. UBA946 | reverse complement strand
ATAGAAAAAAGAAAGAACAATATAAACATTTCAAATTTGTTCATATATTATTTACTTGTTGAACTACCGTGGAGCAGACATAGCAGACATAAAAATTTCTTGTATAGTTTAGTAAAGTATGTTATAATAAGTTAGTTTATTATATACGGGGAATAAAAATATGGAGCTGATTAAACGCGACCCCGCCTATATGCAAGGATATAAGGAATACTGCCGGGAATTCTATGAAAATAATATTGTGTGGTTTAAACCCACAAATCCCAACAGAATTGATGACGACTGGTTTGAAAGAACCTTTGACTGGTATGCGAAAAAAGAACTGGGTCTTGTTCCGGATTTTCCGAAAGGTTTTCATTACTGGGCTGTCGACGGCGATAAATTCATAGGCGAGTTTCAGCTGCGTACTGAATTGACGGAGGAAGTAATGACAAATTACGGCAGCATAGGCTATTCTGTAAGAACAGGCGAGCAGGGGAAAGGCTACGGCAAGGAAATAATAAGGCAGGGGCTTGATATTGCGGGAAATTATGGTCTGAAAAAGGTTCTGTTTATTATTAATGAAAAAAACACTGTATCAATACATATCTGCGAGTTATTCGGAGGAGTGCTGATGGACAGAATTGTTATTGACAGAGGGGATGAAGGAGAACAAACTGAACGAAGGTATTGGATTTACCTTTGAATGAAGTAAGGGTACTTTGAAAAATTCATAAAGGATGTGAATCTAATGAATGATAAAGCAGAATATTGGCTTAATTTATGCGATGATAATCTTTTGACTGCAAAATGGCTTTTAGAAGGAAAACGTTATTTGGATATGGGATTTTTTTGTCATCAAATTGTTGAAAAGGCATTAAAATCTATTATTGTAAATAAAACAGAAAAAGCTCCGCCTAAAATACACGACTTAAAAAAATTATCTAAAATAGGTTGTATTAATGAAGATTTATCAGCAGAACAACATACTTTACTTGAAAGATTGGAACCTCTTCAGATAGAGGCTCGTTACCCTGAATACAGGGTAAACGTATCTGAAGCCCTTAACCCTGCATATTGTGCGGAAATATTAATGGAAACGGAGGCGTTTTTATGCTGGATAAAGAAAAAGTCAGAGAAATAGCAAAAAAATATTCGGACGAAGTTATAAAGATTTTAAATCCCGATAAAATAATTCTGTTTGGTTCTTATGTAAACGGTACTCCTCATGA
>DBCY01000108.1 GCA_002293295.1 Ruminococcus sp. UBA946 | reverse complement strand
ACTGCTGCATGGAAGGATGGCTGTCAAAATGTCCGGAGATAAAAAAATATCCTGGATTTCCGTTGTGGAAATTATTGTTATAATTATACTTATTCTGATGATTGCCGGTATGGTTGCCTTAAACCTGATGTTTAAGGAGGATGATACGGCAACCCCTGTCTTCGGTATGACCGTATACAAAACGAATACCGAGAAGATGGAGCCTCAGATACCTGAAAATACTGTTATAATTGCAAAAAGCTCCGAAATTGACAGTATTGCGGAACGCAGCGTTATACTTTGCCGAATCGGCAGATACACTCAGCTTATGCGTGTCGTTAATATTGAAAACGAAGACGGAAAGACTTTTTATGTGGTTAAATATGACACGTCGCCAGCAACCGAAACCTTCAGAATCGAATCGGGCGATATTATAGCCAAGGCTGTATGGCAGCTTGAATCGTTCGGTAACTTCCTTGATTTCGCAACATCTACGGCTGGAATAATAATCGCAGTTATAATACCTCTGTCGCTTATAATTCTGTTTCAGGTCATTCGTATTGTCAGTATACGCAGGCTTGAAGCCGAGGCATCCTATATTGACGATACGGATGATTTTATTATATCGAGGGACGATAACATGAATGACGACGTACCCTTTACATTCACGAAGCCTAAATTCATTGAGGATGTTACGGGAAAAATCAATATGCCGAAACCGAGGTTTGAGCCTGAGCCTCACCCCGAACCGGCGCTTAATGTCAATTCCAGGGGTATAGCGGAATATTCGGTAAATGCCGTTCCTAATAAAATCAGGGAAGAAAAGCCCGGCGCTGATTTATTCGCTTATGACAGTCTTGTTTCAAAGGATGTCCGTACCGAAAAAAATGCTGTTAAGGCAGGAGTTGTACAGTCTGATTTTGAACGAAGCGAATTGTATTTGAATAAACCGACTAAAATCGAACCCAGGGAACCTAAATCAAAGGTTGATGATTTTTTCGAAAGCTATGCTTCCAAAAAAGACTCATCATCAACTGAGAGGGTTGTTTTTACTCCTCATGTAAGCAATATTATACCTGATAAGCTAGTTAACGTTCAGTCGCAGGCGACCGCGCCGAAACAGTCAAGCTTTAACGACAGCGTTAAAGCATACTATTATAAATCGGAAAAAGATGAAATTAAAGGCAATAAACCCGAAAAACCCGTTACGGCTTCAAAACATACGCAAACCGTTAATACAATACCTGAAATGGCAGTTGTTCCTAAAGAGACGATAGCGCCCCCTAAAAAGAAAAAGAACAGCAAAACCCTTGACGAGTTAATGAACCTTATCGACGCCGAGGAAAGCCGTTTAAAAAAGTAAAATCAGCATTTCATCAGACCTCCTGCGCAATTGAGCTCAGGAGGTCTGATGCTTCTTGGAAAACACAGCTTTGTTTATTAGGTTTTTCCGCTCTGAACTGACATTAAAGGATTAAATCTGAGCGTTATCATTACTTTTTTATAACGGGTTCCCCCCTTTTTTTACATTATTTACTATAAAAATTTTTAATAAAGTTTAAGCTTTGAATGTATATTCCTGCCTACAAGGTAAAAACTATACTTACAAAACAAACAAATTCTGATAAGTATTATAACTACTATTTAATTATTTTATGGAGGAATAGAAAATATGAAAGCTACCGGTATAGTAAGACGTATTGATGATTTGGGACGTGTCGTAATCCCGAAGGAAATCAGAAGAACAATGAGAATCCGCGAGGGCGACCCGCTTGAGATTTATACAAGCAACGAAGGCGAAGTTATTTTCAAGAAATATTCGGCAGTAAACGAAATGGCAGGCTCCGCTTCTCAGGTTGCCGAAGTCATGTCAAAGCTTGCTAACTGTCCTACCGTTGTGTTTGACCGCGACCATGTCGTAGCCGTTGCCGGCGTGCAGAAAAAGGAATTCAACGAAAGGCGCGTTTCCCAGGCTCTTGAGGAATACCTTGAAGGACGAAAGAATTACTTGAAAACATCGCCTTCCGACGCTAAGGTGTTCCCTGTCGAGGGTATTGACCGTCCTGCGATTGCCTGCTCCCCGATTTTATCAAGCGGCGACGTAACGGGAGCTGTTGCGTTCCTTGCCCCGAACAATGACGCCGTGGCAAACGAGGTTCAGCAGAATCTGATTCAGGCGGCGGCTCAGTTCCTCGGAAAACAGATTGAGGAATAAATAATACAAAAACAGCCGGGGGTTTGTTCCCGGCTTTGTTTTGTTATCCAGTACCGCTATAAATTTATCCGTTTACTGCTGTATAATAAATTAATAACACTTTCTGATATATCCGCATTATTACTGCGGACGGATTACATTAAAAGCCTGCCGTATTGACGGCACCCCTGTAATACGTATATTGAATTTAGTAACGTCAATGCTCTTAAACGACTGCTTAGGGATTATGCAGTGGGTAAACCCCAGACGCTGGGCCTCTGTTATACGCTGTATGATATTTGACGTACCCCGAACCTCTCCGCCCAGTCCGATTTCCCCGAACGCAATCATATGGCTGTCAAGCGGTATGTCATAAAATGAACTGAATACCGCCGTCGCTACCGCTAAGTCGCCTGCCGGCTCGTCAAGCCTGAACCCCCCCGCAATGTTAAGGTATACGTCAAGGGTACCCATAAACATTCCCGTACGCTTTTCAAGCACCGCAAGGAGCATTGCAAGCCGGTTATAGTCAAAGCCGGTCGCTGTTCTCCTCGGATTTACCGTTCCGCTTTTGGTGACAAGAGCCTGTACCTCCGCTAAAATCGGGCGGCTTCCCTCCATTATACAGGCAATGCAGCTTCCCGGGACATTTTCACTTCTCCCCGAAAGAAGCATTTCCGACGGATTCGGTACCTCGGCAAGACCATTGCCGCGCATTTCGAAAACGCCGATTTCATTGGTCGAGCCGTAACGGTTCTTGACTGCCCTTAAAATACGGTAAGAAAGATGCCTTTCCCCCTCGAAATAAAGCACGGCGTCCACGATATGCTCCATAACCTTAGGACCGGCGATTGCTCCGTCCTTGTTCACATGCCCGACGATGAAAATGGGTATTTCTTCGGACTTAGCCGTTCTCATGAAAAGGTTGGTGCATTCGCGTACCTGCGTAACGCTGCCCGCCGAGGAATTTATGCTGTCAATAGCCATGGTCTGAATCGAGTCGATAATCGCAATACCGGGCTTTCTGACCGATATGGTATCGGAAACCGCCGCCGCGTCATTGCTTGCGAGCAGTTCAAGGTTTTCGGCGTCAACACCAAGCCTTTCGGCGCGGAGCTTGATTTGGCGTATGCTTTCCTCGCCTGAAATATACAGTATGCTGTGATTTTTACCTAAAAATCCGCAGATTTGCAAAAGCAGGGTGGATTTCCCGATACCGGGTTCGCCGCCGAGCAGTACGAGTGAGCCTTTGACCAGCCCGCCTCCCAAAACCCTGTCAAGCTCGCCTGTTCCGGTTTTATACCGGGCGTCGTCGTTTGTGTCAATATCGGCAAGCTTCGATATTTTGGACGACAGGTCGGTCGGACTGCTGTTTGAAGCTCCGCCTGAGCTTACCCCCCTTGAGATTCCGCTTTTATTTGCGGCAGGGATAACCTCTTTTTCCTCGAATGTGTTCCATTCGCCGCAGGACTGGCATTTTCCGTTCCATTTCGGGCTTTCGTAACCGCACTGACCGCATATGTAAACCGTTTTGATTTTCCCTGCCATTTTTACCTCCGCATGTTTTTCTGATATGATTATTCTAACCTATATTTTTACTCTTATGGGAACAGGTTTTTAATATAATATTTAGGACGGACAATGTCCGCCCTTAAAACATTTATTTACTTCGCGGCTTCGACCGGGTTGAAACGGATACGCACCCTAGGCATTTTTGTGACGGTGTAATAATAATTCTCCTGCCAGTCGTTACCCTGCGAGGGGTCATTTTCCCCCGTTGCCGGGGGAGCAAAGATTTTAAGCGTCAAATCGCATTCGCCGTCAAGGGGGTTTTCAAAGAACGCGCTCATCATATCGATACAGCGGGCTTTCGGGGATTTATAAAACCACCTGCCGTTTAATTCCATCATGTAGTTGCCGTCGTCTTCCTCGTCGAAATAAACCTCGCAGAAATGCGGGTTTGCCTCAAAATGAAGCGGCATAGCAAGACCGTCGGCGTCCTCGGAGCCGCCCCAGCGGAGTGTAACGGGAAGGGTCATTTCTTCCGTTTTCTGTTCCATAACCGGCAGGAATTCATCGCTGTTTATAATCTCCCTGTATGCTTTCAGGGCAGGCTGTTCGATACCGACATCAGCGTTGTTGGGGTCTTCGATTTCAAGACCTAGACGTCCCCTGTCGCGGAACTGGTAAAACGTGAACCCGCTGAACCAGTATGCCTTTTCTTCGGTAAGGATGTCGCAGAACTCCTTTATCATCATCGCCTGGTCGTATGCGCCGGTAACGTCGCCGTCGGCGTTGAACTCGGACATAACCATCGGTTTTTCAGCTCCGCCGTTGAGGTATCTGAACCTCTCAAAGCTGGCTTTCGTCATTTCATAAACTTTTCTGACATTACTCCTTGAATGCGAACGCCCGCCCGGCTCGGCAATATCATAGGGCCATCCCCAGTGGAGAGCCATGTATTTGTCCACCGACCATATATCGGCTTCGGGGATACACTGGGCGAATTCCTCTTCCTTTTCCATTTTATCGGATTTACCGGGATTTTCTATTCCCCCGATACAGATAATCGTTTCGACGTTGGGGGCATGCTCGTGGATGATTTTTGAAAACCTCACGAAAAAGTCGGCTACTTCCTTATAAGTACACCTCTTGTTGAAAGAAAACCAGTTGCCCGTAGCTTCGTGGTTAATGCGCAGGAGCATCCTTCCGAACGGGCGCAAATCCTTTGCTACGGCAATAAGGTGTTCGTCCGTCAGGTTAGGGTCGGCGGTCAGGGTCAGAACAACATCCTGCCCGTGGCGGCGAACGTCGCGCATGTAATTAAAGGGCTCATCTTCGGTGTTCCCGTTAAGCCCGCCCTTATATGTGAAATAATCGTCGTAGGGGTAATCCCACGCGAATTTAACGTCGGGGTGCGCGTGAACCACGCTTGCCCTGCCGGGCCAGCCCTTGTCAAGAGGGTAGTAGCAGTACATAAGCGATATTCCGCGGTGGGGGCGTCCCATTTTGTGCAGGATATAGTCCTGATTGACATACTCGCCGCGTTCCGAGCCGTCCCCCAGATCGACTGCGAACCGCGCTTTCCCCATATGAACCCCGTATAGTTTTTCCGGCATATTAAAATTCCTCCGATATTTAAAGTAATCGTTACCAGTTTAGCATAAAAAAACCGGTATGTCAATGAATTTTCGGTTAATTCATATGAAATCAATTTTTAATCATTTAGTTTTTGACATGGAACAATTCGCGCAGTTCAATCTTAGTTTGTATACGAATAAATCTGCCGGACAACGTATTTATTTTTAAGTATGAATTATTTACCTGTGTATATTTCAGCTATAAGCATTACTGCCAGCCTGAAACCATACATAAATCCCTTTTCCTGCCAGTAATCATGGGCGTCGTAATAATATACCTGCAGTTTTTCTTCAAACCTCCGGAAATCTCTTTCTGACAGAACGTTTTTCAGCCAGCCATACTTTTCGGCTTCAATTTTATCACCGATTGGCTTAAAATCAGGATTGTGCTTATTGAGTTCCTCATAGGGGTACAGCTTTCCGCTGTAAAAATCTGATAACAACGACATTATAAATTACCTCCAAAATTTTTAGTTTGACTTTTTACGGAGAATATGATATAATGCCCTTGGGATTTGCATTATATGCATATTCTTTTTGTGAACACTCGCTTTTTCTCTGACCGGAGTGGGGCGGGTGTTCGCTATTTTTCTTTCAGGTCGCTGTAAATCCTGTGGATACCTTTCCGAATTACATCTGAACGCGTAGTGCATAACTCTTTTGCGCTGTTGTCTAATTCTTCCAGTGTAATTTTATCCATACGGACACGAACCATTGTATCCAAAGGATTATCAGGTTTTGGACCCGGTTTCTTTTTAGCTACCAATTCATCACTCCCATCTCGTAGCTACAAGATAATTCTATTATATAGTAGTTATTTAAAATTGTCAAGGGATTTCTAAAAAATATTTTGACTTTTTCCGGAGAATATGATATAATGCCCTTGGAATTTGCATTATATGCATATTCTTTTGAGAACACTCGCCGCGTATTTGAATTGGTCAGGCGGGTGTTCTACTTTTTTAGTTTATCGTACTGCTCATTAATTCCTTTTCTTACGATTTCAGAACGCGACAAGTTTTCTTTTTTACAGCATTCGTCGAGCTTTAATAAAGTACCGTCGTCAATTCTTACTCTCAGCATAAAGTTTTTAGGATTATCAGTGAGTTTAGTACCTTTTTTCATCGCAGTCATTTATTCACCTCTCTTTGTGACTACAATCTATTTTTATTATACTATGTAGCAACATGGTTGTCAATACTTTTTTAAAAATATTTTGACTTTTTAAGGAGAATATGATATAATGCCCTTGGGATTTGCATTATATGCTTATTCTTTGTGTGAACACTCGCCGTTCTTTGAACAGGGTAGGCGGGTGTTCATTTATTTAGCTTGATTTTCTTCTTTAACAAGTTTTTTAATATACTCAATTAATATTGCCTGCATATCTTGATTCTTATTAACAGAATATATTTTAAACAATCTATGAAGTTCATCTTCAAGCCTAATGGTCAGTGTTCTGATAAGCCAGCCTCCTTTCTTTCTATCATTATATCATTACAGAATGTTAATGTCAAAAGTTTTCATAAAAATACTTGGTTTTTTGAGAATATGATATATGCAAAGCGTACTGTTACGTAAAATGAATGATAAGAACCATCGGCGGATGTAATGCTGCGGCACCACAGGGCGTCCTATACAAAGCAAGGGTAAGGAATGAAGCATAAGTATTGAGGGCTAAAACCCTCATGCCTTCCTCCTTCCCCGAATTAAAATCATCGCCGAAGGCGATACCACCATTGTTAATTGTTAATTGTTAATTTTTAATTAGCATTAGTTTAAAAAGGTATGACCGCATACAAACCCGGTCATACCTTTTTTACTATCTCCTCATTGTCGTATTGCTGCTCTTGAAAGCCTGCCGCGTCTTCCTTATGTCGGCGAGGCAACCCTGAAGCGATTCCTCCGACTGAACCAGAATATCGTCTATATATTTATTGGCGGCGTTTTTAAGCTCCTTTGCCTTGGTGTTAGCCTGATTAACGATTTCAGCCGCCTTGGTCTTTGCGGCTTTGGTGATTTCATCGTTTGAAACCAGGGTTTTCGCCCTGACCTCGGCTTTGTTCACTATCTGCTCGGCTTCCTTTTTAGCGTCAGCAATAATGGTCTTCCTGTCCATGACTATATTCTTGGCGTCCTTGATTTCAGACGGCAGGTTAAGACGGATGTCGTTAATGCATTCACGCATTTTGTCGCTGTCGATAATTGATTTCCTCACGCTGAAAGGCACGCCGGTGCCGTTATCAAGCAAATCGTCCATAATATCAAGGATTTCGTCGATAATCATAATTTTCAGTTCCTTTCATTTTTTAAGATACCAGTTACCAGAAACCAGATTCCAGAATATAATGATACCGGTTTCTGTCAGCTTAAAAAACTTTATTAATAACCATTAATTTTATTTTATAATAAACTGATATGCTGTACTTAGAATCTGGCATCTGGTAACTGGTTTCTGGTATCTGAATTTAATTAATCGGCTTGTATATTTCAACAATCCGCCTTTTTATATCCTCAAGTATGCATTCCGGAACAAAGGGGCTTATATCGCCGCCGTATGCGCCGATTTGCTTGACCAGACTGGATGACAGATACATATTTTCTGAGCTTGTGGTCAAGAACAAAGTTTCGGCTCCGTCATAAAGGGTTTTGTTAGCCAGCGCCATCTGGAATTCATATTCAAAGTCGGATACCGCGCGCAGTCCCTTTATAATCGCACACGCCCCGATCCGCTTTACATAATCGGCAAGAAGACCGTCGCAGACGTCAATAACGACGTTGCCGAGTCCGGAGGTTGCCTTTTCAATCATCTGAATGCGTTCAACCACAGTAAAGCTGGGGTTTTTCATAACATTGACGGTGACTGAGACCACAACCCTGTCAAAAAGCTTGGAAGCCCTGTATATAATATCCTTATGCCCGTTCGTAACGGGGTCGAAGCTTCCCGGGCAGACGGCAATCCTCATTTTTTAAAACCAGCTTTCAGATTTATTCGTTATTATTTTTTATATACGGTAAATTCAATGCGCCCGTGCCGGTAGGTTTTAGTTAAGCGAAGGGAACCGTATTTTCCGGGCAGGGCAAGTCCCTTTTCATGCTCGCATATTACAATTCCCTTTTCGGACATATGCTCAGAAAGCAGGGGCATGCAGGCTTCAATCAGGCCTTTTTCATAGGGCGGGTCAAGGAAGGCAATATCAAAAACACCGGTACAGGTTTTCAGGTAGCTTAACGCGTCAAGGTTCAGGATTTTTGAAGCCTCTGTAAAACCGGCTGTTTGAGTATTGGTTCGGGTCACGCTAATTGAATTCCTTGAGCTGTCCACAAAAACACAGCTTTCAGCTCCCCGCGACAAAGCCTCAATACCCAGCTGACCGCTGCCGGAAAACAAATCAAGGACATCAGCGCCCGGAATATCAAACTGTATAACGGAGAACAAAGCCTCCTTAATCATATCGGAGGTGGGGCGGATACCGGAATTATCATTAACAATAAGCTTCCTGCCTTTGGCGGAGCCTGTAATCACACGCATAAACTGATTCCCTTAATTATATCAAATTTAACATTCATAAAGTATTCTTATAAGTATACATTATACCCTATTAATTAAGATTTGTCCATACTTTTTATAATTTATTCAGTAATTTTAAAAATTCACCGAAGACAAAATAAAAAGTATTGTATTTTTCCTTTATTCATGATAAAATATTAAAGGTGAAAAATTTGCAAAATTGAGGGATGAGTATGAAATATGTAGTTTTGCTGTGCGACGGTATGTCGGATTATCCTGTTGGGGAGCTTGATAATAAAACCCCGATGGAAAAAGCTTTTAAACCCAATATGGACAGTCTTGCAAAGGAATCCGCAATAGGGCTTGTCAAGACCGTTGCGGACGGTATGAAGCCCGGTTCGGATGTTGCCAACCTTTCCGTCCTGGGTTATGACCCCGAAAAGTATTACACGGGGCGCTCGCCCCTTGAAGCCGGTTCAATCGGCATTAATATGCTCAGAACCGACGTTTCATTCCGCTGCAACCTTATTACATTGTCGGACGAACCCGTTTATGAGGATAAAACGATTATTGATTACTGCGCCGATGATATTTCAACTAAGGAGGCTAAAATACTTGTCGATTATCTCGCGGAGCATTTTAACAATGATAAATTCAGGCTTTACAGCGGGGTAAGCTACCGGCATTGCTTAATCCAGCATAACGGTACGCTTGATGTGGGCGAGCTTGTCCCCCCCCATGATATTACGGGGAAAAAAATCGCACCTTATATCCCGTCAGGCAAAAATGCGTCCGCCCTTTACGGCATGATGAAAAAGAGCTGTGAGCTTCTGAAGGAACATCCCGTAAACAAAACCCGTATTAGCAAAGGACGCCGCCCCGCAAACGGCATCTGGCTTTGGGGAGAGGGCGTCAGGGCTGAACTTGAAAGCTTTGAGAAGCTTTACGGCTTAAAGGGTTCAATGATTTCGGCAGTCGACCTTTTAAAGGGAATCGGAAAGTTTTCGGGCATGAATGTCGTCGAAGTCGAGGGAGCCACAGGGTACCTTGATACAAACTTTGAGGGTAAAGCTTATGCCGCTTTGAAAGAGCTTGAAAACGGCAGTGATTTCGTCTATATACACGTTGAAGCGCCCGATGAATGCGGTCACCGCAACGAAGCTGAAAATAAAGTCAGGTCAATTGAAATCATTGATGAAAAAGTGCTTGGCTTAATTCTTCCCGAGCTTGAAAAATATGACGATTACAAGCTTTTAATATGCCCCGACCATGCCACTCCGCTGGCTCTTAAAACACATACCAACGACCCTGTTCCGTTTTTGATTTATAAAAAGAGTGCAAAAGTACGCGGAATAAATAGCTTTACCGAAAAAGCAGCCGCCGGAACCGGACTTTTTATCGAACATGGTCCGTCTTTAATGAAATACTTTATTGAACTGTAATAATACTGTCTGAAATATGAGTTAATTGTTTATCTAAAAATGTTCTTTTTCTTAGCAATATATTAATCTTGCAATTTTTTTACCTCAATAGTTGCAATTATTTTTAAAAATTGCTAAATTATTGCTAAATTATATAAATAACAGTCAATTTAGCATTAAATTAAACATAAATTCATAATCTGGTAATATATATAGTTTATACTGTAGATGAGGAAAGGAATGGCAAAAAAGAGTTTATAAAAAATAGTAAATAAATAATTATTTTCTTATCGATTTCTTAACTATGATTCTCCGGTGATAAACAATGGGTACATAAATATTCATTGTTGATTAATAAGGCTCCTATAAACAATAGTAGGTATGCCGCAAATTAAAATTATTGCTGTCCCGTTAAAACGGCAGGAACCGTTATTCCGGGGCGGCAGCCAACAAACTCCCTGCAACCTCCTGTTGCAGTTAATATATTTTTTATTATATCCGTCCGTTTTTAACGGGCGGTGTTTTTTTATTATAAAATGTTCTTAAAACTATTGACAAAAATAAAAAAATATGGTATAACTGTATTACTACAGATAGTACAAAAGGGTTTTCTGCTATAACACAGGGTAAATTGTTTTGTACTGTTATACGTACCGGATGTTTTTAACTTTTTAAGGGCGTATTCGATAAAAATCACTGTTTATGTGCATATTGATGTTTTTCGAACACGCCCTGATACCTTATAACAGCTAAAAGTTATAAAATAATAATAAAAGTCATACCGCCGCAGGCGGTATACCGCCATTGTTAATTGTTAATTTTTAATTGTTAATTGATACTGGTCGGGGGGCGCAGCGATGTTTTTTTATGCGGTAAGCAACCGCGGTTACGATGATATTATCGGAATGAGATATTCGAATGCCGGTAATTTACTGTCGGGAGCCGTACAGATTTTTACGGAAAGGATGAAGTTAATGTTCAATATTGACCTTTTAAGCAGAACTCCTATTTATGAGCAGCTTTACAAAAAAATACTGGAACTTATCCTAAAGCAGGAATTAAAGACAAACGATAAGCTTCCGAGCGTGCGCGAGCTTGCTAAGGAACTTGGCATTAATCCGAACACGGTGGCAAAAACTTTTCAGATGCTGGAGCATGACAAGGTTATTTATTCACTGGCGGGGCGCGGAAGCTTTGTAGCCGACGTAAAAACCGACGTTATTACCGAAAAGGCTCTGTCCGGTTTTGATACCGCCGTCAGGGAAGCTCTTGCCGCCGGAATACCAAAGGAAGAACTTAATAATCGAATAAATCAAATTAGTTAAGAAAGGGTATGAAAATTATGATGGATTTGAAGGGCGTTACTTTGCAGTTTGATGATTTTACGGCGCTTGATAATATAAACCTTCATATTGAAAAAGGCTCCGCTTTCGGGCTGCTGGGTTCAAACGGCGCCGGAAAATCAACGGTACTGAGGCTCCTGTCAGGGGTATATAAGGCGAAATCGGGAAATGTTCTTGTGGACGGCGAAGAAGTATTCGACAATGTGAACGCAAAGAAAAAGATTTTTTTTATAAATGACGAAACAGTTCAGTTCGGCGGTATGACCTTAAAGGAGCTGAAAGAATTCTACAAGGGGTATTATGAATCATTTTCCGGAGAATTGTTTGACAGTCTGAACGATGTCATTAAGCTCCCCGTTAATAAAAAAATGGATAAGTTTTCAAAGGGTATGAAACGGCAGGCTATTGTGATTACCGGTATTGCGGCTCAGACCGACTACCTGCTCCTCGACGAAGCCTTTGACGGACTTGACCCAACGATGAGAATTATCGTAAAGCGAATGCTGGTGGACGCTATGATTGACAGAAAGCTTACGACTGTGATATCTTCGCATAACCTGAAAGAAATCAACGAAGTGTGCGACAGCGCCGCGCTTTTGCATCAGGGAAAAATTCTGTTTAACAGGGACCTCGACAGCATAAAGGGAAATGTACATAAAATCCAGGCAGCCTTCAAAGGGGAAATGACTAAGGAAAACTTTACCGACATGGAGGTTCTGCATTTTGAACGCCGTCAGAGCATAACATATATGATTGTTAAAGGCGATTTGGAATTTATTAAAAATAACATAAATGAAAAAAAGCCGGACATATTGGATATAATTCCGCTGACTTTAGAGGAAATATTTATTTATGAAATGGAGGGAATGGGTTATGACTACAAAGGAAATAACTAATAATACCGTTAAAAAGCATTCGGTTATTTTACACAATATTTTTCAGAACATAAGAGACCAGCGGAAGCTTATAATTATTATAGCATTCCTGCATTTGATTTCGGTGCCGGTTCTGCTGATAACAATGGCGTATAATGTGACATCCGGAATTAACAACGCTCCTGACGAGGGTTATGCTTTACTGACAGTAGGACTGACGGCGGGAGCAGGCTTGCTTGGAATAGCGGCGGCAATGAGCAGCTTCAGGTACCTGTATAAAAAATCCGAAGTTGATATGGCGCTTTCGCTTCCGATTTCACGTAAAAATAAGTTTCTGTCAGATTTTGTTTCGGGTCTGTCTGTATATATCATTCCCTTTATAGCGGTTCAGGTAATTTCAGTAATCCTGATGCTGATTTTCCATCTGACGATAGACGGCAGAACCTATGCAATCAGCAGATACGGTCTGGAAGTCAGTTATAAATGCACCTTGTTCGGCGATATAGTTAAGCCGTACTTTGAACTGCTGTTCGGCGGCATACTTATAATGGTCATGCTTTATGCCCTGACGGTATTTATCATGACCTGCTGCGGAAGCCTGTTCGAATCAATTTTATATACGGTTCTGGTGAACGGTATGATTCCGGCTTTAATTTTTTCTTTTTCCTACAGTCTTATCGATAACCTGTACGGAGTTATGGCAATGTATAAGGTTAAAAATTTCCTGTACTTTACATCGCCTGCAGGAGCATTGATAGGTTTAATAGAAAACATCAGCAGCGGTATCGACGGAATCAGAAATACCCCCATAATATTCTTATTGCTGGGAATGCTGGTTTTTACCGCCTTAGTAACATCCGCGTCGTATTTTATTTATATGAAACGCAGGGCTGAATATGTCGGCAGACCTTTTGTCTTTAAAATACTTTATTATTTCACAATTTCCAGTATTATTATAAGCGTAGCCCTGCCGGCTGAAAATTTTTTAAAAAACAATAATGAAGCTGCATTTTTCCCTGTGCTGATACTGACGGCTATTGTTTACCTTGCCCTTGAAATGGCGGCTAACAGGGGACTTAAGGGAATATGGAAGGGCGCTCTGAGATATGTTCTGACAATCGGGCTTGCTTTCGGATTTTCATTTCTTTTCACTAAAACGGAAGGCTTCGGTACGGTACGAAATATTCCTTCCGCAAACAGTATAAGAAAGGTTTCGTTGTCTTTAAGCGACGAACAGCCGTATACAATGCCGGTTCAGATGAAATCGCTGTTCTTTAAATTGGACTATCTGGACGAAGCCGGTTTTATGGTCTTTGAAGACAGGGAATCAATTCAGATTATTACCGATATTCATGAAGGGTATATGTCGGTTTATAAGCAGATAGTCAGAGAACACGGAGATGTGATAGAAAACTATGACCCTTCATATGAATACCATTATTATCCCATAACTATAGCATACTACTATAAAAACGGAGGGACCGCTGTCAGAAGATACAGTGTGATTTCTATTGAAGGAATTCAGACCTTATTAAAACTGTTTGATACCGAAAGCTATAAAAAGAACCTGACGGACTATTATGTTAATACCACAAAAAAAGAATATTTAAATGCAGTCGATTTAAATAAAACCAACGGTGATTATAATCCGAAACTGCAAATATGGAATCACGGTTTTTTTAACAGTATAATATCTCCGGTATACACTGACAATATCATCTCGGAATATAATATACTGGATTACCCGCTGTCTTTATATGAGGAATTAAGCGCGGCATATGCCGGAGACCTTGCGGAAAAGGGTTCCGGAATTTATGACGAAGGCTTGGATTATAACTTTAAAATATTTTATTTATTGGGCATAAATTATATTTTTGATGATTCATATCACAGAACTGTCGGAGTCATGGATAAATATGGTCTTCTTGACGGTATTGAGTTTGACAAAGAGATTGTATTCGACGAAAAAAATATGAAGAAACAGCTTGCTTTATCAAATGTTTCAATATTAAGCTATGATGATTTTGTAAATATTACAAATCAGAATAAGGTAAGTGATTTCAGTTCACATATGCTTCATTCCGAACAAACTAATAAAAACAGCAGTGAAAAATTGAAATATTTATATGAGAACAGCGAGGATTTATTGACATTGCTGGAAGTTAGTAGAACACAGTATATTACGGATGATAAATGCTATACTATTATAGTAAACGGAATTGTCGCTGTAATTCCCGCCGAATATAACAGCATTGCGCAGCGCGTATACAATTCGGCAAGGGAATATGACAGTACCGAATACGAAAAGGGGCTTGCGGACGGATTATTTGATACAAATGAAGAAAATTATATTCAATGAAATTCAAGTACAGTCTGAAAACTTATAATAAAATTTTCAGACCGGAAGTTTTGTCCTTTCGGGCAATGTCCGGAAGGACAAATAAATATGCATTATTGACAGTATTTGCATATCACGGATTTTTTGTTTTCGGAATGTCATATTATGTTTAAATCATAAATTCATCCGAATACAGAAAATCAGTCTAAATCTTAAGGGCAGAAGTTTGGAAGCTTAATCTTTCAAGCTGGAGTTTTGTCCTATACGGGCGGAACGTCCGGAGAGGAACGGTCATAAAAAATGGGAAAGAAAAGATTATTGCCTGCCTTTGCTGTAATTGCTTTAGCAGGTACTATGACATTGACAGCCTGTGACAGAAACGGAACAAATGACGAAGAAGGAACTACCGTTACGACGCCGAGGGCTACTACCGCTGACACGGCAGACAGTATAGCAAACACAGGCGACGTAGACGGCGACGGCTTTATTGAAGATGTTACGTCCGACGGAGCTTTAGGAAATGCGGTGTCAGACGCGGAAACATTAATTCAGGATGTTGTTCCCGGCGGTCGTTAACCGTTTCGGGTATGTTAAAGCTTTAGAATAAATTCGGGGAAGCTTATATGTGGCTGTTGTTCTTTTATGGAATCAGCAGGCGCATATCCCGGCAGTAAAAAATACGGAAAACCGTATTGAACACTGCCGCGGAGGCTTCTCCCGTATTTTTTTATTTTTTCTTTACGCTTAACAGTTTTTTAAACCAGCGTAATATATTTTTTCTTATATTATGCTTAGTCTCAGCCGTTGTGAGTATTTTTTTTGCGCTTTCATATGCCTCATGTATGAAATATTCCTGTGAATTAAGCTTTTCGCCCAGCGGTTCTTTAATGATATAGGTACCGTCAGGCTGCATTTTTCTGGCTTTAACGTTATCGCTCAGCATAATATTGAAAATAGATAAAATCCGTTCACGGACATTTTTATTGTAAACCGGAGCCGCTACTTCGACACGTCGTATTGTATTGCGGGTCATAAAATCGGCGGATGAAATATAAACCTTAGCACGCTCAGATGTTCCGAATATATAAATACGCGAATGTTCAAGCATACGTCCCACTATGCTGTAAACCTCAATATTCTCGGTATATCCTTTTATTCCTGCGGCAAGGCAGCATATGCCGCGGATAATCATTTGGATTTTGACGCCCTTCTGGGAAGCCTCCGCAAGCTTGTCAATGAGAACCTTGTCAGTCAGCGAATTAAGCTTAAGACCTATATAGGCATTCTCTCCGCTTTCAGCCATAGCAATTTCATAATCCATCATACTGAGGATTTTGTTTTGAAGGCAAAGGGGAGACACCAAAAGATGCTCGGTATTTTCAACCAGCGTTCCCATTGCAAGCGCGTTAAACACGGTTCCCGCTTCCACGCCCAGGTTCGTGTCAGCGGTCAGAAGAGAAAAGTCCGTATAAAGCCGTGATGTTTTTTCATTATAGTTTCCTGTACCGATTTGGGTAATATACTGAACTTTACCGTTTGATTTTCTTGTGATTAATAATAATTTTGAATGTACTTTAATATTTTCGGGTCCGTATATAACTGTACATCCCGCCTGCTCAAGGCGCTCCGACCAGTTAATGTTATTTTCCTCGTCAAACCTTGCGCGAAGCTCAACAAGGACAAAAACATCCTTGCCGTTTTCAGCGGCAGCAATCAGCGCTTCCACAACCTTTGAATTTGAAGCCAGCCTGTAGAGGGTAATTTTTATCGAAACAACCGACGGGTCGGCGGCGGCTTCGCTGAGAAGGCTTAAAAACGGTTTTATGCTTTCATAAGGGTAAGAAAGCAGTATGTCCTTCCTTAAAACCTGCTGGATTACCGGCTCCGACTTTACTATTTCTAACGATTGCTGCGGCTCGGATTTCGGGAAGCACAGCATCGGGTAATGCGGTTCAAGCCTGCTTCGCAGTACGGAATTAAAAGAAAGGTCCAGCGGGGATTTCAGCTTGAAAATCTGTTCTTCCGAAATATCAAGGTGGATACATAAATAATTTACAACTTCGGCTCCGAGCTTGCGCGACAGTTCCATACGCACAGGGGAAAGCTTCTTGCGTTTCTTCAGCAGTTCGGTCATAACCTCGCGGAAGTCAACGTCATGGTCATATAAAGCCTCCTCCATATTAATATCGGCATTTCGGGTAATGCGTACCAGGGATTTTTCGATAATTTTATAATTTTCAAAAATAATCGGAATATAATGCAGAATCAGCTCTTCAACAAGCATAAACCTCATTTGCTCATTTTCATTTCCCGGAAGAAAGATAACTCGCTGGAAGGCACCGCTTGCGGGAACCAAACCGATTTTAACTGTGCTGACCGATTTTGAATCAAGCCTTGCGCAGGCGTATATTTCCTTGTTTTTCAAAAAAGGGAACGGATTCCGTTTGTCAATAACCTGAGGCGAAATCAGCGGCAGAATCTCCGTACGGAAAAAGACCTGGAGATAGGATTCCTCTTCGGCGGACAATGCCCTGAAATCAACCTGTTTAATATTATAATGCTTTTCAAGCTCAGTCATTATATTAAAATAAGTTTTGTCGCGTACAGGGCATAACAGCTGAACCTGTTTGAAGATTTCAATAAGCTGCTCCCCGCAGGTCATACCTGTTTTATTTTCTTTTTCATCTCCGCCTACAATCGTCTGGTCATAAAGCGACCCTACCCGTACCATAAAAAACTCATCCAGATTTGACTGAAAAATAGAAGCGAATAAAAGTCTTTCACATAAAGGAACAGAAGTATCCCTTGCTTCCTCAAGAACCCTTTCATTGAATTTAAGCCATGAAAGCTCCCTGTTGCAGTAATATTTATTCATTAAAAGCCTAACCTCTTTTTCATATTATTGCTGTATTGTATGTATATCCGTTTAACTTAAAAACTAATCGTTTAAAGTTAAACGTATTTCCGCTGCGGGTACGCAGCTTTATATACTTATTATAGCTTTAACGTGGTTAAAGTCAAACAATACTGCGATAAATCGTATTTCGATAATACTCCGCCCTCTCAAAGGGTTCGGCAGCAAACAGTGTAGCCATTTCACGCTAAACGGGATAGCCAGCGCATTTGTTTAACATAAACTTTAATGAAATCATATCATAAATCCCTGATTATGTCAACTAAAAAATCCCCCTGCGCACGGCTATTTAATTATTCACTGCTGAAGACTTTATAGTAACTCATAAATGTAACATAAATGTGTATAGTATGTAAGCAGTTAAAAAAACTATTGACAAAATAATATTATTATGATAAAATATATTAATAGAAATCTGGGTGTGGCGCAGATTGGTAGTGCGCTACCTTGGGGTGGTAGAGGCCGTGGGTTCAAGTCCCGTCACTCAGACCAGTAAGAGTGTTC
>DBCY01000154.1 GCA_002293295.1 Ruminococcus sp. UBA946 | reverse complement strand
CCCCTCAAACGTGCCTGTCTGCCTATTCCAGCACACTCGCTAAAAAATACAATTATATATACTGACTAAATAACTTAATTAGTATATCATATAGTCTTTAATATGTCAAGTGCTTAAACACTTAATATATATTAATTTTTTATTAACCAATATAAAGTTTATTATTAATTAATTTTATGATTAGGCATAGAAGCAACAAGACTGACAGCTTTAGTTATGGCTATATCAATATCAATAGAATTCTGAAGTAAAAGTGTATCCACCCTGCCATACAATTCGCCGGTAAGCGTGTTTGCATATTTCGGCTTTATTGCATTAAGAGCCAGCGCTTTCATATCAGTCTTACATTGTTCGCATTTGCAGCAATCCATGTTTTTAAGAATAACCTCTAAACGTTCGCTAACAATATCTTCCATAATATTTTTCATATCATCAAATCCTTTATATAATATCCCGATTGATAATTTCTATACACATACGACCGTTATGATACGGGCATTTCCACGGACCGACCATATTAACAGTATTCATAGGATTGCCATTGTAATCAGCCTCTCCCCACCATTCAGAATTATCGCGCCTGTCAACCTGATATTTTTTTATAAATTCCCAAATCTGTAATGCTGCCTGAAGATATTTTTCCTTTTTACTGTTTATATATGCATTGACAAGTCCTACTACGCTTTCTGCCTGTACCCACCATACCCTTTTCCTGTCAATTTTATCATTTTCACGTTCATTATTCAAAGAATTGTTTTCAAATGCCGTATTATATATATTTTCTGAAATCTTCAAGTTAATGTCTTTCCATTTGCTGATATAACTTTCATCATCCAAAACAGAGCATGCTCGGTCAATAAGCCATGTGGCTTCAATATCGTGACCATATGAATGAATATCTCCTATAACGTTCATTTCCTTGTCAAAGAATACAAAAAGTTTATTATTGCACTTATCTAAAACCTTTTCTTCCGTAATATCCAGCAGAAACTTCAGCTTTTCCCCCACTTTTTCATTTTTTGAATATGCGGTATATAAAACAGTATATGCTTCTATTAAGTGCAGTATCGTATTCATTGTTTTATCGGCAATAAGACCGTTCTCCGATAAAGCTTCATTTGAAACGGGTCTCCAGTCAGCGGAAAAAGCATCGGCATAGGCAATGTTATCCGAGCATTTCTCTTCTACAGTCTCAAAAATTGAAACAGCAAGCCTTAGGGCGTTTTCATCATGGGAGGCAAGATAATACGTTGAAAGCGCATATATAGCGAAAGCCTGATTATACGTATGCTTCATATTATCGGAAACATTCCCGTCATATGTCATCATCCAGTAAACTCCGCCGTTTTTATAATCGACACAATAATTTTTCAGGAATTCGTATGCATGTCCCGCATTTTTTAGATTATTCTCCCCGCCGACGGTTATAAAAGCCTGCGAATAAAACCACAGAATACGGGAATTAAGAATAACACCCTTATCGGCTTTTTTATCAATAATAAGATTATTATCAACGGAACCGTAAAATCCCCCGTATTCGGTATCGATAAGCCGGTTCCAAAAAGGAATGATATTCTGTGTCAGTTCATTCATGCATTCTGATTTAAGAACGTTTACCTTATTTTCCATATAAAACCTCCGGGTTACTAAGTCAATCGGTAAAATTATTCATAACAAGACCCGTAATAAGCTTAGGGTAGAAATAAGTTGATTTCTGCGGCATTTTTTCCGAGGCAAGAGCCACATCACGGATTTCTTCAACCTTTGTCGGATTAAGGATAAACGCGCAGTCAGCTCCCTTAATATCCACATTTTCAAACGCCTCTTCAAGGGAACGGGTATATGTAAGGTTTTTCTGGTTAGCCATATTTTCCTTGTCGATACCCAGTATGCGTTCAAGGACAAGACTGTGAAGAACTGAAACATCAAGTCCGCAGTAAGCGTCGGACATTTCAGGCATCAGTTGTTTTACGGAATTTTCGTTTTTCAATGACATTACGTAGCATTTTCCGCAGCCGGTGTAAAGAGCAAACGCTTTACGTCCGTCTTCGTAAAGCTTATTCAGGGATGAACTCATTTCTTCCTGATTCAGAACTTCAGAAATATAAAAATACGGTTTGCAGTCACTCAAAACCTTACCCGAATCAAAAGATTCAAGGTCGCGGATTATGCGGTGGGTGGGATAAACGACCAGCCCTTCGTTTTCAATATTAACAAGCATCATAGCAATATATGAGCTTTGGTCGCCGGATACCGCTTTACCTTCAGAAACAAGGTGTCTGTGGAAGTTAAGCGCGGTTTCATAACGATGATGACCGTCGGCGATATAAAGCTTTTTATCCTCAAACGCTGCGGAAATATCAGCTATAGTTTTTTCTTCATAAACGCGCCACATCCTGTGTATCGTCCCGTCAGAGTCGGTCACGGACATATCGGGTTTTCCCTGAGAACAGCCGTCAACCGCCGGATAAACCTTATTATCCTCATCCATATAAAGCGAATAAATCTGACTGAAATTACAGAAGGTTTCGCTCATCAGGTTAAAACGGTCAATTTTAGCCTTTGACAGCGTTTCCTCATGAGGCAGTACAACACCTTCAGAAAAATCGACAAGCGAAACCAGCGATACGAAGCCCTTCAGTTTTTTTCGCTGACAGTTTGAACCGAATTCCATTTCGTATACGTATATGCTGTCCTTCTCATCACACTTCAGAATACCGTTGTCAATCCATTCGTTAAGGATACTGCCGGCTTCTTTATATCTTTCATCGCCGCCCTTTGGAAGTTCAAGGCGTATTATATTAAACTCATTGTTTTTTATATAATCCTCCCGCTGAGTATCGGATATTATATCATAGGGGGGACAAACCAGCGTATTCAGGTCACCGCTCTTTGAAGTATCATACCGCATTCCTTTAAACCCTTTAATTACAGCCATATAAAAAACTCTCCTTTATTATAAATAATAAGACGGCGGCGGTTATTTCAAGTCATTGCCGCAGCATTTCTTATATTTTTTACCGCTTCCGCAGGGACACGGGTCATTTCTTCCTACCTTGCCGCTCCTTCGTCTGGGTTCGTTTGCAAGGCTTCCGTCCCCTCCCGTTTCGGTGGGTTTCAGCACCTGCTCTCTCTTTGGGGGTTCCTGTTTTAATTCAACGGTAAAAAGAAGCCTTACTGTTTCTTCACGTATTGCTTCAATCATTGCGTCGAACATTTCAAAGCCTTCGAAACGGTATTCAATAACAGGATTTTTCTGCCCGTACTGGCGTAAGCCGATACCCTTTCTAAGTTCGTCCATATCGTCGATATGAGCCATCCATTTTAAGTCGACAACCTTAAGAAGAATTACCCGCTCCAGCTCACGAAGTATTTCCGAACCGATTTTTTCTTCCTTTTTGGCATATAAATCATTAGCTCTGTTTACCAGCGTATCTATGATTTCCTGCTTCGATACGTTTTCAAGCTCGGATATGGTATAACGGAAATCCCCGTCTCCGGTAAACAGACCCATAAACCTGTCGCGCAGTCCCGCAAGATTCCAGTCATCCTTTGCATTGTCGTCAAAAGCATACTGTGAAACGGTATCGGTAATAAAATCCGTTATCATTTTCAGTATATAATCATGTATATCCTCGCCGTTTAAAACCTTGCCCCTCTGGCTGTATATAAGCTGACGCTGAGTAGACATTACATCGTCATAATTAAGGACATTCTTACGTATGGAGAAATTCCTTCCCTCAACCTTTTTCTGCGAGGAAGCAATAACCCTTGTCAGCATTTTAGCTTCAATAGGCATATCCTCTTCAACCTTAAGAATCTCCATCATACCGTTAAGCCGGTCTCCTCCGAAAAGCCGCATAAGGTCATCCTCAAGCGACAGGAAAAAACGGCTTTCACCCGGGTCGCCCTGACGTCCTGAACGTCCCCTTAGCTGATTATCAATCCGGCGGGATTCATGACGTTCGGTTCCGAGAATAAACACGCCTCCGGCTTCCTTGACCTTTTCGGCTTTTTCTTTAATTTCATCCTGGTATTTATTATAAAGCTCCTTATACTGCTTTCTTGCGTTCAGGATTTCTTCGTCGTCGGTTTCTGAATAGCTGATGGCTTCATTAATCAGGCTGTCTTCCATTCCGAGTTTTTTCATCTGAGCCTTAGCCTTGAATTCGGCGTTTCCTCCGAGAAGTATATCGGTGCCGCGGCCAGCCATATTCGTAGCTATGGTTACAGAGCCGAACTTTCCCGCCTGAGCTACAATTTCGGCTTCCTTCTCATGGAATTTAGCGTTAAGCACCTCATGTTTAATCCCTTTCCGGGACAGCATTTTTGAAAGCAGCTCAGATTTTTCAATTGAAATAGTACCGACCAGAACCGGCTGACCTTTCTCATGGCATTCGATAATCTGGTCAATAGCAGCCTTGAACTTACCGGCTTCAGTTTTAAAGACAACATCGGGATGGTCTTTTCTTATAACCGGCTTATTTGTGGGAATTTCAACGACGTCAAGCTTATAAATCTCCTTGAATTCCTCTTCCTCCGTCATAGCGGTTCCCGTCATGCCCGAAAGCCTTTTATAAAGCCGGAAATAGTTCTGGAATGTTATGCTTGCCAGCGTTTTTGATTCATGAGCGACCTTAACGTTTTCCTTGGCTTCTATAGCCTGATGGAGACCGTCGTTAAAACGGCGTCCCATCATCAGACGGCCTGTAAATTCGTCGACGATAATAACCTCTCCGTCGTTTACCACATAGTCAATATCAATCTTCATGATGCCATGGGCTTTAAGGGACTGGTTTATGTGGTGAAGAAGAGTGCTGTTATCGGCGTCGTACAGATTGACAACATTAAAATATTTTTCAGCTTTTTTAACGCCCTGTCGGGTAATGGTAGCGGTTTTAGCCTTTTCGTCAATGATATAGTCACAGTTCTCGGAAGCCTCCTCCTGGTCAACCTTACTGTCTATTTCAACTACCTTATAAGGCTTTAAAGTCAGCGCAAATTTATCGGCTTTTGTATACAGGTCGGTTGATTTGTCGCCGTGACCCGAAATAATAAGCGGGGTTCTCGCCTCGTCTATAAGGATGGAGTCAACCTCGTCCACAATCGCAAAGGCATGTTCTCTCTGAACTTTATCGTGAGCATAAATAACCATATTGTCACGGAGGTAATCAAAACCGAATTCGTTGTTTGTACCGTAGGTTATATCGCAGTTATAAGCCTGGCGGCGTTCGTCATTATTCAGATGGTGAAGTATGCAGCCGATTGAAAGACCCAGATACCTGTAAACCTTGCCCATTTCCTCCGACTGGAACTTGGCAAGGTAGTCGTTTACCGTTACTACATGGACGCCCTCTCCGTTAAGGGCGCTCAGATATGCGGCGCAGCATGCGACAAGCGTTTTTCCTTCGCCGGTTTTCATTTCGGCAATACGCCCCTGATGAAGAACGACGGCTCCCAGAATCTGAACCGGGAAAGGTTTTTTCCCCAATACCCGCCATGCAGCCTCCCGGACGGTGGCAAGGGCTTCGGGTAAAATATCGTCAAGAGTTTCTCCGCCGGAAAGACGTTCCTTGAATTTTACGGTCTGAGCCTTAAGGCTTTCCTCGGACATAGCGGTAAACTTATCGTCCATGCCGAGGACTTTATTTTGTACAGGTTCGATTTTAGCTAGTTCACGTTTACTGTAATTTCCGAACAATCCGCCGAATATTCCCATTAATTATGACCATCCTTTATTTTGTATTACAATTTGAATTTAATTATAACAGTATTTAATTTCCTATAATGCATATGTTTTACATAATAAATAATTATATAACAGTTTAATAAATTTGTCAATGAATTTATGGTCATAATATAAAAAAAATAATAGTTATGACATACTATGATTTATTATACACATAAATAATTATAATTAAAAAGTCATGATAATATTGACAAGCCCGGTTAATGATGTTATTATTTAATTTAGAAAATATGAGACTTAAAGTTATGCCTGCAATCCTTTTAAAATCTTTATTTTCAGTAATAAAACCGCATTTATAACGAATTTAAATAAAACAGGGTAAAAAGTCATGATATATACAGTAACTCTCAACCCCGCTCTTGATTATACGGTAAGTGTTGAAAGCTTAAAAACAGGAACTGTAAACCGTACTGATTATGAGAATATTTTGCCCGGAGGCAAGGGCATAAATGTATCAGCCGTATTGAAAAACCTGGGATTCGATAGTACGGCGCTTGGTTTCACTGCGGGATTTACAGGTTTTGAGCTGAACCGTCTTGTAATGAATATGGGGGTAGAATGCGATTTCATTGCCGTTCCGGATGGTTTCACGAGAATTAATGTTAAGCTTATAGCCGGAGATGAAACTGAAATAAACGGCAAAGGTCCTATAATAACTGAAAAATACATGGAAATGCTTTTCCGAAAGCTGATTCAGCTAAGAAGCGATGATGCTCTCGTTCTTGCCGGAAGCGTGCCCGACGGTGTTTCGGACAGGGTTTACGCTGATATTCTCGAACGAATTAATATTGATTATATGAACGGTCGCAATGTTATTGTAATCGTTGACGCCGCCGGTAAGCTTCTTACGAACACGCTGAAGTTCAGACCTTTTCTTATTAAGCCGAACATACATGAACTGGGCGGAATATTCGGTGTAAATATCAAAGGAGACAAGGATTCCGCCGTTAAGTATGCAAGGGTTCTGCAAGAAATGGGCGCCAGGAACGTACTGGTGTCAATGGCAGAGGACGGAGCCGTCCTTCTTACCGAGGACGGCGGCGCTATGATGTGTCCGGCGCCGGAGGGCGATGCAATAAATTCTGTGGGGGCGGGTGATTCAATGGTTGCGGGATTTATTGCGGGGTGGCTTCAAAAGCATGATTATGAGTATGCGTTCAGAACGGGCGCGGCGTCGGGAAGCGCCTCCGCATTTTCTCAGGAACTAGCGAAAGCGGAGGATGTCGGCAGGATAATAAATGATATTAAGATATATAAATAATTTCCGCCGGGTAATTATCAACGGGAGGCAAAAGACCGGATATGAATGTTTGTAAGGGAAAAGGGGTTTTCGGGGGAATTGCAATCGGAAAATTACGCGTTCACCAAAAGGGCGAGCTGCATATAAACCGCGTGAGCATTTCCGACCCTGATAAGGAGTGGCAGAGATTCAGCTCTGCCAAAAATATTGCGGCAGTTCAGCTTAAACAGCTGTATGAGCAGGTGATAAGGGATGTGGGAAAAACTAACGCCGCCATATTTCAAATCCATCAGATGCTCCTTGAAGACGTCAATTATATTAGCTCCATTGAAAATATAATCAGAACGCAGCTGCTGAACGCGGAATATGCGATAAATCTGACAACAGAAAATATTCTGTTTATGTTTGCGGCTATGGACAACGCATATATAAAAGCCCGCGCGGCTGATGTGCAGGATATTTCAAGGCGCCTTATTACCATACTGACGGGCGGTGAAGAGGTAACTATAAATTCCGACGAACCCGTTATCATTCTGGCTGATGATTTGTCTCCCAGCGAAACAGCTACGCTTGACCGCGACAAGGTGCTTGCCCTTGTAACCGTTCACGGTTCGTCATATTCCCATACGGCTATATTGGCGCGGACTTTGAATATCCCGCTTATAGTGGGAACAGAAATAACAGTCGATTCGGAATATGACGGAAAGACTGCCGTAGCTGACGGAAATGACGGGTTTGTTTATATTGAACCGGATGATAAGATTTTATCGGAATATCAGAAATTCATTAATACCGAGGAGCTTCGCAAAAATGAATTGAAGTCATTGAAAGGGAAAGAAAACATAACCCTGGACGGAATAAGAATCGATATTGACGCGAACATTTTCCACGTGAGAGACGTAGCAAGCGTTATCAGAAACGACGCCGGCGGAATAGGGCTTTTTAGGAGCGAGTTCCTGTTTCTTGAAAAAGACGACTTTCCGAGTGAAGACGAACAGTTCGAGGTATATAGAACAGTAGCCGAAGTTATGGGAAAAGACAGATATTCCGTTATCAGAACTCTGGATATAGGCGCCGACAAACAAGCCGCGTATTTTAATATCCCTCATGAAGAAAATCCGGCTATGGGAATGAGGGCAATAAGATTCTGCCTTTCTAATACCGATATTTTTAAAACACAGCTCAGAGCCATATTCAGAGCGGGTAAATACGGAAAGCTTGCGGTAATATACCCCATGATAACTTCGGTTGAGGAAATAAAACGCATTAAGGCAATATCGTCTGAAGTCAGAAAAGAATTAAATGATGAAGGTTATGAACTAAGATATGTTGAAGAAGGAATTATGATTGAAACTCCGGCGGCAGCTCTTGTCAGCGATTTGCTTGCAAAAGAGGTTGATTTTTTCAGTATAGGAACCAATGACCTGTCACAATATACGTTAGCGGCTGACAGACAGAATTATAATATTGATGAATTTTATAATCCCTGCCATACCGCAGTTCTGAGGATGATAAAAATTGTTGTGGACAACGCAAAAAAAGCGGGAATCAGGGTAGGTATATGCGGAGAGCTTGCAGCCGATATTAATATGACGGGTCTGTTTCTCGCAATGGGCGTGGACGAGCTTTCAGTGCCTCCGTCGTCAGTGCTGCCTGTCAGGAAAACTGTGCGTGAAACCGACATATCTAAAATATCTGAAAAAGAACTGTCAGGATTATATAATGTCTGCTGAATAA
>DBCY01000160.1:10475-26364 GCA_002293295.1 Ruminococcus sp. UBA946 | reverse complement strand
GGTAAAACCACATTACTTAAATCAATAAACAGATATATAGTAAAAAAGGATAGCAATGTTGCAATTTATAAAGATGATAGATTTAACTTTAAAACAGAAGGTTTTCTAAATAATTTTGTTTATATTCCCGAAAAAGATATACTTGAACATTCAAAAGGTTTGTTGGCTTTTATTGAGCAAAAACATACTGGATTTGATTTTATATATAAAGATATACTGATTAAAGCACAGGATATTCCCACAAAAGAACAATCAGAAACGCAAAAGTTTATAAATGAAGAAATTGCTACGGTTATTGGCGGTAATGTTCAGTATGATAAGGATTCGGGCGAATTTTATACGCAAAGAAAAGACGGTGTCCGCATACCGTTTAAAAATGAGGCGTCAGGTTATAAAAAATTCGGTTTTTTGGGATTATTAGTATCATGCGGTCAGCTTGAACCGGGTTCTGTACTGTTTTGGGACGAACCCGAAAACAGTCTTAACCCTGAACTCATCCCGAAGCTTACGGCTCTTTTACTAATACTGGCAAAAAGTGGCGTGCAAATTTTTATCGCAACCCATAGTTACGACCTTGCCCGGTATTTTGATGTCAGAAAAGACAAGGGTATACCAGTAATGTTCCATAATTTAACAAAAAAAGAAGAACATATTGTTTGCAATTCATCGACTGAGTATATTAAGCTATCTGAAAACCTCCTTGAAACGGCAGGGGAAAAATTATTCAAAGCTGTTATTGATGACTCAATGGAGGTAAATGATGAATAAAATTTTAAATGAAAAAAATCTGCAATTCGATTTTTCCGTATATGATACTGCTGAGAAATTTGATGCTCATGATAAAAATCCGTACGGGATGAAATCAGTTGACTTTGTCGCCGAAAAAGACGACAAGCTGTATTTCATCGAAGTTAAGGATTACCAAAATCCAAACGCTCCCCTAAAACAACGTAAAGCTGATTATGATATGCTTATTGCCGCCGGTACGGAGAAAAAATCATTATTTTGCATTGAAATGGGTGTAAAATTAAAGGACAGTTTACTCAGTAAGTATTCATTAGGCGAAAAAATCACAAAAAAGATTATTTATTTGCTTTTAATTAATCTTGATAAGCTGGGTGAGCGTGAACGCGGTTTATTAGCATTAAGAATAAACGGTCATGTTCCAAAAAAACTGAATAGGAGTAAATTTCAAAAATATCCGGAAGTATCATTTGAATTGGTAAATATTAAGAAACTATTTGAAAATTATGGTGTTTTATGCTCTGAAAAACAGCAGTTATCGGAGGTAATATTTTGACTGACACCGGTAAGCTTGAAATCCTTTCCCCGGCAGGGGATTATGAACGATTAAACGCCGCGCTTGATTACGGAGCCGACGCCGTTTATCTCGGAACACAAAGCTTCGGTATGAGGGCGGGCGCTCCGAATTTTACGGAGAAGTCGCTGCCGGAAGCCGTTTCGCTTGCTCATTCGCGGGGAGTAAAGGTATATCTGACCTGTAATACTCTTCCGCGTAACAGTGAAATACCTCAGTTTGAGGGATTTGTTTTTAACGCAGCCGCCGCAGGTATCGACGCCTTAATCGTTACGGACATAGGTCTTCTTTCTCTTGTTAAAAAATATGCTCCCGGCATGGAAATCCATATGTCGACCCAAACGGGTATAGTAAATTATGTTACCGCAAATGAGCTTTACAATATGGGAGCGAAGAGGATAGTCCTTGCCCGTGAGCTTTCCATAGATGAAATCGCGGAAATCAGCGCTAAAACTCCGGACGGCTTGGATATAGAGGTTTTTGTACACGGAGCAATGTGCGTATCGTTTTCGGGGCGGTGTCTTCTATCACAGTATCTTGTGAACCGCGACGCAAACAGGGGGGAATGCGCCCAGCCCTGCAGGTGGGGTTATCACCTTATGGAGGAAAAACGCGACGGACAGTTTTTCCCCGTATTTGAAGACGAACAGGGTACTTATATCCTTAACGCAAAGGATTTGTGCCTTATTGAGCATCTTGACAAGCTTGCCGAAGCCGGGGTATCCAGCTTTAAAATAGAAGGAAGGGCTAAGTCGGCTTATTATGTATCGGTAATAACGAACGCATACAGGATGGCGGCTGATATTCTGAAAAGCAGTCCCAGCAATTATAAGCTCCCGGAATGGATACGCGACGAAGTGTTCAAAGTAAGTCACCGCAAATACTGCGGCGGATTTTTATTCGGACATCCGGATGAAAGCCAGTATTATGAAACCGGCGGTTACATCCGTGAATATGATGTTGTTGCAGTCATCAACGAATGCAGGGACAGACGCGCTTACTGTACCCAGAGGAATAAATTTTCGCTCGGGGACGAGGTCGAAATCCTTTCGCCGTCAGTAATATATGATACATTAAAAATTAATGAAATAATGAACGAAGCCGGCGAATACTGCGAAGACGCTCGTCATGCCATGATGAATTTCTCTTTCCCCTGTGAAAAGGTTTATCCGAAAAACTCCATACTCCGTATGAAACGATAAAGCAGTGCTTGTCATAAACGGTTGTCCGAATTAATAGAATGTATTATATATAATCTGATTCGATTCTGAATCCGGATTCAATATACATAATATTAAAGCGGAGGATATTATATATGCAGGAACAAATCAGCAGCGTACAAGCCGATGAAGGACAGCTCAAACTGACCGTATATGAAAACACTGAGGTTAAAGAAAGTATCCCGGTAGCATATGAAACGGCAAATCCCATTGAAATAACAGAACCCTTTATTCAAAAAAGCAAAAAGGTTACTTTGCTTGATACCGTAACAGTTCAGGCAATTATATGCGTTATTATCGGAATAGCTTATCTGATTATAAATATGCTGTTTTCAAATGTATCGGTAGGTATTTTCGATACCTATACCGAACAGGCAGGCGCCGAAAACGAAACTTCAACTTTCTCCGATACGGTAAAGTCCTTTATGGATTTTATCAACTCTACCCCTGAAAAATCCGATGATTGAGATTTCATTTAAAAATTTCAGGATATATCTGAGCTTCAGCTTCTTTGCAACGGTAGTATTAATGATGATGTTCAATCTCAGCGGTTATGCGTTATGGGGGCTGTATGCCTGTTTAATACATGAAGCGGGGCATCTCACCGCAATGATTATTACTGAACAGCGTATAAAAAAGCTGGTATTTTACGGCGCCGGTATAAAAATTGTTCAGGATTATCATGATTTTTTAATACCCTTTTCCGTACAGGCTGTTATTCTTTTTTCCGGTTTTTTAATGAATTTCATTGTTTATGTTGTATGTTTATTGTTTTTCAAAAATAATTCGGAAGCGATACTTTTCGGTACAATAAACTGTATAATAGGAGTATTCAATCTTCTTCCGCTTAACTGCATGGACGGCGGTAAAATCCTTGTCCTTATATTTTACAGGCTATGTGATTACAGCCTTGCCCTTAAGCTTGAAAAATATCTCAGGCATATAAATATTTTTCTGATTATCGTGATTATTGCCGTTATGGCAGTGAGCGGATTTAAAAATGTCACATTATACCTGACGCTGGTATATATACTGTTTTCTGCGTTTATCATATAACTGAAAGGTAATATAAAATTAATGATGTTAAAAGAAAAGATTGAAAAAATACTTTTACAGGTTAAGTCTCCGTCAAGATACATAGGCGGGGAGCTGAACAGCGTCGTTAAGGACAAGGACAAGGTTGACGTCAGGTTTGCTTTCTGTTTTCCTGACTCATATGAAATCGGAATGTCGCATCTGGGGATGAAAATTCTGTATTCACTTAAGAATAAACGCGAAAATTTCTGGTGTGAAAGAGTTTTCGCACCCTGGAATGATTATGAGAAGTTAATGCGTGAAAATGATATACCACTTTACGGACTTGAAAGCCTGGAGCCTGTAAAGGATTTTGACTTTATAGGGTTTACCGTACAGTATGAGCTATGCTATACAAACATACTTAATATGCTTGACCTGGCGCAGATCCCTGTTATGTCCGCCGACCGCACCGACGAACATCCTGTTGTTGTAGCTGGCGGACCGTGCGTATGCAATCCCGAACCGATTGCCGGCTTCGTTGACTTGTTCATTTTAGGCGAGGGAGAGGAAGTTAATCTTGAACTCATGGATTTATATGCCGTTATGAAAAAAAGAGGAGCGTCCAAAAGGGAATTCTTAGAAACCGCCTGTAAGCTTGAAGGTATTTATGTACCTTCTTTTTATGATGTATATTATAATGGGGACGGGACTATAAAATCTTATATTCCGAACAATCCCAATGCTGGGGGAAATATCAGAAAACGTATAATAAAGGATTTGGACAGTGTATTCTATCCCGATGAATTTGTTGTTCCGTTCTGTGAAATCGTACATGACCGTTCGGTAATTGAAGTTCTGCGCGGATGTATCAGGGGATGCAGGTTTTGTCAGGCTGGGTTTATATACCGGCCGTTCAGGGAAAAAACCTCCGGTACAATATACAGGCAGACAAAGGCATTGTGCGAAAGCACGGGATATGACGAGGTTTCGCTTTCATCGCTCAGCACAAGTGATTTAAGCGATTTGAACGGCACTCTGAAATCCCTTTCCGAATATACCGAATCGGTAAAGGTCAACCTTTCAATGCCGTCCATGAGAATAGACAAATTCAGCGGAAAACTTATGGAGCAGCTCCAGAAGGTGCGTAAAAGCGGTCTTACCTTCGCCCCCGAAGCGGGAACCCAAAGGCTCCGCGATGTTATAAACAAGAATATTACCGACGAAGAAATATTCAATGCATGCAAGCTTGCTTTTTCAGGGGGGTATACCTCGGTAAAGCTTTATTTCATGCTGGGACTTCCCACCGAAACGGATGAGGATATTATGGGAATAGTAAAGCTGACGCAGGATATTGCGGAGCTTTATTATAAAAATCCGGGACGGCAGAAAGGGCAGAGGCTTCAGATTTCGGTAAGCTGCGCCACATTTGTTCCTAAGCCGTTCACACCCTTTGAATTCGAACCGCAGGCTGATAAGGCTGAAATTGACAGGAAGCAAAAACTCCTTCTGGATTCCCTGACATCCAGAAAAAATATTAATATCAGCTGGCATAATTACCGCGTCAGCATACTCGAAGCAGTGCTTGCCCGGGGTGACAGGCGTCTTTGCAGGGCAGTCTATGAAGCTTGGCGGGCAGGCTGTACATTCGACGGCTGGGGTGAATGCTACAGGTATGATTTATGGGTCAATGCGTTTGAAAAGTCAGGTATTGACGCTGCTTTTTACGCAAACAGGCTTCGGGGCTATGATGAAATTTTCCCGTGGGACCACCTTGATTATATGATAGATAAGGAATTTCTTATCAAAGAGAATAAGCTTGCCAAGAAAGCGGTTACTACCCTAAACTGCCGGGAGAAATGCGCGGCTTGCGGCGTTTCAAAGGCTGAGGGGGGTGCTTGCTTTGGATAAGAAAAACCTCAGGGCAGTTTTTGAAAAAAGCGGACGTGCCGTATATATTTCACATCTTGACCTTTTGAGGACAATGCAAAGGGCTTTGACGCGCTCGGGCATCCCCGTCTGGTTCACTCAGGGGTTTAATCCGCGTATTTATATTAATTTTCCGCTTGCTTTGTCATTAGGTGTAAAAAGCAGTGTGGAGCTGATGGATTTTGCAGTTACCGGTGATATTGATTTTTCTGAAATCAAGGATATGCTTAATCCGGTTATGCCTGACGGACTTCGTATTATTAAAATAAATGAACCGGTATGTGAAAATAAAGATATAGGGTTTTCAGAATATACAATAGACTTTTATTCCGACAAACCTGAGTTATTAAATGAAAACCTCGGTAAAATGCTGGCAGAGGAAACTGTTGAGGTGCAAAAGCGTTCCAAGAAGAAAGGTATTGTTACCATTGATATAAAACCGTATATAAATATTCTGGATTCATATAGTGACGATGAATTCCTGCGTATTGTCATCAGGCTTCCCGCCGGGCAGGAAATCAGTATAAATTCAAATTTGTTTATTGATACTTTTGCTGGGTACAGTAATATAAACTTGAATAAAATTTGTGTGGAACGTACAAAAATACTTGATATAAATGGTAATGATTTTGTGTGAATATACATATTATAGCTTTTTGTATATTAACTCTTGAAATAAATGCAATAATATGATAAAATAAAGAAGCATTTGATAATCCGTCTGTATATAATGACGAGATTAATGCCGCCCGTAAAAAGGCTGACATTAAAGGGACAGTCCGCTGCCTGATGCCGTTTTTATATTTAAGCGGCTCTTTCTCAGGTAAGAATGTTCTTAAATTTTGGGAGGAAATCTGAAAATGGACGCACTCAGGCTCATAAGCGAAAGCAGCTTAAAGAAGGATATACCCGTAATAAATATCGGTGATACCGTTAAGGTGCATGTTAAGATTAAGGAAGGCGATAAGCAGCGTATCCAGGTTTTTGAAGGTACCGTTATCGCTAAGAAACACGGCGGAATCAACGAAACCTTTACCGTTAGGCGTATTTCCCACGGCTGCGGAGTAGAGAGGGTTTTCCCTGTCCACTCTCCTGTGGTTGATAAGGTTGATATAGTCAGAAGCGGTCGGGTTCGCCGCGCCAAGCTTTACTATCTGCGCAGCAGGGTCGGTAAAGCCGCAAAGGTTAAAGAACGTATCCGTTAAGCTTATTGATAAAAAAGGGGACCTGCCAGTCCCTTTTTTGCTATATGAATAATTAATTCATCCTATATTATTTAAGGGAGGATATAATTTATGGCAAAATACGAATTGGATTACAAGGATTTTGAGAGTGAAAAAAAGAATAAGCAGACTGACAATGCGGAAGAACTCCTTGACTGGGTTGAAACGGTGGTTTTCGCATTCTTTATCGTTATTCTTATTTTTACCTTTCTTTTAAGGAACGCCAATGTTGAGGGCGATTCAATGCTCCCGACGCTTAATAACGGAGACAGGCTGATTGTGTCACATATAAACTATACTCCCGACAACGGCGATATTGTTATTGTCAATGCCGAGCATCCGGCGCTTGACAAGGCTATTGTGAAACGGGTTATCGCTCTTCCGGGGCAGACTGTCGATATAGATTTCAGCAGCGGCAGCGTTAAAGTTGACGGCGCCGAGCTTAAAGAGGATTATATCAATGAGCTTACATTTTTTGACGCGGGAGCTCATGCTTATCCGGTACAGGTTCCCGAAAACTGTATTTTCGTAATGGGCGACAACCGTAACAATTCAACCGACAGCCGGAGTGAATATGTGGGGTTTGTCCCGGTTGACGATGTTCTCGGCAAAGTTGTGCTTAGGATTTTCCCGTTTAACAGGATTGGTGTGCCGGAGTGAGGGCTTAGGGTTGAGGTTTGAGGAATGAGGAATATGGTATGGCTGCAAAGACTCTCCTTTGGATATTTTATTAGGATACAAAGCTCGAGGTTTTCGGAGAGGAGGTTTATGCGATGAATATTGTTATCCTTGAAGATATACCGGGAAAAGCCCTCGAATACACGAAATGCCATATTTCCTGCTGGCAGTCCGCGTATAAGGGTATCATACCTGACAGCTATTTAAAAAATATGGCAAACGAAACGGAAGAACGGGCGGAGCGATTGAGAAACAACCTTACTGCGCTTGCCGGTGAATATTTATTTTATTATGCCGAAATTGACGATAAAATGGCGGGGCGTCTGATTTTTGGAAAATGCCGCGACGAAGACAAGCCTGACGCCGGTGAAATCCAGGCGGTTTATCTGCTTGAGGAATACTGGGGAAAAGGTTTAAGCAGGCAGTTAATGGATTTTGCCGTTAATCAGCTTAGGAATATGGGTTACCGTGAAATTGTTCTTTGGGTCTTGGAAGAAAACAAGAGGGCAAGACGTTTTTATGAAAAGCATGGTTTTTTGCCTGACGGCGAGAAAAAGGAAATCTGTATAGACGGGAAGTCATTAACAGAATTAAGATATAAGCTTATTACTCAAAATGAGGTTTGAAATGCATAGTAATAAAAATAATATGAATTATAATTGATAAAAAAGGATTAATAAATATATGTCTGAATCCCCTTCAATTCAGTGGTTCCCCGGTCATATGGCTAAAACAAAACGCATAATAAAAGCTAACCTTTCCCTGGTTGACGCCGTGGCGGAGGTTTTAGACGCACGGATTCCTTATTCCAGTAAAAATCCCGATTTGCAGTCGTTAATCGCGGGAAAACCAAGGATTGTCATTCTTAATAAATGTGATTACGCTGATGAAAACGCCACGGCAAAATGGATTAACTGGTATAAAAATCAGGGAATTACAGCGCTTCCCACCGACTGCCGGAGCGGCAAGGGGCTTAATAAATTTAATCCTTCCGTTAAAACAGTCCTTAAGGATTTGACCGATAAATATCAAGCTAAGGGAATGACAGGCAGGGTTCTTCATATTATGGTAGTCGGTATACCCAATGCCGGTAAATCCTCTCTTATTAACAGGCTTGCCAAACAAAGGAAAGCGGCGGTGGAGGACCGCCCCGGCGTTACGAGAAACAAGCAGTGGGTTAAGCTTGACAATGACTTGGAACTGCTGGATATGCCCGGAGTGCTTTGGCCGAAGTTTGATGATAAGACGGTAGGGGAGCGGCTTGCTTTTACAGGCGCCGTCAAGGATGATGTCGTTGATACCGAAGCGCTTGCGGCTCGTCTTCTGACAGTTATTAACGAGTCATACCGCAATAATCTGACCGCGAGGTATAAAATTGATACTGACGTTAATGATGACGGTTTTATTATTCTGAATAAAATAGGAAAAAGCAGGGGTATGCTTGTTTCAGGCGGCGAGGTTGACATAAGGCGTGCCGCTATTATGGTACTGGATGAATTCCGCGGGGGAAAGCTTGGCAGGATAACGCTTGAACATCCTTTTTAATAATAAAGGTTTAAGTATATATGGATAAGGATTTATTTTTATATGACGCAGAATTAAGGAAAGAATACGGTGTTATTTGCGGAATTGACGAAGCCGGCAGGGGTTCTTTAGCCGGGGATGTCTATGCCGCTGCTGTTGTTTTTGACGAGGGTGTCTTTATTGACGGATTAAATGACAGCAAGAAATTGTCCGAAAAAAAACGTGAAATCATTTATGATGAGATTATTTTAAAAGCCAGAGCATATTGTGTTGCCAGCGCTTCAATCGCCGAGATAGAAGAACTGAATATTTTACAGGCTTCGCTTCTTGCTATGGAACGGGCTGTTAAGGGACTGAGCATACGCCCGGATTTAACTCTTGCGGACGGTAATAAAGCTCCCCGTCTGGACTGTAAAGTACAAACCATTGTCAAAGGAGACGGAATATCCGCTAGTATCGCTGCGGCTTCAGTCCTTGCCAAAGTCAGCCGTGACAGATATATGAAGAAATTAACGGTTACATATCCGCAGTATCAGTTTGAAAGGCATAAGGGTTACGGAACAAAGCTGCATTACGAGCTTATTAGGGAATATGGGAAATCCGAGGTTCATAGACCATCCTTCCTGAAAAGTATAAAAATCTGACAGGTAACTTAAATGGATAAAAAAGAATTTGGTAATTTAGGCGAGAAGGTTGCCGCCTTTTATCTTGAAAAGAAAGGCTATACGATAATTCAGCGCAATTTCTGCATAAGGGGCGGAGAAATTGATATAATCGCATCAAAGGACGGAGTCATTGCTTTTGTCGAGGTAAAGACGCGCACTCCCGACTATATGACAAGCGGATTTGATTCAATCACCTTGAAAAAACGAAGGCTTATTGTAAAAACGGCGGAGATGTATTCCTTTAAGAACCCTCATAATCTGCAGCCTCGTTTTGACGTAGTACAGATAATATTAGACAACAGAAAGGTTATTGGTTTTAATTATATTGAAAACGCCTTTGACGCAAGCGATATAATGACCATAATGTGAAATTGGTTTTCAGGCTTGCTTAATATACTATTTTTAGGAGTATAAATATGTTTTATAAAAGCACCAGAAACAGCAGTATGAAAATAACTTCCTCCCAAGCGATTGTTAAGGGTATTTCACCGGACGGCGGATTGTTCGTACCGGAGGAAATTCCTGTTTTTGAGATTAATGATATAATGAATCTTGGGAATTTAAGTTATCCCGAACGCGCAGCGTTTGTTTTTTCTAAGTTTCTGACCGATTTTACGAAAGAAGAAATAAAATACTGCACTGAAAGCGCTTATAATAAAGAAAAATTTTCAACGGAAAAGATTACGGAGATTTCTACGCTTTGTAACGGAGTTTATATACTTGAGCTTTGGCACGGTCCCACCTGTGCTTTTAAGGATATGGCGCTTCAGATTTTACCGTATCTGCTAACTGCCTCTGTTAAAAAAACCAACATTGATAAAGAAATAATAATTCTTGTGGCAACATCAGGCGATACGGGCAAAGCCGCTCTTGAGGGATTTTCTGACGTCCCCGGCACTAGGATTATGGTTTTTTACCCCGAGAACGGCGTCAGTCCTATGCAGAAGCTGCAAATGACGACTCAGGACGGTGAAAATGTAACCGTCTGCGCCGTTAAAGGCAATTTTGACAATTGTCAGAACGGGGTAAAAGAAATTTTTACCTCTCATGAAATTACTAATAAGCTCAAAGAAAACAAAATGATGTTTTCGAGTGCAAACTCCATCAACTGGGGACGGCTGGCGCCGCAAATAATTTATTATATTTCGGCATATGCGGAGCTTGTCAGGGATAACAGAATAACCTCGGGCGAAAAGGTCAATATCGTTGTTCCCACAGGGAATTTCGGAAATATTCTGGCAGCCTATTATGCGAAGAAAATGGGACTGCCCGTAAATAAACTGATTTGCGCCTCGAATAAAAACAAGGTGCTTACAGATTTTATAAATACGGGTATTTATGACAGAAACAGGGATTTTGTAACCACGATTTCCCCTTCAATGGATATACTGATTTCCAGTAACCTTGAAAGACTGCTTTATATTATGAACGGATATAATGACGTACAAATCAAGGAATGGTTCGGTTCGCTTGCTTCATCGGGTAAATATGAGGTAAGCCAAAGCGTTAAGGATATGCTCAACAGCGAGTTCTACGGCGGCTGTTGTGACGATATTCAGACAATGGAAACAATTAAAAGGGTATACGACGAGTATTCATATACACTCGATACGCATACCGCCGTTGCGGTCAGTGTTTACGGGGATTATAAGGAGTCCACAGGAGATATGACGAAAACGATTATAGCCTCTACCGCCAGCCCGTATAAATTCAGCGAAAGCGTTCTTGAAGCAATTACAGGAAAATCTTCCGTGTCGGACGAATTTGAAATGATTGACAGGCTTTATGAACTTTCGGGATATGAAATACCGAAATCCCTTTCGGAATTAAGGACGAAAAAAATACGTTTTTTTGATAATGTCAGTATAAACGAACAGAAATCATATATACTGAACAAGCTTTTTAAGAATTAATGCCTGCCGGTAAAGTATTCTTAAACACGACGTATATTATGATATTAAGGTGATAGGGTAGATGTCTCTTTATACGATTGCCGATTTGCATCTGTCATTTTCAGTTGACAAGCCTATGGATATATTCGGCGGGTGGAATGATTATACCGGACGATTATATGATAACTGGAATAAAACTGTAAATGAAAATGACATGGTAGTTATCCCGGGGGATATTTCATGGGGTATGGATTTTAATGAAATTAAAGCGGATTTTAAATTTATAGATAATCTTCCGGGAACAAAAATCCTTTTAAAGGGGAATCATGACTACTGGTGGAACAGTATGAAGAAAATGAATGCCTTTATCAGCGATTCCGGTTTTAATACTATAAAAATCCTTCACAACAATCATTACGCATATTATGAATACGGGATTTGCGGTACGAGGGGGTGGATTAACGAAACTGAAAATCCGGATGACGCAAAAATTCTCGCCCGTGAGGCTATGAGGCTTGAAACATCAGTAAAATCCGCCGTTACAAACGGGCTTATTCCTATAGTTTTTCTGCATTATCCGCCTGTTTACGGCAGCCGTTATAATTATGACATCCTTGAGGTTCTGTATAAATATAAGGTAAAGAAATGCTATTACGGTCATTTGCACGGCTCCAGCCATAAGTATGCCATATGCGGAATAAGGGATGACATAGAGTTTTGTCTGGTTGCAAGTGATTTTGTGCAATTTATTCCTAAAAAGGTATTATGAATTGTGCTTAATGTGGAAATATTGGAAAATATCTAGTAATATATTAATTAATATGCTATAATTATTTTTATTGCATTTCAAGTAATCATTATTAAACGGAGGACTTATTAATGAGTTTATTATCAGCAAATAATATTGAAACAAATAAGTATGAACTGGAAGTAACCGCTTCGGCTGAGGAATTTGAAAATGCCATTCAGAAGGCATATATGAAAGCTAGGAAGAATATCAATGTAAACGGCTTCAGAAAAGGAAAAGCGCCCAGGAATATGATTGAAAAGCTTTACGGCGAAAATGTTTTTTTTGAGGATGCCGTAAATATGCTTGTTCCAGATATTGCCGATGAAGCTATAAAAAGCTCAGGATATGAGATTGTTACCCTGCCTGAATTAACCGTTGATTCTGTTTCCAAGGAAAACGGGATTGTTTTCAAGGCGGTTATTACGGTTAAACCGGAAGTACAGATTTCTGATTATAAAGGAATAGAAGTAACAAAAACTGTTAATGCTGTAACTGAAGAGGATATTCAAAAGCATATTGATTCAATAAGAGAAAGAAACGGCAGGATTATTACAGTTGATAACAGGGCGGCTGCTTTGGGAGATACTGTTATAATTGATTTTTACGGCAGCAGGGACGGTGTTCCTTTTGACGGCGGGTCTGAAAAGAATTATGAGCTTGTTTTAGGTTCAGGTACTTTTATCCCCGGCTTTGAAGAGCAGATTACAGGAAAAAATACCGGGGATGAGTTCACTATTAACATTACTTTTCCTGAGAATTATCAGATGGAAGAGCTTGCCGGTCAGCCTGTGGAATTTGAAATTGTGATTCATGAAATAAAAACTAAGGAGCTTCCCGAGCTTGACGACGATTTTGTTAAGGATGCTTCGGAATTTGATACGGTTGACGAGCTGAAGAATGATATCAGAACCAAGCTTGAAGACCAGGCAGCTTCGGCAGCTGAAACCGAAGCCGAAAACAAGCTGTTTGAACTTCTTGCCGAAAAAATGCAGGCTGAAATCCCTGAAGTTATGTTTAAAAATAAAGTTGATGAACTGGTGTATGAATTTGAAACACGTTTATCACAGCAAGGTCTTAACCTTGATATGTACTTGAGTTTCACAGGCATGACAAAGGACAGCTTCAGGGAAAGCTATGTAAAACGGGCTGAAACTCAGGTAAAGGTAAGGCTTGCTCTTGAAAAGATTGCCGAACTTGAGGGAATCGGGATTTCCGATGATGAAACCGAAGAGGAAATTGCAAGGATAGCTGAGAAGTATAAGCTTTCCGTAGAAAAAGTAAAGGAAATAATTAGTATAGACGCTGTAAAATCCGATTTAAAAGTTGCCGCGGCTTCTAAAATTGTAAAGGATAACGCTAAATATACCGGATAAAAATTCTTAGAAGAAGAGTTTTCGAGTACCGCTTACTCGCTTCCTATATGTTTTTATTTATATATTCTGAAAGGAGATTGCTTGTATATCGTTTTTGAAAATACGGGCAGATAATGATATGAGTTTTATACCTTATGTAATTGAACAGACCGGCAGGGGCGAAAGGTCTTATGATATTTTTTCACGTCTTCTCAACGACAGGATTGTCATGCTTTCGGAAGATGTTAACGACGTGACGGCAAGCCTTGTTATCGCACAGCTTCTTCACCTTGAAGGTCAGGATGCCGAAAAGGATATATCACTTTATATAAACAGTCCGGGAGGTTCCGTTACCGCAGGAATGGCTATATATGATACGATTAAGTATATTAAATGCGACGTGTCTACCATTTGTATGGGTATGGCTGCTTCCATGGGAGCTTTTTTGCTTTCGTCGGGTACGAAAGGCAAACGCTTCGCGCTTCCGAATTCTGAAATTATGATACACCAGCCGTTAATAGCCGGCGGCGGTATTTCGGGACAGTGTACCGATATAAAAATCCGTTCCGACCATATGCTGAGGACAAGGGAAAAAATAAACAGTATTTTAGCTGAAAATACGGGTAAATCTATCGAACAGATTGCTGTTGACACCGAACGCGACAATTTTATGTATGCGCAGGAGGCTGTCGAATACGGTCTTGTTGACAAGGTTGTTTATAAAAGATAAAGCCTGTATTACTTCATAAGGAGGTGACCGTTTTATGTCCGGAAGTGACAGAGTATTAAAGAAATGCAGTTTTTGCGGAAAAACTGAAAACAAGGTTTTGAATATGTTCTCTGCGGGTACTTCCAATATCTGCGATGATTGTGTGGTATACTGCTACGAGCTTCTCGTGGGAAACGATATGGTTAATCCGGCTTCTATGACGGGTCAGGGAAAAAAACCTGGGATGAAGGGTTCCAATACGCCTGTCAAGCTGATAAAGCCTGTGGAAATCAAGCAGATTCTCGATGAATATGTTATCGGTCAGGAGCAGGCGAAGACATATCTTTCTGTATCGGTATACAATCATTATAAAAGGATTAACAGTGCGGAGAGTGTTAATGCCCAGGATGATGTCGAGCTGCAGAAAAGCAACGTAATTCTGCTCGGCCCCACGGGAGTAGGCAAAACCTTTTTAGCTCAGACACTCGCTAAAATACTCGACGTTCCTTTTGCCATTGCCGACGCCACGACGCTTACCGAAGCCGGTTATGTAGGCGATGATGTGGAAAATGTGCTTGTACGGCTTTTACAGGCTGCCGATTTCGATACCGAAGCCGCCCAGAAGGGTATAATTTATATTGATGAAATAGATAAAATCGCCCGAAAAAGCGATAATCCATCCATTACCCGTGATGTAAGCGGCGAAGGTGTGCAGCAAGGACTGTTGAAATTATTGGAAGGTTCGGTTATTAATGTTCCACCGCAGGGTGGACGCAAACACCCCGANNATTGATGAAATAGATAAAATCGCACGCAAATCCGAAAACACATCGATAACGCGCGACGTCAGCGGAGAAGGCGTTCAGCAGGCTCTGTTAAAAATAATTGAGGGTACCGTTTCCAACGTTCCGCCTCAGGGAGGCAGAAAACATCCTAATCAGGATTTTGTGCATATAGATACAAAAAATATACTTTTCATCTGCGGGGGAGCTTTTGACGGTCTGGATAAAATTATCCAGAAAAGAACCGATTCATCTTCAATCGGATTCGGAGCCGATATAAAGACCAAATCTGAAAAGGAAAAGGGTATTTATAAGGAGGTTGTTCCTCAGGACCTTGTAAAATACGGGCTTGTACCCGAGCTGGTCGGACGCCTTCCCGTCATAACGGTTCTTGACGAGCTTGACGAGGAAGCGCTGATTCGTATTCTGAACGAACCGAAGAACGCAATTATCAAACAGTATAAAAAGCTGTTTGAAATTGACGGGGTTGAGCTTGAATTCGAAAATGATTCGCTTAAAGCGGTAGCCGCTATGGCTATAAAGCAGAATACAGGAGCCCGGGGGCTTCGTTCTATAATAGAAAAAATTCTGATGCCGGTGATGTTCAGTATCCCGTCAAATAAGGATGTCTGCGCTGTCACCGTTACAGAAAAATGCGTTAATGAAAATGCCGACCCGATTATAAAAACAGGCAAGAAAAGTTTGACAAAAAAAGTGGTTTGATTATTTTACTGTACAGGATGTTATTTTTTACTTGGGCGTGTTCGAAAATCATCAATATGCCCATAAACGG
>DBCY01000160.1:0-10398 GCA_002293295.1 Ruminococcus sp. UBA946 | reverse complement strand
TTGCTAATTATCAAACACGCCCTTATCCGCGGTTAAAATGATTGTAAAATATTTCACATATTTTTGTTGCAGTGCTAGGATTGACGATGAAGACAGGCTGACGCCTGTCGAAGAGGAAGACGACGCAATGCGGCAAAAAGATGTGTAATATGCAAACATTTTAATTGCGGATTAGTATTATATTTATTTTAGGATTTTTGTTCCTTTTAAGTATTGGAATGATGTCCTGTTTCTTTTTGATAACATATTTTAAGGTTTTTTTTTCTTTAATTTCAAATTTTACGTTTTTAAGGCTAAAACCGTAATAATTAATATATTAAATTGTTACTTGCAAAAAGACGAAAAATAAGTTATAATGTATTTATATTCATTTGCAATATATACATTAATTCTGTATTTTAGAACAATAAAAAGTATAAGTCTGTGTAAATACTTTATGTATTCCGGACACTTTAATGCGGTACAGTGAAAAATTCCATCTGCAAACAATCGATTTTGTTCTGTTATACACTTGGAGGTACCTCTGATGAGACTAAAAGGAACTGAAACGGTAATACCAATGCTGGCAATGAGGGGACTGGTCGTTTTCCCCAATGTTGTCATGCATTTTGACGTTTCGCGGGAAAAATCCGAAGCGGCTTTAAAAGCGGCTATGAATGCCGGTAAACTGATTTTTTTAACTGCCCAAAAAGATATTTCAATTGAAAATCCGGAAATCGATGATTTATTCAGAATCGGAGTAGTGGCTGAAATACGTCAGATAATTAAGACGCCCGATAATATAACAAGGGTATTAATAGAGGGAAAATACCGGGCTAAAATAATGAATATTATTCAGGATGAACCGTTCCTGCTTGCCTCAGTCAGGGAAACCGTATATAATTATAGAGAAAAAACCGATGACATTGAACTTGACGCGGTTATTAGGACACTAAAAGGCATCTTTGAGCAGTACAGCGATAATATTCCTAAAATGCCGAAGGAGCTTCGCCTGGCTATTTATAATGAAACCGACCCTTACAGGTTATTTGAGCTTATCGGGTTCAATGTCGCCATTCCCGTTGAGGATAAACAGCTCCTGCTGGAGGAAAATCATATTATTGCAAGGCTGGGACTTTTAATTGCAATGCTTTCGCGGGAGGTTGAAATTCTTGATATAGAACGGAGCATACATGAAAGGGTCAGAAGCCAGATTGATAAAGGTCAGAGGGATTATTACCTCAGGGAGCAGATGAAAGCCATTTCATCTCAGCTCGGTGAAGAAGAAGAATCACAGGATGACATTGATGAATACATAGAACAAATAGAATCATTAAAATTAAACGAAGAGGTTACGGAAAAGCTTCTTAAGGAGGCAGACCGGCTGTCTAAAATGCATCCGTCATCGCAGGAATCCTATGTGGTGCGCAATTATCTTGATAGTGTACTTGAGCTTCCCTGGAATTATAAAACAAAGGATAAGCTTGATATAAACAAGGCGCTTAACGTTTTGGACAAAGACCATTACGGTCTTGAAAAGGTTAAGGAACGCATCCTTGAAACTATTGCCGTCAGAGCTTTGCAGCCTGAACTGAAGGGACAGATTATTTGTCTTGTCGGTCCTCCCGGTATAGGAAAGACTTCAATAGGAAAGTCCATAGCCAAAACGCTGGGCAGGAAATATGCCCGTATCTCACTGGGAGGAATACGGGATGAATCGGAAATACGGGGGCACAGAAAAACTTATATAGGCGCAATGCCGGGCAGGATTATCAATGCAGTTAAGCTTGCCGGCAGCAGCAATCCTCTTATTTTGCTTGACGAAATTGATAAAATGACAAGGGATATGAGGGGAGACCCGTCCTCGGCTTTGCTTGAAGCCCTTGACAGCGAACAAAACAACGCTTTCAGGGACCATTATATTGAAGTTCCCTTTGATTTAAGCAGCGTTTTGTTTGTCACCACCGCTAATTCGGTTTCCACCATCGACGCGCCTCTGCTCGACAGGATGGAAGTCATTGAGCTTACCAGCTATACCCGCGAAGAAAAGTTCAATATCGCCAAAAGGCACCTGATTGTAAAACAGCTTAAAGCCAACGGTTTAAAAGCTTCGATGCTTAAAATAGACGATACGGCCGTTTATATGATTATTGACGGTTATACCAGAGAAGCGGGAGTGCGTTCTCTGGAAAGGAAAATTGCGTCGGTATGCAGAAAAGCCGCAAAGGAAATTGTATCGGCAGAGAAGAAAAAGGTTATTGTCACATCCGCCAATTTAAATAAATACCTGGGAGAACGCAGGTATCTTGAAGACGATTATTCAAAGCAAAACGAGGTGGGTGTCGTAAACGGTCTGGCTTGGACTTCGGTAGGCGGCGTAATTATGCCGCTTGAAGCCGTTATTCTTGACGGAAAGGGAACTGTTGAAACCACCGGCTCTCTGGGCGACGTCATGAAGGAAAGCGCGAAGCTTGCCATCAGCTATACGCGTTGCGTTGCTGAGAAATACAGCATAAACAAGGATTTTTACAAGGAAAAGGATATTCATATCCATGCCCCCGAAGGGGCTACGCCAAAGGACGGACCATCCGCGGGAGTAACCATGACTACCGCTCTTATATCGGCTTTGTCAGGAATTCCCGTTCGTTCGGACGTTGCTATGACAGGCGAAATCACTTTACACGGCAAGGTGCTTCCTATAGGAGGTCTGCGTGAAAAGGTAATGGCTGCCTATAAAGCTAAAATAAAAACTGTAATTATTCCGGTAGCCAACAAAAGCGACCTTGAAGAAGTGGATGACGCAGTCAGAACAAGTATGGATTTTGTTTTTGCCGAAAACCTTTCGGATGTGCTTAATACAGCGCTTATAATGCCGGAAACGACATATGCCGTACCGTATGCAAACAAAACCGAAAATGGCAGTATAAAGCAAATCCATTCATGATAAATTCGGGACATAAAAGACAAATCATCCGGAAAGGACGGTCAGAAAAATATTCATGAACTTCAATAAAGCGGAGTTTTATACGTCATACGGTGAATACTGTCAGCTTCCGCCGCCCTCTTATATTGAAATCGCATTTTCGGGACGTTCAAACGTCGGAAAATCATCACTGATAAATAAAATACTGGGAAGGAAGTCTCTTGCTAGGGTGTCTTCGGTTCCGGGGAAAACCGCGACAATAAATTTTTATAAGGTTGAGGATACTTTCATTGTCGACTTACCCGGCTACGGATATGCAAAGCGTTCCAAAGCCGAAAAAGCAAGATGGTCGGGCTTGATTGAAGGATACCTTACCTCCGGCCGGGACATAGCCCTGATTTTCCAGCTGATTGATTACCGCCATCCCCCGTCGGAAGACGATTTGCATATGATTGATTTTATGGTGGAGAATGAACTCCCTTTTGTTATTGTCCTTACTAAGGCTGACAAGCTTTCAAAGCGTCAGAGGGATGAACGGATGGCAGGGTTCCGGGAGGAAATCGGATATTTTAATGATATAAAAATAATTGAGTTTTCCGCCGTAACCGGAGAGGGTGTTGACGGTATAAGAGGTATAATCGAAGAACTGTCAGAGGATGATGCAGTAAACGGCATTTTATGAATCATGAGCCAAGCAAAATGAAAGGAAGAGCATATGTTTGTGTCAAAAAATCTGGATGTAAATGAACTGGGTCATCTGACCATCGGAGGTATGGATACCATGCAGCTTGCAAAGGAATACCAGACCCCTGTCTATATTACGGATGAAAACCTCATCCGTAAGAATTGCCGTGAATTAAAGGATTCTGTTGATATGTACTATAACGGCAGGGGACTTATGTGTTACGCAAGCAAGGCGTTTTGCTGCAAGGCGATGTACCGTATTATCATGGAAGAGGGGCTCGGAACCGACGTTGTTTCGGCAGGAGAGCTTTATACGGCGTTAAGCGTCGGGTTTCCCATGGACAAGGTTTATTTCCATGGAAATAACAAAACCGAATCCGAGCTTGTGATGGCTCTTGAAAATAATGTCGGAAGAATTGTTGTAGATAATATATATGAACTTAATATGCTTAATAGTCTTGCCGTAAAATATGGTAAGACCGTTTGTATTCTGCTGAGGATTAAACCCGGCGTTGACGCTCATACGCATGATTTTGTCAGAACGGGTAAAATCGACAGTAAATTCGGGTTTGCTTTGGAAACAGGCGAAGCGTTTGAGGCAGTTAAATCGGCTGTGAAAATGCCGGGTATAAAGTTATCAGGCTTGCATTGCCATATAGGAAGCCAGATTCTTGATACTGCTCCTTTTATGGAAGCTGCAAAAATAATGACCGGCTTTAATATAAAAATAAAAAATGAGCTGGGTTATGAAATTGATGAACTTAATATGGGCGGCGGATTCGGAATAAAATATACCGAAGAAGATAACCCACCTGCCCTTGGCATGTTTATCCGGGATGTTTCGGAAACGGTTCAAAAGCTGTGCACTGATAATAATATAAAGCTGCCGTTTCTGGTATTTGAACCGGGGCGTTCTATAGTGGGTTCTGCCGGGATTACACTTTACACAGCCGGAGCTGTGAAGGAAATTCCCGGAATACGCACTTATGTGTCGGTTGACGGGGGTATGAGCGATAACCCAAGGTACAGCCTTTATAAATCAAAATATAGCATTATTGCCGCAAATAAAGCTAATATGAAAAAAACAGAGGTTATTACCCTTGCCGGAAGAATTTGCGAAACCGACTTGCTGGGCGAGAATATGCCGGTTCAGCCCGTTGAGGCAGGAGATATTATCGCCGTTCTGGCTACGGGCGCGTTTAATCATTCCATGGCGTCAAATTATAACAAGCTTCCGGTTCCGCCTGTAGTCATGGTCAGGGACGGTTCCGCCAGGGTTGTCGTAAAACGGCAGACCTTCGAGGATATGCTTGTGAATGACATCGGATAAAATTTTATAAACCCCTTTACTTTTACACTTTTATGTGCTAATATAATAATATGAATTATTTTACAGTATCGGTGCTTTACCAATACTGTAAAGTTTTGTCAGAACCGGCAAAAATCATGAAAGGCAGGTAATAAAATGAACAGTAAACTTAAAGATGAAAATATGGATAATTTGTTTAAAGCTGTTTTAATGCTGGAAAATATTGAGGAATGCTATGCGTTTTTTGAGGATTTATGTACCGTTCTGGAACTGAAGTCGATTTCCCAGAGGATGCAGGTTGCAAAAATGCTTGTCGATAAAACAGTATACAGCGATATAGTTGCTCAGACCGGAGCAAGCACGGCTACAATAAGCCGGGTTAACCGCACCCTGAATTACGGAAGCGACGGTTATAAGCTGATTTTTGAACGGATGAAGGATATTGATACCAAAGAAGCTGATGAAAAATGAATACACTGATTAAAATATATAAAAAAGCGGGTAAGTACAAATATCATATTTTTACAGCCGCCGTCGCGACTCTTTTCGTAACGGCGGTTAACCTCATTACTCCAAGGCTGACGCAGGAAATGGTTAAAATCCTTGAAACAGACAATATTGAAAACGACCCTGTCAAAAAGCTTATAATAATCGCGGCTGCGTTATTTGCGGCTTATATTTTCAGGGCTGTTGCGGCGTTTTTTCAAAGCTATATCGGGCATTATGCGGCATGGGAGTTCGTAGCGGAAATCCGTGCGGAAATTTACTCGCATATGCAAAAGCTGTCGGCAAGTTTTTATTCGAATAAAAAGACCGGAGAGCTGATGTCCAGGGTTATAAACGATACGGCTGACTTTGAAATGCTGATTGCTCATGCCGTACCCGAACTGGTTTCGGGGATTCTGCTGTTTACCGGAGTCAGTATAATGCTATTCTCAACGAATGTGACGCTGGCTTTACTTACCTTCATACCTGTACCGCTGATTCTTCTGGCGGCTCCGCTGTTTAAGAAAACCAGGCGAATCCGCAGAAAGGCACAGGAGCATATAGGCGATTTAAATGCAGCTTTGCAGGATAATCTTACCGGAATCAAGGAAATTCAGCTTTGGGGAAAGGAAGAACACGAATACCAAAAAGTTCTTAATCATTCACGGAATTATTCAAAATCCCTCCTGAAAGCATTGTTTTATATGGCGATTATGAACCCGCTGGTAGGATTTTTAACATCAATCGGGAATGTTATTGTTGTCGGCGCGGGCGGGTATCTGGCATTCGGAAACCATGGACTTTCGATTGATGAAATCGTTGCGTTTTTACTTTACCTAAGTGTTTTTTATGCTCCTGTCGCCAACATCACGCGTGTTGTTGAGGATATGCAGGCTGGTATTGCGGGCGGAGAACGCGTGTTTGAAATCCTTGAAACCGAACCGGGTATTATTGACAGCCCCGGCGCGAAGGACGCGGGCAGGTTAAGCGGAAATATAGAGTTCAGAAACGTTGATTTTAAGTACACCGACGAGGTTGATACATATACCCTACAAAACGTAAGCTTTACCGTCCCCGAAAAGAAAATGTATGCCGTTATCGGGCAGACCGGGGTAGGAAAAACAACGCTTGCGGCTTTGCTTCCGCGTTTTTATGACGTTACCGGGGGAGAAATCCTGATTGACGGCATACCAATAAAAGATATGACTTTAAGAAGCCTGAGGAGTAATATAAGTATGGTGCTGCAGGATGTTTTCCTGTGGGGAGGCACTATCCGTGAAAATATTTCATACGGCAAGCCGGATGCGTCAGAGGATGAAATTATCACAGCCGCTAAAACCGCCTGTATACATGATTTTATCGCAGGTCTGCCTCTTGGGTACGATACTGTCGTCGGAGAGCGGGGAATACGTCTTTCAGGCGGACAAAAACAGCGCGTTTCAATTGCAAGGAGTATACTGTGCGACGCTCCGATTCTGATTTTAGACGAGGCAACCTCCGCGGTTGATACCGAAACGGAGCGTGAAATCCAGAACGCAATCGGAAAAATCGCCGGCTCGAAAACTCTTATTGTCATAGCGCACCGGTTATCTACGGTTAAGCGCGCCGACTGTATTATCGTCCTCAAGGACGGTACGGTAGCGGAGCAGGGAAGCCATGCCGAGCTTATGGAAAAGGGCGGGGTATACCGTCATTTGGTTGAGGTGCAGAGTATTAAGGAATAGGAGTTATTATATACATATGAATTGTATGACTGACATTCGGATAGTGATTATTCAAATATTTATACCGCCGCTGGGGAAGATGGGGAGTTTACTAAATAAGGAGGCTCAGAATGATATATAACGAAGCTTTAAAAATAAGCAATGATAATTTACTTCCTATTGCAAAAACATTGTATGAATTAGAGGGTTTTACTTTTTCACTAATCACACCGCATGAGGGCGGGCGGAATATCCTTTATGTCTGCCGGAAGACGGACGAACACGATAAGATACTCCGGATTTCTTTCTTGAATGACAGAAGCCGCGAGCATTATTTAGGCGAGGTTGAGTTTATTCGCTATTTAGCCGTTAACGGCGGGAGTGTCGCAAATGTTTATACATCCGCAAACGGAAATCTCCTGGAAGAAGTAACCTGCGGAAATCAGGAGTTCTTCATTTGCTTATTTGAAAAGGCGAGAGGAATAATGCTTGTTGAAAACGGGTATCGTTACAGGGAAGGCGTTCCGCTTAATGAATATTTTTATAACTGCGGTAAAGTTTTAGGAAAACTGCACCATCTGGCTAAAGAATACACCCCCGTTCACCGGCGTTATAATATTTTTGATAAGTTTAACGCCGAATACATTGATAAACTGATACCCGAATCTTTAACTTTGCTTAAACAAAAGCTTTTAGGACATATAAATGTTTTGAAAGAAACGAATCAAAGCCGTGAAGCGTTCGGTATGATTCATTTCGATTACAATGACGGAAATTATAACATTGATTTTGAAACAGGTCAGATTACCGTATATGATTTTGATAATTCCTGTTTTGGATGGTATATGTTTGACCTGGCGGGGCTTTGGGCGCACGGCGTCGGCTGGACACAGTTTGAGCCGGACGCAGAAAAGCGTAAAAAGTTTATGGACGATTACTTCAACGTTGTTATTGAGGGCTACCGCTCTGAAACCGAGCTTGACGATTCTATGCTAAAGCAGCTGCCGTTATTTATCCGGACATATCTTATGGAAAATATAGTTGATGCTTTTGACGTCATGCGGCGCGAAGGTGAACTCGAGTGTGACGGGGAATTATCCTATAAAATAAAGTGCATGGAGGATGATATTCCGTATATGGGTTTATTCCATGAAATATACTCTTGTAACGAACCATTTGAATTAGAACCGCGCGTTGTCTGATTAATACTAATCCCCAATAAAAAACATTGAAAAAAATCTGCGTAAAAACCGTAATGAATGGTTTATACTTGATTTTTTATATGTTTTCAATCGGTTATTAGTATAATGCAAATACAGCAAGTCAAAATATAAAGCGCTTTAAACCTGTCAGGCTATGCTTGACAGAGTACAAAATAACTGGTTTACGAAAAAATAAGGGGTATAAATGGGCGGATACAATGATTTTGCAGCGTTTTATGATTTACTGACGAACAATATTTCATACAGGGAGTGTGCCGGATACTTCGATAAGCTTGTTAAGCTTCACGGGGGCAATGACAGGGGTATTCTTCTTGACCTTGCGTGCGGAACGGGCAGCCTGTCCGAAGAAATGTGCCGGCTGGGCTATGATGTCATAGGCGTTGACAGTTCCGAAAAAATGCTGAATATCGCACTTGATAAAAAACACAAAAGCGGCTTGGATATTCAGTATATATTCCAGGATATGGCAAAGCTTGATATGTTCGGAACGGCTGACGTCACAATATGCGCTCTGGACAGCCTGAACCATTTAAATGACTTAGAAGAAACAGAGGAAACAATAAGCAGGGTTTCGCTTTTCTGCGAAAAGGGCGGTTTGTTTATTTTCGATATGAATACACCGTATAAACATAAAAATATTCTGGGTAATAATACATTTGTATATGATATTGAGAATCTGTACTGCGTATGGCAGAATTCCTATTCAACAAAGGACAACAGGGTTCTGATTGAACTCGATATTTTTGAAAAACAACGGAACGGCTCTTATAAAAGATTTTGGGAAAGCTTTTCTGAAACTGCTTATGATATTGAAATAACCGATAGTATTCTTATTAAGCATGGCTTTGAAATTTGTGGAAAATATAATTATATGACATTTGACAAATATAAAGACGGTGATGAAAAAATGGTTTATGTCGCTAAGAAATTAATATAAGAACCTGTTCCCATAGGAATAATGTATGGATTTTCGAGCATGATTTTGCTGAAGGCAAGGCGAAAATCCGCAGACAGGCTGTCGCCTTTCAAGGATTTTCAACGCTGTATTCGGTAAAATCTGCCGAAATGACATACGTTTACGCCTATGGGAACAGGTTCTAAGTAAAGGTATGTGTTTATGGCAAAAATATACAGAACAATATCATCTGACGCATCAGTCGTGGCTTCCGCGGTCGACGCTACGGAAATCGTATCGGAAATAGAAAGAATCCATAAAACCTCCGCTGTGGTTACAGCGGCTTTAGGACGGCTGTCCGTTGCCGCGTCATTAATCGGAAACGGATTGAAGGGGGATAATGACAGCGTAACAATCCGGTTTGCGGGGGATGGTCCAGCCGGTGTAATGATTGCTGTCAGCGACAGCAGAGGGAATGTAAAGTCTTATGTTCAGAACCCGGTTGTCGAACTGCCTCTTAACAAATACGGAAAGCTTGATGTTGCCGGTGCTGCAGGTAAAAACGGCACTTTATCCATTGTAAAGGATTTAGGGTTAAAAAAGCCGTACACAGGTCAGATTAATATTGTGTCCGGTGAAATAGCCGAGGATATAACCGCTTATTTTGCATCGAGCGAACAAATCCCGACTGTCTGCGGTCTTGGGGTACTCATTAATCCTGATTTAACCGTAAAAAAAGCCGGAGGGTATCTGATACAGCTCCTTCCCTTTGCCGATGTTCATGTTATTGATGCAATTGAAGAAAACCTGAACAGGCTTCCGTCCGTTACTAAAATGCTTGACAGCGGAATGACCGGTGAGGATTTGGCGTTAAAAGTTTTGGAAAATCTGAATCCGAACGTTCTTGATGTGACAGAAGCCGCATATAAATGTGACTGTACTAAAGAAAGGGTAGAGAAAGCGCTCGTCAGTCTTGGCAGGGAAGAGCTTAAAAAAATGGCTGAGGAGGATGAATTTACAGAGGTATGCTGTCATTTCTGCACAAATAAATATCGTTTCGAAAAAAATGAAATACTTAAACTGATAAATTAAGTTTAATTAAGATAATTAAAATATTATTTATCAATTAATTAAAACCCTGCCCCCGGCCAATGTGCAGTCCGGAAAGGAACGCGGCGGCAATTAAAACGCACACC
>DBCY01000186.1:6899-11334 GCA_002293295.1 Ruminococcus sp. UBA946 | reverse complement strand
TATACACATTGCTAATTATCGAACACGCCCTAGTCCGGTAATCATTAAAATAATATATTTATCCTTGTAAAATCAACCTTCGTCAAAATTATCCTCATCATCAAGCCTTATAAAAGCCGTATCGGCGGGATTGATATCAAGTATGCCGTCCTTGGTTTCAACGGTAATCGAGTCTTTGTTATTATATGCGCGCAGGACGGCATCAAGTTCCTTTACACCGCCAATTTCGCGTATATACCTAATTTTAACAGGAAAGTCAAGGTACCTTTTAAAATGCTCTTCCCGCTTCAGAACGCGCCCAAGCCCCGGGGAACCGACCTCAAGCATATAATTCTGCTCGATGGGGTCAATCCTGTCAAGTGCTTCGCTCAGCGGCTTTGTCATTTTTTCGCAGGTATCCATATCCAGAAAACCTTCGCTATTTTCAATTAAAACGCGCAGATACCAGAGCGCCCCCTCCTTGACGAACTCTATATCCCAAATCACAAGCCCTAAACTGTCAGCTACAGGCTTGGCGATTTCATAAACCTTAGAAACGGTATTCCCGCCCTTTTTACCTGCCATTAATTTATCAGCTCCTGTATAATGGAGTTTCCCATAACCCCTTGTTTTTTACAATACAAAAGACCGGATTGCTCCAGCCTTTCACCTAAAACATTAAATTTACCATTAACAGCATAACACATCCGCATAAAAAAAGCAAGTATTTCACAAAAGTTTATCAGAACTGCCAAATCTGACCGTGCTTTCAGGCTCTAATATTGTCAACATGTGTAATAATATTAATCTATTCAGTCAATCATTAAATGATTTTAAGTCATCAATTCTTTGCTTTATCTCACCGGCATTTTCATAACCCAAGGCTATTGCCTGTCTCATTGATTTATCGGCTTCCTTAAAATCCCCGGTCATCGCATATGCAAGGGCCAGATTACCGTGAGCAACAGCCAGGGAAGAATCCAAACCGATTGCTTTCTTAAAATTAATTATCGCTTCCTCAGGCTTTCCCAGTAATATATTCAAGCTGCCCAGGCTGGAATGGGTATGGGCATAATCAGGATTCATTTCCAGTGATTTCTCATAGCATTCCGCCGCTTTTTCATTATCGCCGCTGTTCCTGTATGCGACGCCGAGGTTCGTCCACAATTCATGGTTTTCGCTGTCCAGTTCAGCGGCTTTTATATAATTTTCAACTGCCTTGTCGTATAATCCGAGCTCCAGGTAACAGCGTCCCAGTATGTTATAAACGGCGGATTCGCTTACATCCTCAGTGCCTTTTTCCAGAGCGGATTTACAATTGTCGGCAGCTTCCGAATAAAGCCCTTCTCTGAAATTGTTTAGTGCTTCAGTATAATAAAAATCTCCGCCGCCGGTAAAATTTTCACACCCGTATATAAATATGGCAATAATAAAAAACATAGCAGCGGCTGCATTTATTTTTATTTCCATATAAAACCCCGTTCCTCGCCTATTCCGGATAATTAGATATCATGGAAACAGTTATAACCCATGTCAAAAATAATTTTAATCTAGTACCTCGTAACAGCTAATAGTTATATAATAATTAAAATTATATTGCCGCAGGCGGTATACCGCCATTNNTAGAAGGACTCAATTGTTAATTTTTAATTATTAATTAGTACTAAATTACATCCTTTAGTATAAGATACGCCACCGTTGCAAGCGATTTTGCCTCAATATAATCGTAATCCAGAACGAAATCCCCGTTTTCAAGCAGATGCTTTATTTCTGATATGCGTTCGAACCCTTCGACAGCTTCTTTCATGTCGGGGATGACAAAATATGCTTTTTGTATTATACGGCGTATTTCCGTCCTTAGCCCCAATGGTATGGGCTTTGCCGTTTTGCTTTGCTCGAATGGGTATTCATCGGTGTTTTCAGGAGCGACAGCGGATTTTTCCGCACACGCGGCAATATCCTCAGCCGCCTGCCGTCCGAATACAAGCGCTTCGAGCAATGAATTGGAAGCCAGCCTGTTATTACCGTGAACCCCCGTATGGGAGCATTCGCCGACCGCATAAAGACCGGCGACAGAGGAAGCGGCTTTCGAATTTACGTTAATTCCTCCCATAAGATAGTGCTGGCACGGATAAACGGGAATCCTTTCCGTTGTCATATCAATCCCGTTTTCAAGCAGGTGGCTGTAAATCATAGGGAAGCGTTCCTTTAAGAAACCGGCGTCCTTATGGGTTATGTCAAGGTAAAACTCATCCGAACCGATTCTCCTGCTTTCGGTAATAATCGAATGCGAGACGACATCCCTGGGGGCAAGCTCAAGACGTTCGTCATAGTTGTGCATAAAGCGTTCGCCTTTGCAGTTAAGAAGATATGCGCCCTCCCCGCGGACGGCTTCTGATATAAGGAAGCATTCCCTTGAATCCTCCTTCATGTTGCTGAACGCGGTCGGATGGAACTGAACCAGGGACAGGTTTTTTACAGAGGCTCCCATTTCATAAGCGACGGAAATACCGTCCCCGGTTGCCGCAGCCGAGTTTGTGGTATATTCGTAAACCCTGCCGATTCCGCCTGTTGCAAGGACAAGATAACGGCAGTTAAAGGTTGTATGTCCGCCGTCCGAAAGTATATCCGCGGAAAAACCCGTTCCGGTTTTCCTTGCCCGGCAAAGCAGGGCGTTTTCCTTAACGCTTATATTCGGAAGGCTTTTAACGGCACTTTGCAGCTTTGCAGTTATTTCAAAGCCGGTGGCGTCCTTATGGTGGAAAATCCGGCGCCGCGAATGCCCCCCCTCGAGAGTGCGGTGGAAGGCTCCGTTTTCATCCTTGTCAAAATCAACGCCGAGGCTGATAATACGCTCAATTTCACGTGCCGCTTCGGTTATCAGAATCCTTGTCGTCTCAGGGTTGTTTTTAAACCCCCCTGCTATAAGGGTATCGTTCGTATGCCGCTGAATACTGTCGTCCTCAGGGTTGTAAACGGCTGCGATTCCCCCCTGCGCAAGGGCGGAATTGCACAAAGACAGCTCCCGTTTTGCGATAATAAGCACATTAAGCTCGGGAGGCAGGTTAATCGCTGTATAAAGACCCGCGATACCCGCTCCGGCAATTATAACGTCGTAATTATTCGGCATAGAAATAATCTTCTTTCAATAATAATAGGAATTTAGAATATTATAACATATCCCGCTTAATAATGCAAATTGTTATGCAAATAAATGATATCCGGCTAAAAATAATACCCCTGGGGCAGTAAATATAGCGATTAAGAAATACCGCATGCGGCGGTATGATTTTTTAATTCAATATTACTGAAGTCTATATCCAGGTTTGAACCGATTAACTTTTTATCTTATTATCCATATTGTATGAAAACAATTTAGCATAAAAGCTGAATTTATGCTAACAATAACCGTAAAAACGGCGGTGTTTTTATGGAAAAAGTCGCTTTCTTCGACGCAAAGCCTTATGACATTAAGTGGTTTGAAAATTTTAAGGGAGACGGGTACGCCTTCAGATACTATGAACACAGGCTTACCGCGGATACGGTAAGCCTTGCCGGCGGCTGCAAAGCCGTTATTGTATTTGTGAACGACACGATTGACAAGGAGGTTATAGACGGGCTGTGTTCAATAGGAGTAAAGCTTATTGCGCTCAGGTGCGCCGGATATAATAATATTGACGTAAAATATGCCGAAGATAAGCTTGCGGTCGTAAGGGTTCCCGTTTATTCGCCCTATGCCGTGGCGGAACACGCAATGGCGCTTCTTCTTGCCCTTAACAGGAAAATTCACCGCGCCTTCAACCGTACCCGCGACTTCAATTTTTCCCTTAACGACTTAACCGGGTTTGACCTTCACGGCAAGACGGCGGGTATAATAGGAACCGGTCAAATCGGGAGCGTTTTTGCCGGGATATGCCGCGGCTTCGGCATGAATGTGATTGCATACGATCCTAAGCCCTGTGAAAAGGTGAGCGCGGAGTATGTACCTTTTGACCGCCTTATATCCGAGAGCGATGTAATATCCCTGCACTGCCCTCTTACGAATGAAACCAGGCATATTATCAATAAAGATACCCTTGAAAAGGTTAAGGAGGGCGTGTTCATAATAAACACGTCAAGGGGTCAGCTGATTGACAGCGACGCTTTGCTTCATTCGCTCAAATCGGGAAGGGTCCACGGAGCCGGTCTTGACGTTTATGAAGAGGAGTCGGAATTCTTCTTTGAGGATTATTCGGGAACGGTTATACAGGACGACGTTCTGGCTTTGCTCGTTTCTATGCCGAATGTCCTGATAACATCTCATCAGGCTTTTCTTACAGAGGAGGCTCTTGAAAAAATCGCCGAGGTAACGGTTGAAAACCTGAATGACTTTTTTGCCGGCAATGAGCTGAAAAACGCCGTGCATTAAGGTCAGGTATCAGGAATACAATGGTAACAACTTAAGAGATTTTACTTT
>DBCY01000186.1:4042-6855 GCA_002293295.1 Ruminococcus sp. UBA946 | reverse complement strand
TATTCGTTTTTTGCTTAAGTTGTTGACATTGATCAGGAATAAGGAGTAAGGAAATACTACCATAATTAGGGTGTGTTGACACTAAACATGCGACGTGGATTCTGAGCGGAATTTATGTCAGGCTAGGCAAATTTTCGCGGTAATACTTGTTGTATTGCAAGAAAATTTAACAACGGCTGACAAAAATTCAGCCAGAAGACACATGGCAGGGGTAGTGTCAACACGCCCTAGAACCTGTTCCTATAGGAACAGGTTCTTAATGCCGGTCAATATCATATTTTCCTTACGGGAATCCATATTTCAGTGTAGTAATCTGCGCTGTTATTATCACCTTCCGAATACATTTCTATGTTGAAATTCCCGTCAATTTCATACTCGCGGCAATTTGGAAGCCATTCACTCCAAATTTTAGTATTGACTTCCTGTAAAGCTTTCGGCATTGCCCCTGTAGCCGGGAATACAGCCCAGGTTTTTGCGGGGATTTCCTTCATGGTGAACCCTGTAGGGATTACTTTTTTTTCGTCGGCATAATCGGCTATCATGTAGTTAAAAAGCTTTGTGTCGGAATCATGGTCATAGCATATGCCGAACATCCCGCATACGCTTTCACCGCCGCCGTTTTGATAATGCTCGCTCCAGAAATCCGGGATTTCTTTATAGGACGTATCGCTGTTGAATTCCCTTACTATACCGAATACCTTAAACGCTTCCTTTGCTTCGATTCTGTAATCCATAGTATTACCGCCTTCCAGTTTGAATTTGATTTTAAGGGGCGCGAATGATTTCAAATTCGCCCCCTCCCTTTTTGCCGACGAAGGAGGTATCCCATGGAATCGGGTGAATGCTTTTGTGAAGCTGTCGGGTGAATCATAGCCGTATTTCAAAGCGACATCTATAACCTTTGCTTCTCCGGATGAAAGCTCAAGCCCGGCTAATGACAGCCTTCTGTTACGGATATATTCACCAAGTGTGAAGCCGCAGAGAATGCCGAACGCCTTTTGGAAATAAAAAGCTGAGACATACGCCCTCTTTGAGATTTCATTATAATCCAGCTCTTCGGTGATATTATCGTCGATATAACGGATTGCGTCCTGTATTCCTTTAATCCAGTCCATAATAAAACCGCCTTTCCGGATTTCTGCCCGCTTGGGACAAAATTCATCTCCTCGTCTGAATATATTGTAGCATATAAAGGAACGGCATACCCGATTTTTTATGCTTTGTTTTGACAGGAATTCCTCATTCCTGATTCCTTACGTGTTAGCTCCCTGAACTCGCGTAACAGGCATATTCCGCAGACGACGGCGGCAAGGGCGTCGGCGGCGGGACCGGCGTAAATAATTCCGTCAATGCCCCCAAAAAGGGGGAGTATTATTATTAGCGGAAGCAGAAAAAGGATTTGCCTTGTCAGGGTTGTGAACATCCCGAGCTGGGGCTTGCCTATTGAGGTGAACATATTTGCGGCTATAGGCTGTATGCCGTTTATAAAAGTCATAAACATAAAAATCCGTATATATTTTTCGGCGAATTCAAAATACAATTCGTCGCCTTTTCCGAAAACTGCGGTAATCTGCCTCGGGAACGCCTGGAATATTATGAACATAATAACCGAAACAGCCGTTGCCGCGCACAGCGACATCATAAAGGTCTTCCTGACGCGCCCGTATTTCTCCGCGCCGTAATTAAAGCCGAGAATCGGCTGCTGACCCTGGGCAATCCCGATTATAACCGCGAAGAAAACCATGCTGACCTTAGCTATTACCCCCGAACAGGCAATCGGGATTTCACTGCCGTATCCCGATAAGCCGCCGTAATGCTTAAGCGAGTTGTTCATAACAATCTGAACAATCGCCATTGCCGCCTGATTCAAAGCCGGGCTTATACCGAGCGCCAGTATTGAAAGGCTGTGTTTTAAGGACAGCCTGAATGAATCCTTAGTAAGGCTGACCTGCCTGAACCTTTTTATATACAGAAGCGTTATTATACACGAGCTGACCTGACCGATAACGGTTGCCAGCGCCGCTCCTGTCATCCCCCAGTCAAAAACAAAAATGAACAGCGGGTCAAGGATTGTGTTTATAACGGCTCCGGCAAGAAGCGAAAACATTGCGTATTTCGGGCTGCCGTCGGAAATAATAAGCTTGCTCAGGGAGGTATTTACTATCAGGAACGGGAAGCCTATTGCCGTAAAACCTGTATAGGTTCGCGCATAGGGCAGGATTTCATGCGTCGAACCGAAAAGCATTAATAAAGGGTCTAAAAAAATGAGTACGGCGGCAGAAAGCGTTACTCCGGAAATAAGCATAAGTATTACGGCGTTTCCGGCGATTTTTGACGCTTCATCCTTCTTTCCCTGACCAAGCATTAAGGACATCCTCGAAGCTCCGCCTATTCCCAGCAGCAAAGCCAGTGAAAGGCATACCGCGGTCAGCGGAAAGGCTATGTTGGTTGCGGCGTTGCCCAGCATACCGACGCCTATTCCTATAAAAATCTGGTCGACGATATTATATAACGCCGACACCAGCATAGAAATTATACACGGTATCGTATACCTGAGAAGCAGCGTTGATTCCTTTTCAGAACCGAGGGGGTTATAGGCTGTGTTAGAAGACGGCATTTTTTACTTCCTTTTTCTGTTATCAAACAATTTATTATACCATATAATTAAACAAAATGTCAAATTCGGGATTTGATAACGTTTGATAACGGAATGAATATGCTTTTATTTAAAATCCGACAAAATCCGCATTGCGTTCGTTCCGGTAAAAGTGTATAATATATACAGCAAACATAAGAACCTGTTCCCATAGGAA
>DBCY01000186.1:615-3950 GCA_002293295.1 Ruminococcus sp. UBA946 | reverse complement strand
TTACGCCTATGGGAACAGGTTCTAATATATTAACAGGAGGTTAAACGGATAATATGAAAAAAATGCTGTTTATATTTAACCCTAATTCAGGCAAGGGTCTTATTAAAAATTACTTAATGAAAATAATAGATATTTTCGTAAAGGCAGGGTATGAGGTAACGGCATATCCTACCCAGGCTCGCTATGACGCCAGCCAGACCGCCGGTTCCCGAGGGAAGGAGTTCGACGTAATTGTGTGCAGCGGCGGCGACGGAACGCTCGGAGAGGTCATTAAGGGGCTTATGTCGCTTGACAGGAAAATCCCCCTGGGGTACATCCCGTCGGGTACGATGAATGACTTCGCGTCAAGCCTGGGGATTCCTAAGGATATGGAGGAAGCCGCTTTGAGGATATGCAAGAGCGGCGTTATCAGCGTTGACGTCGGTTCGTTCAACGAGGAATATTTTACCTATATTGCCGGGTTCGGAGTTTTTACCGACGTCAGCTATGAAACCTCGCAGAACATGAAAAACATGTTCGGGCACCTTGCCTACGTCATGGAGGTAATGAGGAGGCTCAATACCGCAAAATCATATCATATAACCGTTTCCCATGACGGTGTTTCCATTGAGGACGACTTTATTTTCGGAATGGTTTCAAACTCATGCTCGGTGGGCGGCTTAAAGGGACTCAGCGGCAAGGAGGTCTTGCTGGACGACGGGGTCTTTGAGGTGTTTTTAATAAAAATGCCCAAAAGCATTATAGAGTTTCAGCAGACTATAAACTGCCTTGTCCGCAGGGAGCTTGAGTCCGGCTGCTTTTATCTTTTCAAGTCCGCTGAAATAGAGTTCCATTCGGACGATGACCTGCCGTGGACCCTTGACGGAGAATTCGGAGGGAACTGCCGTAATGTATGCATAAAGAACAAATGCCGTGCGGTGGATATTTTTACCAATCAAACCGTGAATATAACGGGCTTTGATGAAAGCGTTCATAATGGTAATTAAAAGCGACAAACCGGGCGTTGAGATATCTTCGCTTTTCAGCAGGGCATACAGCGAATGGTTACCCGCTTCTGGTTATAACAGAGCTTCAGGTCCTGAAATGGAAATATACTATACCGATACCGACGGAAAGCATTTCGAGGAGGTGTGGATTCCGGTCAAAAAGATGTAGTAAACTGATAAATGGGGCTGCCGCATAATTTAAAAATGCACAATAATATGTAGGGGACGCCCTGTGTGGCGTCCCGCTTTTTTACGAAATCATATAATTAACTGTTTATTTCGTATTAATAATTTATTGTAACGGTCGACCGCATAGGTTCGACCCTACGTTTTTGTGTATAATGCTAATTATGCGGCAGCCCCATTATTAATGAATATAAGAAATGCACAAAAAAGTATTAATAATTTATTTATTCCTCCGAATTCACAAAAAGCGCTTGACATTGGAGCATACTCCGGTGTTATACTTAAGGTATTTAGTATAATAAATAAGAAACGGGGTAACGGAATGATATTTTATTTTACCGGAACGGGCAACTCACTTTATGCCGCAAAAAAGCTTGCCGAAAAACTCGGCGAATCCGAGGTTTATTCCATGGCGGAATATAAAAGCGACGGTCAGACAGGCGGGAAGGGTGAAATCATCGGCTTTGTTTTTCCGTCCTATTACGGAAATCTTCCCCGCATTGTAAAAAGGTTTATAGAAAACCTGGATATTCATCCCGGCGCTTATATTTTCGGTATAGTCACAATGGGCGGTTCGGGAACGGGGAGCATATCGGCGCTTGAAAAGCTTCTTGACGGAAAGGGCCTGAAGCTTTCGTACGGATGCGGGATATTCATGCCGGCTAACTACATAGCTAAATATAACCCGATGTTTTTAGGGAGAACCGCCAAATCGGGAAGAAGAATTGAAAAAATTGCCGGTGATATAAAATCGGGCAAAAAATCAGTCAGGAAGAACAGTATCACATCCGATTTTCTTTATATGAATACCGAGGAGCTTGATAAGGCTTTTTATGCCGAGGACAGTTGTTCGGGCTGCGGTCTGTGCGAAAAAACCTGCCCCGTCGGGAATATCAGGCTGGAAAAAAACCGTCCCCGGTGGCTCGGTAACTGCGAGCACTGCATGGCGTGCATACACAGGTGCCCGCAAAAAGCCATTCAGTACGGCGAAAAGACAAAAAAACGCAGGAGATACTATAATACCGAGGTATAAAAAATGATATTACACAATTATAGTAACGCTTTGTTCGGCGGGTGTGACGAATGTGGATTTTGTAACGGTCGCCTCTGTTTCTCCGCCTACGAAGATTTCGCCGGGAGCGGGGCTGCTTTCCGCATTATCGCCGGCGGGGCCCCTCATATATACCGCCCTGCCGTTTTCGTCAAGCCAGCCGCGGTATTCATAGTATTCCTCAAGGCACATACCAAGCCTGTTCAGCTCCTTTGCGTAATAAACGCCGACAAAGCGGTAATGCCAGGGCTCGTAAATAATTCCCGTATAATCGGTTTTGTCCTTTGGATACCTAAGAATAAAGCCGTATTTTGCGGCATTTTCCTGAAGCCATGCAAATTCCTTTGTTGTTTCAAAGCTGTCGTCGTCCATATTTGTGTTTTCTTCGCACATTATATCGGCGGCAAGCCCGGCGTTATGTTCGCTTCTGCCGGGAAAAGCCACGCTTGCCGAGGCGTCCACATAAGCGGCTTCATAATCCATACCCCTGTCCATGCGTTCCTGAACGCTGCGGTCAAAATTATCCTGCTGGTATTCGCTTGTGCGGTATGCCGAAACGACCAGAAGCTCTGTACCGTCCGCTTTGGCGTCCTCAATCATGCGGAGCATATAGTCCGACATACGGGCGTCCATGTAATATTCGCGGTAATCCTCGAAAACAAGCTCGGTATCAATCATCCCGTCATAATTTCCGGGCAGGGGGTTCTGGTTGTTCACAAGGAACATAGCCCATTTATTATCAATCTCCACATTATCCTCCTCTTCAAACGTTACGGGAACGCCGGAAGCCTCGTTGCCGGAACTGATACCGCCGGTATCCGGGTGACCGGAAGCGGTTCCGGAAATTTCTCCGCCGGTTATGTTTTCGTCAGCGGGTGCTTTTTCTTTTACCCCGAAACGGGTTACAACAAAAACAACCGCGAAAAGAATAACGGTTATTATTAATAAATATTTTATTCCCTTCAAAATTATAACTCCTTTTTTCTTTTTGTCTTCACGGAATACTTTTTTCATATTTCACCTTTCACATCACTAATCAATATATTATAACACTTTTGATTAATGATTTCAACTGGTTAATACGAATTTTACAGGGTATTTTAGCGAGTGAA
>DBCY01000186.1:0-462 GCA_002293295.1 Ruminococcus sp. UBA946 | reverse complement strand
ATTTACTCGTTGAATTACCGTGACGAATTTTGTTCATAACTGATAATTAACGTATAACAAATGTATAATATTAGGAATACACCCTAAAAAACTACCGGATTATTTATAGTCCGGTAGTTTTTTGTTTATTCGTTCTTTTTATTTGTTCTTCTTTTATAAGGAGTACGGACATCCGTAAGCCCCAGGAGATAATCAACGCTGGTCTCATAAAATTCCGAAAGCTTTGCCATTGTTTCAGCCGATGGATTAAGCTCACCAGTTTCATACCTTGAGTATGTTTGCTGTGTGACATTTAGATATGCCGATAGATTTCTCTGGTATAAGTCGCTGTCCTCTCGTAAATCACGTATTCTCAACTCAATCATATTTTACATACTCCTTTTTTATCATTTTTTGTACTGGATTTTACCATAATAAATTATCATTTCACTATTATAACATGCTGTCTATAAAATGTCAAGT
>DBCY01000133.1 GCA_002293295.1 Ruminococcus sp. UBA946 | reverse complement strand
AAATAAAACAAAAGGAATAAGCAGTGCTAATTAATAATTAACAATTAACAATTAACAATTAACAATGGCGGTATACCGCCTGCGGCGGTATGATTTTAATAATTATATTGAAATTTTAAACGCTGTTATGAGGTACCACTAACTACTAAATACTATATAACTGACAACTAAAAGGGCATTCCGCCTCCCTGCATACCCGGGGGAAGCCGGAGCTTGTTTTTCCTGCCTTTCTGGTTTTTACCCATTACCCCCAGCTGTTTCATCATTTTCTGCATTTCCTCAAACTGTTTGAGGAGCCTGTTCACATCGGCGACGGTATTGCCGCTGCCCGAGGCGACCCGCCTTTTTCTGGACGGGTTTACTATGGACGGCTTCGCTCTCTCGGCTGGAGTCATTGAGGTGATTATAGCCTCAATTCTTTTCAGCTGTTTGTCGTCAATGTCAATATCCTTGATTTTATCGCCGACTCCGGGCATCATGCCCAGAATCTGCTTTAGGGGACCCATTTTCTGGATTTGTTTCATCTGGTCGAGTAAATCGGTAAGGTCGAAGGAATTTTCCTTTAACCGGCTTGCTATTTTCCTGGAATTATCTTCGTCAAAAGCCGACTGCGCCTTTTCAATCAGGGTAAGCATATCGCCCATGCCGAGGATTCTTGACGCCATTCTTTCGGGGTGGAACTGCTCGAACTCGTCAAGCTTTTCACCCATCCCGACGAATTTAATCGGCTTGCCTGTAACGGCAAGAACGGAAAGCGCCGCGCCGCCCCTTGTGTCGGAGTCAAGCTTCGACATTAAGACGCTGTCAATACCAAGCGCGTCGTCAAAGGCTTTTGCGACATTAACGGCGTCCTGACCCGTCATGGCGTCGACGACAAGCATAATCTCATTCGGCGACGTTTCTTTTTTGATTGTTTCAAGCTCGTTCATAAGGGTCTCGTCTATGTGAAGCCGTCCCGCGGTATCGATGATGACAAGGTCGTTCCCGTAATCCTTTGCGTGTTTAACGGCTTCCTTCGCTATTGTGACAGGGTTAATCTGACCCAGCTCAAAAACCTTGACGTCGGCTTTGTTTCCGACAACCTGAAGCTGGTTTATTGCAGCCGGGCGGTAAACGTCGCATGCGACGAGCAGCGGGCGTTTGCCCTGTTCCTTGAAAAATTTCGCAAGCTTTGCGGCATGGGTCGTTTTGCCGGAACCCTGAAGTCCGCACATCATAATAATGCACGGAGGTCTCGAAGGAAAGTTAATACGCGCGTTATTATTGCCCATCAGGGCAATAAGCTCGTCGTTTACAATTTTTATAACCTGCTGACCGGGGGTAAGGCTTGAAAGAACCTCTTCACCCACGGCGCGCACGGTTATTCTATTTATGAAATCCTTGACAACCTTATAATTTACATCAGCCTCAAGCAAAGCAAGGCGCACTTCGCGCATGGCTTCCTTGACATCGGCTTCGGAAAGCTTTCCCCTGCTTTTAAGGCGCTTAAAAACGCTGTTAAGTTTTTCTGATAATCCTTCGAACGCCATAGCCGCTCTCCTTATTATAATATACTATAAGTATTATATAACATTGTAATACTTAATGTTAAAACAAGTCTTTATTTTCATTTGCAATTTCGGCAACTCTCTCTGCCCGTTTTATAACGTTCCGGATACTTCTTCCCGAAATGCATTCCTCTTTAATTTCGGAAGCTATTACCGTTATTTCATCTATCATACGGTAAAACCTTGACGATTTTTCGGCAAGATGAAATTTTTGCTCCATCTCAAGCAAAGACATTTCGCCTCTTTTTATGCTGTCCCTGACGCCCTGTCTGGTAATTTTTTCATGTTCGGCAATTTCTGACAAGGATAAGTCCTCATTATAATAAAGCTCTATCACATTACGCTGTTTTTCTGTCAGCATGGGAGAATAATAATCAAGCAATACGGAAATATCAAGATTTTTTTGTGTATTCATAAAAATTACCGCCCTTAGGCAAAAATTCATTTAATGTAAAGCCAAATTGCTTTACATATTATACATCATTTACCTCAACTTGTCAAGAGTTTTTTATAATTTTCCGAATAAAATATTTGTATACAATTTTAATTCTAATAATTTTACATGGGACTTTATAAAAAGCTTTTATTATAGTATAAGCGAAAGGATGTTCATACTTGTGATTAAACTGAAAATGAATATAATGACTTTTATGTTCGGCGGCGTAATATATTCAATTATTGAAATTCTGTTCAGGGGATATACCCACTGGTCGATGACTATTACGGGCGGAATCTGCCTGATGCTGATGTACCGCCGCTATACTTCTCATCCGTATGAAAATATTTTCAGGAAATGCCTTTACGGTGCGATTGTTATAACGTCCATGGAATTTTTATCGGGGTGCATAGTGAACCTGTGGCTGGGCTGGGAGGTATGGGATTATTCGTCGCTTTTCATGAACCTGTTCGGTCAGGTTTGCCTTTTGTTTACAGCGCTTTGGTATCTGCTTTCATTTTTCGCCGTTATGATATGCAGTTTTCTCCGGAATAATATCGAGCTTGCCGTCCCTGCCGGAAATCAGGTTCCCGCTGAAAGCCCGGCTGCCGCCGGCACTGCATAAATCAGTTTATATAAGGAGTTACTCTGAAATGCCGGAGGAAATCATATAACTTAGGGTTGCATTCCGGTTCACCGCCGGTTAATATAATGATTACTATCTGATTATACCAAATTTATATCATTATGTAAATGCTGTTGTCAGAGTTCAATAACAGCTTATATGATAATGAGGTATGCTGATATGTATTCGGATTGTTAAAAATACATATATTATATGTTGATATAAAGTAATAATACAGCATATTTAACAAATTTGAAGTATTTTGTAAAATTTTCTTGACAAACAGGCGGAAATAAGATATACTAATAAAGCTGTCATTATGGGAAGCTTAATGGAAATTATTTTTCCAGCCAAGAATTATGCCGGCACAGAACCTTGAAAATTGAACAA
>DBCY01000179.1 GCA_002293295.1 Ruminococcus sp. UBA946 | reverse complement strand
ATGCATTACCATGTCAATAGCAAAAATTTTAAAAAATAAGGTAATAATCTTAATAGTAATTATTTTATTAATAGTTTTATTATTACTTGTAATTTTTACTTTATTTTTTTCCAAGTATACGATTGAATATAAAATTAAAAATACTCGACAAGATTATGAAGACGATATAAATTACTTAGGTGTTTCTGCTTTATATGAAATGGATAAGTTGAGTAAAGGACAGTATAGTCTTATTTATAATATTTCATTTGAGTTATTATCATTAGCAAATGAAAAAAATATAAGTCTATCTAATGAATTGAAAAATCATATAACAACAATTGATGTTTTTGAAGAAATGAACATTAGACGTTTCTTTAATAATGATTTTAATACAAAAGATGTAAATTATAAAGAGGTATATGATTTTGATATTACTGATATTAAAAAACACTCAAACAGGGCTATTGTAGACTTCACTTTACAGTACGAACTAATATCAGTTAATGATGGTAAAATTATTAAAAAATTTGTTAATAATGAATATAATCCCGCAAAACTATTTTTAATCTTTAAGAATGATAATTGGTTAATTAGAAAATGTTTTATCCCAATTGCATGAAAAATATATTCGTAGAAGTCTCGAAGAAGTAGGCGGAGTTTTAATGACAGAGGCACAACTTATAGCGGAATTAAAAAGGGTAATAACAGGTAATACAGAGTATGCTAAATATTATAATTAGGAGTGTTCCTGATGAAACTGTTTAAAACTATTTTCCCCTTTGTTTGTTTAACAGTTATATTATCTTTTTGTTTCCTATTAAGTGTTTCGGCGGCTGAAAAGCCGCCGGAATCACCCGTACTGCAATACAAGCTTGTAAACCATGACAAAATTTCTCTGAAATGGACTGACATTGAGGGTGCTGATAAATATTATATTTATCGGCAAAACCCCGTTTCGGGTTATTTTAATTTAAGATATACGGAGGTGACGGAAACGACCGCCACAATCGGAAAGCTTGAAGCTGAAACTGAGTATTCCTTTGCTGTAACTGCCGTTAAAATAGTTGACGGAAAAGAAATAAAAAGCGGTTTGTCAAATAAGGTTATGCTTAGGACTCCTGCAAAATGGTTTTTAGAAACAAAACAGGAAAAGGATGAAAACGGAAACAGCATTTACGTTTTATATGCTCATCATTATAACGGAAGCGGGGAAGTAGTTGTTGATGAGCATAATTTATCTATTACCCCTAAGCTTTTCCTTGATGGGTTGGCATATTATACAAAAAAATATAATGGTAAAGATTATTATGGAAGAAATTACTCTGTGTTGAGTTTCGATAGATTATATAGTATGAATATTGAAAAAGAAGAAAAAAAATTTATTGCGGATATTGGAAATGTAATTACTACAATAGCGTGTTTTGATGATATGATTTTTATTATATATGACGNNTGGGAGGTGCTAATACATCATATTTGGGTATTTATTCTGAGAAATCTAAAGACTTCGAGACTTTATATATGGATAAAGAAAGCCGTATTGAATTTTTAACAATTAACGATATGGATGGAACATATAACTTTTCAAAGGACGGTAAAATATACTTTAAGAGTTATCATATGGAGCCCGAAAATTATAGATATAGTCGCGATATTTATACAATTTTCAGAATGAACTACGACGGAACAGGATATGAGCAAATATCTGACCAGAAATTCAGCAGGAATAAACATAATGATATTATTACAATAAAGGATACTTACCTTTATTATTCACATAGAGATAGTGAAAAAAATATTTACAACATAATCAGAAAAGATTTGAGAACATACGAAGATGAAGTGATTTTTGATTTGCCGTTTTACAGCTGCTATGAAAAGAACGGATATTTGTATATAAACTCAGCCATATATAAAGATGGAATTATGTTGGACGAGGATTATCGCAGAATGAAATTAGATGGTTCTGAATTAACTCATCAAAAAACCCCCTTTGAATGGAGATATTAAAGTGTTTTCATAAAAGACCAGTCACAAACCTAAGGATGGAAAGATTTGAAAAACCACCTAATATCAGTACCTGATAAGCATAGCAAGCAACGCATTTTGGGACTATAATGTCCCGAAATGCAAATTTTTCTCAAAAGAAAAATTGTGCTTGTCAGGGAAATCCCTGAAACCCTTTTTGATGATTAAAAGCCAAATTATAAAACCGCAGAAGCGGTTTTATAATTATTTGCTTTAATGAAAATGCCGTCAGAACGGCAATAAAAAAATACTCCCGCAAGAAGCCTTGCGGGAATGTTTTTATGAGGATTTTTTACTCCAGTCCGTCATCACGTCTGCGGATATTTTCACGTTTTGGAGAATGGTCTTTACCTAAAATCATATCAACATTACGCTTGATTTTCTGCACTTCGGCAAACTCTTTTTTGAGTAAGTCATACTCGCTGTAAAGGGAATTTTTCTCTGAAATAAGCTGATTGATTTCCGTCCGGACAGGCTTGATTAACGGCGGCTTGCCGTCCTTTAAATGCGGTTTCAAGGACTGCGCGGCAGCTTTGAAAAGTATAAATTCCGATTCGTGTTCTTTACGGTATTTTTCCTTGAAAACTATCTTTTCAACCCTGTCAACAACAGGTTTGGTTTTTCGGTAAATTTTAATGTCTTTTATCAGAATATCAAGCTCTTTAATACGTTTTTCAATTGCCTTGATACGGCTGTGGGCGTTGTCCTTTTTATACTTAACGCTTTCGTATTTTTCAGTCAAAACGGAGTAGTCAAGTATACCTTTTTCAGTAATATAATTCATAGTTTCGGCGGCTGTTTTAAGGTTCTGTATTTTAGCCCAGTGAGCAAATCCCGCCGACTGCTGAGCCTTAATATTGTTCTCAATATCAATAATAAGTTTGAATGGATTTTTACTGTTTTGTGCATTTGAAACAGTGTGTGTTATACCCTGCAAACGTTCTTTAATCCGTTCTTCGGAATACTCCGCTCCGAGGGTTTTTGAACGGATAAAACGCTCCTGTCCCTCTGCTTTAAAAGAAATATATTTACCCTGCTTTATTTCATAATTCTTACCCATAAGGGAAAGAAAAATGTCCCAGTCCTTTGAACACAAAATACATTCGTCAATACGTTTTCTGAGCAGTGATTTCCAGCTTGTACCCTCCTTGTTGGCGGTGTATTCACTGTAGGATTTTCCTTTGTTTTTGGTCTGGTCAACTACGGATAAACCGTACTCATGACAGAGCCTGTCGCTCTCCCGCTGTATACGATGAAAGATGTTGCTTGCACCGTGGAATTTCTTTTTGTCGGCAAAGCTTACGGAATTAAAAATGATGTGGTTATGACAATGACCTTTGTCAATATGAGTAGCGATAACATATTCATATTTACCCTTTAATACACCGTCAGCAAACTTTTTTCCTATTTCATGTGCGGTATCATAATCCACTTCTCCAATATCAAACGATTGTATTAAATGATAAGCCAATCGCCCGCCTTGCTGTTCTGAATTTTTCTTTGTCCATTCAAATTCAACCGCCGCCGTTTCAGCGGAACAGGCGAATGATGATACAAGAATTTTTCCGTTAGTTTTATCGGGATTGATGATATAGTCAATGGATTTATTCAGGGTAGTCGCGATAGGATGGATTTTTGTAACCGCCATACTTCCTCCTGTTTTTCCTTGAGCAATTTAATATCCTCACTGTAAATATTATCGGTTGAATTTACCCTCTTTGCAATTTGATTTATGCTGTTTGAGATGTGCTGTAATGACGAATTTATTTCACGGAACATTGAATAATCAACATTCAGAATATGACCGTCCATAACCATTTTACGTAGATAATCGGTCATTTTTGAAGCTCCCGCTATTTCAGCTTTACGGCGTATAAATTCCCTTTCTTCATCGCTGACATAGATTTTCATCTGAATAGGTCTTGATAATTTCTGCAATATATAACCCCCTTCATTTTTCTTTGACAAATATGATTTTATGCTGTATAATATTTACATTAACCTGCTTGCTTTGTTATTAATTTTTATGAAAGCTTGTGATTTTTATGTTTGTTCCGATAAGCATTGATGAGTTTGTAAAAAAGCATATTAAGACTAATCCCAGTGAGAATGCCGCAGATTTAAAAGCCTCGCTTACAGAAGCGGCTGATAAGAAAAAGAACGGTTTTAAATGCAGTCAGTGCGGACAGCCTGTCTGGGCAATAGGAACGGCAATAGTCGGTTGGAACGGCTGTTTTACTTGTATTACAGGTGAAGCAGACTGCTCGGAGGATTATGAGATTGACAGCGTTTTTTAGATAAGTACGGAGGATAACATATTGAAACGATTTACAGAAAAAAATAAAGAAGGATATTGTATTTCTGATGAAAACCTCAAAGACGCAGTCCAAAGGCTGGGTGAATTTGAGGACGCTTATGAAGCTCTTAAGTACAGACAGGAGCTGATTCCGAAGGAGCTTGAAAGCCTTCGTTTGCAGGGGAAAGAAAAAACAGTAAAGTTCAGGGAAGCTATGGCTCAGAAACTAATAAACAATAATATAATATTGTTTTTTGAAAGTCACGGTTTAAAATAAAAGAAACAAAAGTCCGGTTGAAATAAAATCAACCGGACTTGTTAATTAAAACTACTGCAACACCGCCGTATTTTTATTAAGATTAGAGCTTAACTGCGGTGTTTTCCTTTGTGTTTTATCAGATATTTTTTTGAAATAATCCATTTTCCCGTGAATGGAAGCAGGCATCTGTTCAGCGGATATATCCGTTCTTTCGGTGTTGTTAGTCTTAACGCTTTGAGTAATATCAATTTCCTGTTTCCCGTCAATGGCAAGCAGGATGTTTAATTCGGTAAGCCGTGCTGTTTTGGTATTCAGTTCATCCTCACGGGGGAACGGCTTTCCGAGTTCCCCCTTTGCGGCTTCAAGCTGTGA
>DBCY01000036.1 GCA_002293295.1 Ruminococcus sp. UBA946 | reverse complement strand
GCGCAAAAAATCGCAGGAAACCTCGGCGGTTTTCAAGATTTTTTAACGCAATGCGGTGCAAAAATCACTATTGATGTGCATATTGATGATTTTCGAACACACCCTATTGTTTTTATATATAAATAACGGAACGGAGGCAGAATAAATGATTTTTGATAAAGTAAAGGGCATTATTGTCGAGCAGTTTGACATTGATGAGGATAAGGTTACTCTTGGCGCTAATATACAGGATGATATCGGCGCTGATTCCCTCGATATTGTTGACCTTGTTATGACTCTCGAAGAAGAGTTTGACATTGAAATTCCTGACGACGCTGTTGAAGGCATAAAAACAGTCGGCGATATTATTAAATTTATTGAAGACAATCAATAAACTTCAAAAAATGAAAAAGCAGTGAAGACTGAGGGCTGACCCTTAATACTCACTGCTTTTTTCTATCTCTCTATCTCATAAGCGTAGGCTTTGTAGCGGCTCGGATTTCCATAATACCGTTCTCCGTATGAAAAAAAACAGTACGCCCGAAATTTGAACCCGTTTCATCCGCTAAAATACGGATTTTGAAATTATTAAGGATTTGCTTTACGGAATTGACATTTCTTTCCCCGATATTAAAAATTGACGAACTAACGCTGAACATCTGAGCGCCTCCGGCAATTTTAGCTGTCATTTTACTGACCGAAGCTCCCTTTAGGTTCATAACCTTAATAAGCTCGGTGATGCCCGTATCGGCATACCGTCTCAGGTTGTCAGTGGGCGAGGATGCTTCTTTGCTGGACGGCAGCATAATATGCGCAAGCCCGCCGATTTTTTTTTCGGCGTCATAAAGGCAAATTCCAACGCATGAACCGAGAGCATATGTAACAAGCGTGTCATTATCGCGACCTACGTTCAAATCTGCAATTCCAATTGTAATAGGTTTACCCATTATAATTCAACTCCCAGCTTTGAAAATAGTGTCTCAAGAGCGCCCATTTCCGGAACCAGAATCATATTGCTCTTTATTTTATTGTTTTTATCGCCGAGTAAGAAACAATCGTCAATGAACAGCACCTTATTTCCGATGCGCGCAAAATGGATAGCCGGAACGCTGAGAATAGCGCCTGCCATGTCAACGGTCATATTCGGAACTGAAATATCAATCGCAAGACCGGTCAGGGATGATAACGCATTGATATAAGAAGCTGAAAGTATATTGCCTACTTCTGAAATAAAAGAAGTCTCCATTTCATTCATATTAAAAATATCTTCAATTTCAGTCCCGAAAATCGAGGATGTCATACGGCTGGCAAATGAATGCTGCAGGATATAAAGCATCATGCCGCTGATTTCCCCGTGAATATCGACAAGCATACCAATAACTATGTTTTCGGGACCGCCCACAAAGCTTACGGCATCGTCAAAGTCAAGAAGCTTAACCACCGGAACGGTAATATCGGTTTCGCAGTTAAGAAGTCCGGCAAGCGCGCTTGCGGCATTGCCCGAACCTATGTTGCCTATTTCCTTTAAAACATCAAGGTGCATATCCTGAAGCTGGTCTACATTTTTTATTCCCATAAATAAATCCGTTCCTTTCGGCTAACCTAATGCATGAATTAATCAGGAAGCATATGAAATATTCTGTTTATATTAATTTTAAGTTAAATACAGGTAATTATTCAGTTATATAAAAAAATTAAGGTTTACTCTATTGCTATTTAAATTAATTCCTCAGGTTATTAACCTCACTGCCAAGCTGGTCATGAATTTTAAGCAGGCTTATGTTAAGCTGAAAAGCTCTCTGGTACTCGATTACCTTAGACATCTCATTTGCGACGTTAGTGGAGGAAGCTTCAATAAAACCCTGCTTTAAAACGACATCCTCATTTGCTCCTGCCTCGCCTGAGGATTCGTTTGCCTCAAAATAATTTGAACCGTTCTGGTCTAAACCGTAAGGATTCTCGAAGGTATAAGTACCCACCATGTCCCTCAGAGCGGTAAAATCTATAGTGTCGGTATCGGGTATAAACGGTACGGTAATACGGTTCCCCTCATTGTCCAGGATAAAACCGCCGCTGTTGTCGCAAAGCTGCCAGACGCCTTCTTCGGTTTCGGTTATATTAAATGAACCGTCCTTTGTGTAAAGAACCTGCCCGAATTGATTTTCAACGGCAAAAAAGCCGTCATTCATCGCCGCGAAATCCAGCATCCTCCCCGTTTCACGGACAGCGGACTGTTCAAACATCAGGTCGGTTTTGTCGACCCTTGTTCCGTGTCCTGTATGAACTCTGTCATTAACGCCTCTTTCGGTATACATCAGGTCGGAAAAAGATGCCCGGGACGCCTTAAAACCGTTTGTATTAACATTAGCCATATTATTTGCCGTGACATCCAAAGCCTTCTGATAACTGAAAATCCCTGACGAAGACGTATGTAAACCTATTTTAGCCATAACTGTACCCATTCCTTTCCGGATATTCTGTCCGTCGGGACAAAATTCTTAGAACCTGTTCCCATAGGGAAAATGTATAGATTTCCGAGTATAATTTTATTGGATAATAGGCAAAAATCCGCAGACAGGCTGTCGCCTTTCAAGGATTTTTAACGCTGTATCCGATAAAATTTACCGAAAAGATATGTGTTTATGCCTATGGGAACGGGTTCTTAATTCCCGCTTGAAAACTCAACTTCTTCAGATTCTGACAGGGGTTATATATCATTACTGTATTTTAGCAAGGTCGTTTGCGGCAATCTGATTAATCGAATTGAAAATTTTCAAAGCGGTAACGCATGAATTATATACGCCCTGAGCATTCATTACCTCAACCATTTCCTTTGACACATCCACATTAGAGCGTTCAAACCATCCCTGCATAACGGAATAATTATATCCTTCGGGAATATTGCCCGCTTGTTCGCCGTTATACGGCCTTATAAGGTTATCCCCGACCTTTTCGGCGTCTTCATTCTCATCAAGGTATGTCAGACCCAGATTTATAATCCTTCCGTCCGCGGCTGTAATAACGCCCTGACTTGATACGGTAAAATCAGAAGTTCCGAGCTGGATTTCATTGCCGGCGTCGTCAAGGACGCGTCCCGACGAACCGAGCGAAAGATACCCCTGGGCGTCGAGGCTGAACTGACCGTTCTTTGTCAGGAGGGCTTCACCTGTCCTGCGTTCGGAAATATTGAAATAAACACTTCCCCTTATTGCCATATCAAGCCGGGAATTTGTATTTTCAAAGGTACCCTGCTGTAAATCGGTATGTGTGTTTTCAATCGTCCTGTAACGGATAGTACCCGTATCCTCCATCCTGTTCCTGATAAGAAGCAGTTTTTCAGCGAACGTAGTGGGTATCGCTGTGTCGGCTTTATAACCGGCGGTTCTTACATTGGCAATATTGTTTGTCTTAACGTCAATAATACGCTGTTCGTTAATTATTCCGTTTGCGGCAGTATAAAAACCTCTTAGCATAAAAATCAGCCTTTCTTATCAGTAATTATTAATTATACGGAATTCATATAGTCCGACATATACCTTTTCAGCTTTATAACAGCTCCCGAATGAATTTGGGAAACCCTTGACTCGGAAACCTCAAGAACCCTGCCTATATCGGAAAGCCTGAGCTGTTCGTAATAATAAAGAGTAACTACAAGACGCTCCCTTTCGGTCAGGGATTCAACCGCTTTAGCCAGGTACTCAATTTTTTCGCGGTGATATATACCCGCTTCCGACGACCAGACGCCGTCAGCCGACGGTTCGTCCGGAATATCGAAATCGACGCTGCTTACCATTTCCTCAAAGGACAGCATATGAGCCGCAGACGCCTGAGCCGAATAGCTCTCAAGCTTACCGACGGGGAGCTTCATAAAATCGGCAAGCTCAGCCGGCGTAGGCTCTCTGTCAAGCTTATTGAACAGCTCCGAATAGGCTATGTCATATTCCCTTACGAACCTCCTTATATTACGCGGGATAATATCCTGTTTTCTTATATAATCAATGACGGCGCCCCGTACCTTAATTGAAGCATAGGTTTCAAATTTTACGTTTTTGCCGGTATCATAGCTGTCTATCGAATTCATAAGCGCAATTACCGCTTCGTTTATTATATCATCCGTATCCGCATATTTCAGATACATATTGCGGGTGGAAACAGCCGCATATTTCACGATATTCATGTATGCGAGAACGACTTCGTTACGCAGAGCCTTATTGCCCGTGCTTTTATAACGCAAAAGAAGCTCTGATTTCTGTTCGGATGACAGCTCGGACATAATGCTCACCCCTTTACTAAGGATTTTGGTTTCAGTTTAGTATCGGAGGAAACAGTATTTTTATAAAGCTGACCCCCTTGTTTAATCCGCCGCTTATACAGCGACGTTTCCGACAGCCTGAATTTGTACCGAATTGTCAATCTCATTGAACGAAAGCACTGTTATATTAGGAATGAACTGGTCAATCAGCTTCTTAAAGTATATTCTCACAATAGGCGAAGTCAGTACAATAGGCACGGGAACAACATCCTTAACACGTTCAATCTGTTCGTTAAGCGACGTTATAAGCTGCTGAATCGCCTGCGGTTCCATAGCCAGATATGAACCCTGCTCCGTTTTTTTGACCGAAGCGACAATCTTGTTTTCCGATTCGGTATCAAGGGTAAGAACCCGGATTTGCCCTCCGTCCTGAAAACGGCGTGTTATAGTTCGTTTTAAAGCCTGACGGACATATTCGGTAGTAATGTCGACATCCTTCATAGTATGCTGGTTGTCGGCAAGGGTTTCTAATATCGTCTGTAAATCCCTGACAGGAATTCCCTCGCGCAAAAGCAGGCATACTACCTTCTGAAGATAGGCGACCGTTACTATATTGGGTATAATATCGTCTACAATAGTCTGGTTTGTCTGTTTAAGGTTATCAAGCATAGTCTTTATATCCTGTCTTGATATAAGCTCATGGGCATATGTTTTTATTATTTCTGAAAGATGGGTGACGATAACGGAAGTCGGGTCGACGAGGGTGTAACCGGCAATTTCCGCCTGAAGCCTTTCCTGCTCGGGAATCCATTTAGCAGGGATGTTAAAGGCAGGTTCAACTGTGTCGATACCGTCAATCTCGCGAATAATGCTTCCGGAATCAAGGGCCAGATAATGGTCCATCAGGATTTCTGCCCGGGCTACAATTTCACCTTTTATTTTTATAACATACTGATTGGGATTAATGTGGTCATTGTCCCTCATCCGGACGGAAGGGAAAACAATCCCCATATCCATGGCAAACTGCTTTCTGAAAATTACAACCCTCTCGATAAACGTACCACCTACCTTTTCGTTGGCAAGCGGGATCAGGCTGTACCCGAATTCCATTTCAATCGGTTCTACGTTTAAAAGCTTGTAAACATTATCGATATCTCTGTAATACTCCATTTCGGAAAGCTCCTGCTGACTCTCCGCCATTTCCTGAGCCGTAAGCAGGTCGGAAGGGGCAAAGGCGGCTCTTTGAGTACGCATCAGCAGTATCCCCAGGGAAATCAAAGCCGTACCGAGAATTATAAGCTGTATTTTCGGGAACCCCGGAAGAAATACCATAATAAGCATAACGGCTCCGGCAATAATCATAACAGTCGGCTGGGATGAAAACTGTTTCCTGAAATCGTCGCTGAGCGTTTCCTGGGAAGAGGCACGGGTTACAATCATACCCATAGCGGTGGAAATAAGCAGCGCGGGTATCTGCGCGCAAAGACCGTCGCCGACGGTAGCGATTGAATATGTAGAAAGCACCGTCATAAAATCCATGTTGAAAAAAATCATTCCGACGACAATTCCGCCGATAAGGTTTACTCCGGCGGCGACCAGCGAAAAGGTAGCGTCGCCCTTAACAAACTTTGCGGCGCCGTCCATTGAACCGAAAAAATCGGATTCCCTCTGAATATTGGAACGCCTGATTTTTGCTTCATCCTCCGTTATAATGCCGGAATTCAAATCGGCGTCAATCGCCATCTGCTTTCCGGGCATAGCGTCGAGGGTGAATCTCGCGGTAACCTCGGCAATACGCTCCGCGCCTTTGGTAATAACGGTAAGCTGAACAATGGTGATTAATATAAAGATAATAAATCCTATTATCGCATTGCCGCCCATTACAAACTCGCCGAATGCTTTAATCAGCTCGCCCGCCTCGCCGCCGTTTGAAAGAATAAGACGGGTGGATGAAATATTAAGCCCGAGCCGGAAAATCGTCGTTATCAGAAGCAGTGAAGGGAATATTGAAAATTCAAGGGTTTCCTTAACATACATTGTTATAAGCAGTATAATAACGGAAACGGCGATGTTGAAAACGAACAGCATGTCAAGCAGCCAGGTAGGAAGCGGTATAATCAGCAGGAAAATCGCTACCAGCACTAAAACCGTAACGGAATTATTCAGTAATCTCTTCACAATACAGCCGCCGCCGTCCTTTCATTATTTTTACATGTCAATCCGTTTTGCGCAGCAGACCTTCTGCATTAACTTTTATGTCAAATCAATATAAAAGTTTTTTATTTTTAAGATTATAAACAAATATAAGTATTTCTGAAATTGCGTGATAAAAGTCAGGCGATATTTCATGCTCAAGCTTTATCGAATCGTAAAGCCCGCGTGCCAGGGGTTTGTTTTCAACAATCGTGACATTGTTCTCCTCGCCGATTTTAATTATTCTTAAAGCAAGGTTATCCGCTCCCTTCGCTATTACAACAGGAGCCGAATTCTTTTCTGAGTCATATTTGACGGCGACTGCGTAATGGGTGGGATTCCTTATTATTACATCGGCTTCGGGGACGTTCTGCATCATTCTCTGCATAGCCATCTGCATTTGGATTTGACGGCGCTTGCCTTTGATTTTCGGGTCCCCTTCCATGGTTTTATGCTCTTCCTTAACCTCATGCTTCGTCATTTTCATATCCTTCTCCCATTTATATTTCTGGAAGAAATAATCAATTGCGGCAATCGCTATGAAAGCAACTCCGATTTTCATAATAATTGCGAAAATCGTACTGCACATATATGTAAGAACCTGAAAAAGCTCCATATCAATAAGTCTTATCAATTCAGGGATGCGGTTCTTTATTTCACCGTAAACAATAACAATCAGAATAATAAATTTTAAAAGTGACTTAAACAGCTCAAAAACAGAATTTATTGAAAACAGCTTTTTTATGCCGTTAATCGGATTCAGTTTTGAAAGCTTGAATTTCGTCTGCTCCCTGCTCCGGATAAATTTCGTCTGGATACTTGACGCAAAGATATTTACAAGCATTGAAATTACTAATGTAGGCCCGGCTGCTATGGCAACAACCTTACCGATTTCTAAGGTAAGCTTAACATAAGTCTGCATCCCGTCAATAATTCTTCCGTTATCCGTCATCCCTGAGCCTGAAATGGAGAACCAGTATTTAAAGCTTGAATCGGCGACGGTGTAAATCAAGTTTATGGTAATCCGGAGAACGCCGAAAATAATAAGGATGAATGCGGCGGTAACGACATCCTTGCTCTGCATGACATTGCCTTTTTTCCGTTCTTCATTCCGTTTATGGGAGGTTGCCTTCTCGGTCTTTTCACCCATGCTTCCCTCAGCCAACTTAAATCATCCTCTCATTAAAGAGCATCTTCAGAATTTAACCGCATGCGGCTGTTCCGTAAATTATCCTGAAATCAAAGGAATGGCGCCTTCAAGTGTTTCATAAAGTGTGTTAATATATTTATCTATAAATTCTGCCAGCGGCTGGGCGATAATAAAAAGAATTATCAGACCCAGTACGACTTTAAACTGAATATTTATGACCATAATCTGAATCTGGGGTACGGATTTCATCAGAATGCCTATGCAGAACTGAATTACAAGCTCGGAAATAACTATCGGCAGTGATATTTTAATTACCAGAGCCAGAACAACGGAGAAATACTCGGCGATAATCCAGCCTAAATCCTTATTAAAGGACCAGTCAGCCAAAGGAAGTATTTCAAAGGACAGAGCAAACAGTTTTATATATGATAAATGAGCATTCACAGTAAAAAAGTAAAGATAGGTTACGAACAGAATTATAGTACCCATCAGGGATGTCTGAGTCTGCGTAATGGGGTCAAAGACCTTAGCCATTCCCAGACCCGCCTGCATTTCCATAAGTTCGCCGCTGACTTCAATGCTCATAAAAAACAGATTCGAAATGAAACCCAGGGTAAGTCCGAACAGAAGCTCCTTTACGGCAATAAGAAGATAAACTCCCGTAATTTCACCGGTGACGACAGGTTCGGGATTAACAGCCATTACGGCAATCACTGATATGAAAACGGCGGTTCCGGCTTTTACCATTGCCGGTATATTTCTTCTCGAAAGAAGCGGATTAAAGGCAAATATACCGATTATACGGGCAAAAACCAGCAGATTTGTTTCAAGGTTGCCGAGAAGTATATCAAAGAAATCCAAAAAGTCCCCTCCGATACACTATAATACATTGCTGTGCTGGCTGACCTGGGTTATAATATCAAAAATCCTTAATATAAAGGTCTGCATTGTATTTATCATATTAGGCGCCAGAAGGAATAAAAGCACTACTATAGTAAGAGCCTTCGGCACGAAAGTAAGGGTTTGCTCATGAATCTGAGTAGCCGCCTGGAATACCGCAATAACAAGACCCACAAGCATGCTTATTAAGAGAAGGGGACCTGAAAGCCTGACGGCAAGCCACATAGCTTCGCTGAAAATCTGTAAAACAATATCCTGCGTCATAAGAATACAGACCTCCGTCCATAGAGAAAATAAGTAATTACCAATGCAGTATTAAACAATCTAACTGTAAAATCCGCCGGCAAGCGAACCTATTAAAAGCGTCCAGCCGTCGGCAAGGATAAACATTAGCAATTTGAACGGTATGGAAACGGTAGTCGGCGGAAGCATCATCATACCCATAGACATAAGAACTGTCGAAACGACAATATCAACGATGAGGAACGGAATATAAAGGAGGAACCCGATTTCGAAGCCGATTTTTATCTCACTCAGGATAAAAGCGGGAACTACCGTTGCAAAGCTTACTTCTTCAGTGAATATTTCCTCGTTTTCGACCGAAGCTTCGGAACCGGAAAGCGCAAGGAAAAAATCCATGGAATCCGGCGATGTATTTTTAAGCATCCATGTTTTCAGAGGAACAGAAGCGGCATTTATAGCTTCGTCAGAGGTATATTCCCCGTTTTTATAAGGCTGATACGCAACCTCGTTCATTTCGTCAATAACAGGATTCATAATAAACACGGTTAAAAACAAAGCCAGACCTATCATAACCATATTAGGGGGCGTCTGCTGAACTCCCATTGCGTTCCTCAATAAGGAAAATGCGATGACAATACGGGTAAAGCATGTCATCATTACAAGAATGGACGGCGCCAAGGAAAGAATTGTTATAAGAATAATCAGGTCAATTGACGCTATGCCGTCCGTAATACCGACCTGGTCTAAAAGAGACTGAACCTCGTTATCATCAATAACGGGTTCCTCATAAGGAAGCTCCGTATCACCGCCCTGAGCCTGTGTCTGGGTTTCCTGCGGAAACTGTATGTCAGGAATATCAGGATTTTCACCGCCTGTGGCAAAAACAGGAACGGCGGGATAAATAAAAACAAAGGTAACAACTAAGCAAATCAAGGCAGTCACAGATTTAATAAATTTATTCAGTATCATGCCCATCCTTTTCTTCCCTAAAATTAACATCAATATCCTGCTGGTTATTATTCTGCAGCTTATCGGCAAGGGTTTTTCTGAAGCTTGTCAGAAAACCTGAATCCGTGTTTTCAGACGCCGGTGAAAAATCAGTCATATCCTCGTCGTCCAAATCACAGATTTTAGTGACGGCAGCGGGGGTCACACCTAAAAGCAGATTTTTCTTTCCTACAGTAACGACAATAAGCTGTTTATCCTGAGCAACCGGAGCAACCTCAATTATTTTAACGCCCTTTTGGTGACCGCCGAATAAACCGGTATTGAACCTTTTCCGTAACCATCTGGTGCCGTAATAAGTAAGAAAAATCAGACCTATAACTCCCAGCAGAGAAATAAAAACAGTAAATATTTCCATTTGCATAATCAGCCGAGAACCTTCTGAACGGTTTGAATAATCCTGTCAGCTTTAAAAGGCTTTACAATAAAATCAAGGGCTCCGAGTTTGATTGCTTCAACAACCATGGATTCCTGACCCATAGCGGAGCACATTACAATCTTTGCGGCAGGGTCGGAGGATTTAATGTCCCTGAGAGCTTCAATACCTGTTTTATTCGGCATTGTAATATCCATGATAACGAGGTCCGGTCTTTCTTCGGCATATGTCTTGCAGGCAATTTCACCGTCCGCCGCTTCAATGATATTATTATAACCGTTTTTTGTGAGAGCATCCTTAATCATCATTCTCATGAAAGCAGCGTCATCAACAAGTAAAATCTTTTTATCCATTTGTAATTACTCCTTACCTAAATTATCTAAAAATTTTGATTTTATTATTTCGGTTATTCTTACGCCAAAATTAGCGCCGATAACAACAACATCTCCTTTTGCAACAAGATTGCCGTTTACCACAATATCTACGGGAGCGCCTTCCTGCCGTTCGAGTTCTATAATTGTCCCCTTGGAAAACTCCAGTATATCTTTGACGCGTTTAGTGGCGGAACCGATTTCAACAGTTACGCCGAGCGGGACGTTCATAAGCAGTCTCAGGTTATCGTTCTGTTCCTGGCTCAGGCTGGGATTGCTGTAATTACTGAAATTTTGCAGCTGAACTGACTGAACGTTCATAGCGGGCTGCGTTACAGGCGGGTAAGGCTGCTGATACATACCGTACATCATGGGGTTCTGCTGTATATTCATCATATTCGGGTCATTGCCGTACATAGGAGGCTGTGTATACTGCTGAGGATACCCTGCCGGCGCCTGAGGAGAAGATACGGACGGAACCGGCGAACCGTACGGCTGCTGCGGCAAATTTACCGGCGGCGCGTTCTGTACGGACGCGGACTGAGTATTAACAGGAACAGGTGTAACGGGCGGCGGCGAAGTTCCGCCAAGCATGGCTTCAATCTCCGCCTGTGACAAAGCGCCGCCGGAAGAAGCTGCCGTGTTGTCGGAAACAGGCTCGGGTTCAGGCTGAGCCCCGTAGCCTGCCATCATCTTGTCCGCCATTTCTTTAGCAAGGTCTATAGTCAGCACCGAAATAAATTCTGAATTAATAGCTCCGTCAATAGTAAGATTAAACTTAATGGTAACTACGCATTCATCGCCGGTTATTTCAAGAACAGACAGCCTGTCGATATTTTCCTCATCGGAAATAATCGCTTCGGGGGTGGAAATATCGACTGTCGTATCGATTATTTCGGAAAGAGCGGTAGCTGACGAACCCATCATCTGGTTCATAACCTCGCATACCGCTGAAATATTCATTTCATCAAACTGAAAATCATCGGTAACTTCCAAGGGCAGACCCATAAGCTGATTTAAAATCATCTGGACGTCATTTTGTTTTAAAACCAGAACATTATGCCCTGCCACTCCTTTAGTATACCTGATTTTTACCATAATTGAAGGTTCAAGCTCCGGAAAGGATAATTCATCAGCTTTAATTACTGAGACAGTCGGGGTAGTAATCCAGACCTTGGCAGAAAGCATATTGGATACGGCTGTGGCTGCTGAACCCATCGTTATGTTCATTATTTCGCCGATGGCGTCTTTTTCCACCGCGCCAAAACCGTCAATAACAATATTATCGCTCATTATTCCGGTTACCTCAATTCTTTATATATATTATCTATTTTTACTGCCTTTTTATTATTATAAATACCAAGCTTGCCGTCAAACCACAGATTACTGCCTATTTTAACTCTTATATTATCCTCCACGTTCATATTCAGGGGAATAATATCATTTACCTGCAGCGTAAGAACATCATATAAATCAAGTTTGGTTTCGCAGAGTACCGCGTCAATCTTCAGTTCCGATTCTTTTATAGCGGAAAGAAGAGATGTCTTTCTCTCTTTTTCCTTTTTGGGGTCGAGTTTTTTTGTCGACCGCGACCATCTGTCGCCGAATTTTTCCATGATTGATTCAAGGTTCATAGCGGGAACACAGAAAGAAATTGTATTCTTGGTATCCCTTATTTCCATTTCCATTAAAACAAGGATAATGACTTCGTCAGGCGAGATTGACTGCATAACGCGGGAATTGGTTTCAAAGGCGCTGATTACGGGGTTAATGTCAATATATGTACCCCAGGGGTCTTTAAGTAATCCGGTCATTTTCACAAGAACATTTGACAGCAGTCCGACTTCAATTTCGGTAAAATCCCTTGTCACTTCGGTATAAGAACCGTTGCCGCCCATTAATCTGTCCATCATTGTATAAGCAATCGGATTTGAAAGCTGCAGTATACTGTTAGTCTCAATAATATCATCGTCATTGATTCCCATATTGACCATTGCCATCATAACATAATCGGGGAGCGCATTATTGAATTCCTTATAGTTCTGTTCTTCTATCTGGAGCACTTCAACCTTGCAGTAAACGCGCATAAGACTTGTTAGGTAAGAAGAAAGAACACGGGAATAGTTTTCGAAGATGCTGTCAATAACATTAAGCTGTTCCTTCGTGAACTTTTTCGGCATCTTGAAATCATAATTCTTGACTTTTCGTTCCTGTGCCTGTTCTTCTATTTCGTCCAAAGCCTTTGCGCCTTCTGATGAAAAGCTGTTCAGCAGGGCATCTATTTGGCTTTGAGACAGAGTATCAGCCATAGGTATGACCATCCTTTACAAGAAATCTATGAGAAAAGCATTCCGGCAATACTTTAAAGGTATTATTATGATAATGTTCAATTAATTCTGAGAAGATGAAAGCTGTTCTTCCTTGGAATAATAGGTTCTGTCGGGGTCAAGGTTTGCCGGGGGCTGCTGTGTGACAGCTGTTTCGTTTTCGGGCAGGGGCTGTGAAGTAATTCCTTCCGGGTCGGTAATCCCGATAAAATCCTGACCGAACTGAAGCTGAATCAGTTCCTGCATAACCGCCGGGTCAGTATAATCAACGTCGTCGCGCAGAAAGATAATTTCAACCCTGCGGTTCTGCCTTCTGCCCTCTTCGGTTTCATTATCGGCGACGGGACGGTTTTTGCCGAATCCCGCAACAGAGAATTTATAGCTTTCACAGGCGTCGATATTAATCATATAATTAACAACCGACGCGCCGCGCCCCGCAGACAGCTCCCATTCGTTAGCCGCGGAGGTCACGTTTCCGGCTGTAAAACCGCTTACCTTGACAGCTTTTATTTGTTCGGAAACCTGCCTTGTGCCGTCGCTGATAATATCAAGTATGTACTTGCCCTCGTCAAGCAGAACGGCGCTGTCTCCCCCGAAAAATATATTATCCCTGAAACGCATATAAACTCCCGCGTCGGACATTTCCACGCTGACGGAATCAGCCAGATTATTTGACTGTATAACTTCCTTTAAATACATAAAAAAATCTTCGAAATCTACAATTTTACTGTCGTCTTCCTGGATTTCGGGAACTTCATTCTGATAAACGGCGGTGGGGTCGTTTTCGGGATTAGGTTCGCCCACAACCCTGACTTCTTTCCTCTCGGTTATCTGCCCTTTTGAAAACGCCTCGGCGATATACTGCCATTTTGATTCGTCCATGGAAGACATCGAATAGAGCAGAACAAAAAATGTGAGAACGAGAGTTATCATATCGCCGTATGTATCCATCCAGCTGGCGCCCTGTTCTTCCCCGCCGCTCCTTTTTCTGGCCAATATGTTCACTCCCCGCAATTAGTATAAATAATTATACCATAAAACTACACATATTACTATAGCTTAATGAAAATTTAATATAATATGTATAAAAGAATTTTGTAAAAAAGTTAGTTATTATGCACATAAACGAACAGATTTCATTATTCCGCTTTGCTTTTTTTGGATTTCTTACCGTCATTTGCCGGAAGCATCATACGAAGCTTCTCTTCAACATAACGGGGATTTGCTCCGGAAATAATCGCAAGTGTTCCCTCTTCGATTATCTGCAGGCAAAGGACTTCCTGATTGTGGTTATATTTACAGAGGTTACCTATGGGAGTACAGATAATATGAGCGATGATACAGCCGTAGAAGGTTGTAACAAGCGCTGTGGACATAGCGGGACCAAGTTCCATGGCAGAATCGGGATTAGTAGGGTCCATTGCGACAAGCATATTAACAAGTCCTACAAGCGTGCCTATCATACCCAAGGCGGGCGCAACGCCCGAAGCTTTTGACCAAAGCGCTATATTGCTTTCATGCCTTTCGCAGATAAAGTCAATGGCGTCGTCAAGCATTGACTTGACCTTTTCGGAGTCGTTAGCGTCAACAATTAACATCAGGGCGGATTTCATAAAAGGGTCGGGGCAGGCGTTTGCCGCCTCTTCAAGGGCAAGGATGCCCTTCATCCGGGCTGTTTTACAGTGGTCGACCATTTCGGTAATATAGTTTTCGGGGTTATATTTAGGAGGAGCAAAAGCAATTTTAATCATCCTGGGCACTTTTTTCAGAACAGAGAACGGGAAATTGAATACTACGGCTCCGACAGTACCCCCCACAACGATATATACCGACGCCGGGTCGAAAAAATTCATGATTTCGCCGCTGTCAAGTATACCGTAGACTATAAGCGCTATTGCGCCGAGAAAACCAATTATACCGGATATATTCATTTTTTATAACCATCCTTCCCGGACGCTTTGCCCTGACGGACAAAGCTCCTGAGCCCGAAACTGTCTTCCGGGCTTTTCCAGCCGAATTTTTTCTTATATTTTCGGTCCGGATATATTTATATTCACGCGTCATTCCGCGGATTATTTTCAAAGTTATATCTGTTGCATTCCCTTTTGTATTCAGCTGATTTCCAGCATATTTCATCAACGGTTTCCTTAACAAGATACCTGTGTCCGTTCTGCATGCTTACGACGGTATCGGGGGTTTCCTCCACGGTTTCTATATATTCCTCATTGATAAGGATTACCGTATCGTTGAACCTGGTTAATTTTATCATAAATATTAATCCTTTCAATATGCCAATAATAAGTCCCGGGGCAGTATCAGCGGCGCAGATATAAGCCTGCGCCGCATACCTGTAATAATTATCTCTTGAGATTTACCAGTTCCTCAAGCATTGAGTCTGAAACTGTTATAATTCTTGAATTTGCCTGGAAACCCCTCTGCGTTACAATCATGTCGGAAAATTCATTGGCAAGGTTTACGTTGGACATTTCAAGCATACTGGAACGAACCTCGCCGGCTCCCTCTGATTTCGGTTTCTTTACGTTCGCGGTGCCCGAAGCGGCTGTTTCGGCATAGGAGGTGTTCCCCGCTTCGACAAGTCCGTCCGGATTATCGAATACGGCAAGTTCAATCCTTGCGATTGCCTTCATTTCATTATTGAAGGAGGTGGTGATAACGCCGTATTTGTCAATGCTGAAGGAACCAAGGTCCTGGAAGGTAAATTCACCCTGAACCGCGCCGGATTCTATAACATCGGCAATTTCGTCCGCGTCCATTTCGTCCCCTGAATAATCCTCTGCATCAGCTATTACATTACCCGATTCATCGCAGTATGCAGGGTCTTCATAAGTAACTGAACCGTCGGCATTAGCGGTAACAGTCGTGTAGGTAAACAGGAAACCGTTTACGTCGGTATGAATATTGTACGCCTCCTGTATAAGCTTATTGACATTTATCGTATTCTTATACGTAAGGTCGCCTCCGTTTACCCTGCCGTCTCCGTTTGTATCCACCAGCTCCTCTTCAAGGAGAGTCTGCGAGCTGTCGTCGTAGGTTTGGGAAAGACCCAGAGCGGAGTTCCTCGTACCCAGCAGGAATACGTTTGAATCGGCAACAAGGTTTCCGTATGAATCCACGCCCATATTACCGAGCCTTGTATAGGATACTGCCGATGTAGGCGTGTATACATAGTCAGGGTCGCCTGCCTCATATCCGTCTTCAGGGTCAGCGGTGGGATTTGCGGGGTCGGTTGTTCCGAACGGGAATGTGGCCGTCATAAAGAACCCGTCTCCGTAAATAGCCATATCAAGCTTCCTGTTTGTCGCTTGTAAATTTGAACCGGACATATCCTTGACTATATCGGCTATCTGAACGCCGTAACCCACGGTTGCGGGGTTGTTTCCGGCAAAGGCGGCTGAACCGGCGGAGGGGGTGTTCACAGACTGGTAGAAAATATCCTTGAAAATGGCTTTAGATGCCTTAAAGCCGAAGGTGTTTACGTTAGCGATATTATTACCGATAACGTCCATTTTGGTCTGATGGTTGGTCAGACCGGAAACGCCGGAATATAGTGACCTAATCATAAATAAAGCACTCCTTGTTTTTAGGATATGCTGACATTTTTAAGCCTGAAGTCCGTCAAGTCGGTCGGGACTCCTCGATTTCCGCAATGGTCCAATCTTAAAGCTTTTGTCAGCAGAATTTTCCGTGAAGAGTAAATCCCTTTACATAATCACTGTTGAATCGATGTTGGTAAATATGCTTCCCTGCATATCCTCGGTAGCCATAGTGGTAATCACCTTGTTATTTCTTACACTGACGAGAAATGCGTTGGAGTCAATCATAACCAGAGCATCGCTGGAACCCTTTTGAACCGCAAGTTCAACAGCCTTGTTCAGCCGGTCGAGCGTATCGTTGTCGTAGAGGTCGATTTGCCTTTCATAAATCCTTTCTACGGCGTGTTTCGAGAACTGAACATTTTTATCCGTTGAATTAATCTCTGCAAGCTGTGTCTTAAGCAACCGGGCAAATTCGCTGTTTTCAGGCAGATTAACCTTATTTTTAGCGGATTCGGTAGCATGATTCGGGAATCCGTTTACCCTTCCCGTCGTTACGGACACATTCCGCGATTGCAGATACTCACTTATCAGCACAAGCGTCACCTGCTCTTTCAGTATAATACGTTATTGTTAATATCTTACATCAATACCCATCGCAACCCAGTTATTTGCCCACGAATATTTGCTTAATCCCGTAGCGCGCAGCACATCGTCCTTGATTGCATAATTCTGGATAGCCGATTCATACGGGGTAAGCTTGATATTGCTGTCCGGAACGAATCCCTGTCTGCAAAAATCATTGAGGGTATAGTTGCCGGTCGTGTTAAGCCATGAGGAATTCCCGTTTCTATGGATTATTTCAACCCTCTGGGTGCCGTCCGCAAACGTAACAACCTCTCCGAGCCTGCCTTTTCCGCTGAAGCCTAAATCAGTGACTTTCCTTCCGCTTGCGGTATATCCGATAACTGTATCGGTATTAATTCCGCTGAGGACAGAAGTGTTGTTAATCCAGGCAATATCGTACATTCTTGTTCCGTAAGAATCAGCCTTGGCAGCTTCTTCGGGGTGTGACTGCGCATTCTTTCTGAACGGAACGCAGTCGGATGTGGTTACGGCATTATAGCTGCCGCCGGTATTTGTGTAATTTTCACCCAAAACCTCATTATAGCTTCCGTTTATATTCGGATTGTACCCGGACGAAAACGATTCTAACAAACGGTCTTCTTCGGCATATGCCGCCGAAGCATAATCAGGAGTTTCAATTTCGGTGATATAAATCTGTTCATAACCCGTAATATCAACATCACTGAATTCATTTGAGGATGATACCCCGTCAAGCTCGGACATAAGCTCGGCTAAAAGTTCAGCCGCCTTTTCCTCATAGGATTTTGAAACGGTAATATCCTGCGTAACCGCATATGATGATACGTTATTATCGGTAATATTATAAGAAACGGAATAACTTTCAGCTGATACGGTCTCATCTGACCCGCCGGAACCTTCTGTTCCCTCCGTGCCTTCAGAACCCTCGCTGCCTTCACTGCCTTCCGTACCTTCATCGGTCGGCGGTTCTCCGATAGTAACCGATTCCCTCATGCATAAAGCCGTTTTGTCAATAACAACCCATTCGGTACCTCCGATTATCAGGACATTAGTGATTTCACCCGAAATCTGTTCGCCTTCCACAGTAGCATATCCCTTCTGACCGATTAAAGCGGCAAGGTTGTTATACTTATCGGCTTCCACAATATCGGAAATGGTTGATAGTTCATGGGCAACCCCGTTTACAATAACACTGGGCTTGCCGTTTGTTATTATAACCGAATCGATAATGCCCGTATCATAAATGTCGCCCTCCGCAATTGTAACAGCCTTTCCCACAAGGGACGACGCATAGCTGATATTGGACTGGGATGTCATGTTCTTGATACCTTCAAGCATGGAATATGTAGCCATCTGATTAAGAACCTCCGCGTCGCTCATCGGGTCGTTGAAATCCTGGTTCGACATCTGGGCGACAAGAAGCTGAAGATAGCTTTCAAAATCCATATAAGAAGTATTTTCCGATTCGTCAACAACATCAACCTGACGGTCTGAGTATTTTGAATTGTTTGTTATCAGTTCATAGTCCGAACCAAGCGCGCCTATGCTCTCGCCCATAATTTTGCCTCCCTGTTATTAATAAATTCGTGAATATCCACGATTTGTTCAGACATATCAACAGTTCTGATTTTAATACCTGAAATTCTCTTATCCTGATGTAAATCCTTTTCTGTTCCGGTATTATCCTTCCTGTTGAATCCTTGATTGGTAAAATCAAGTCCCATCTGACTGCCTGCTTCTGTCGGATTTATGATATTGATACTCTTCACATCAATATTCTGGTTTGACAGACCTTCGGCAAGTGAAGCAATCTTATCGGTCATTGCGTTTCCAACCGCCTGATTCTGAGCCGCTAGCATAATCTGAACAGAACCCTTTTCCGAAATAATCTTGACTGCGATTTCACCGAGCTTTTCAGGTTTCAGAATCACCGTCATTTCGGTTATGCCGTCCTTGCCTGAAGTTTCAAGAAGCTTTGCGGAAATCTGTTCGGTGACCTGCGTCTCGATTGAATCGATATACTTAGCGACCTCAGCCTTATCGGGAACGGCGACAGCCTCTGCCTTAAAGACATTAAACACTGGAGCGGAATCTGCTGCTTCCTGATTAACGGCGACTGATTTTTCCCTGAAACGCTGTCCCGTTAAAAACCCTGCGTCCGAACCGTCCTCATCTTCGGAAAACTTTGAGTTAATGGCGTCCACCTGAGCCGAAACGTCCGTAATGCTTAAATTAACGGAGTTAAAGCCGTTCGGCGCAATGCCCGCGTCATCAGCCTTCTGCTCATAATTCCTTACTTCGATAAACTTGACGTCGGCGCCGGGGATTTCAAGATTAAAATCGTCTGAACCAAGAATAATGTCCCCGTAATGCTGCTTTGCGTAGCTTTTTGCCAGTGCTTCTGCGTTATCGGCGATACTTTTGAGCATGTCTCCGACATTCTCCAGTATATGAACCGATTCCAGCTCCATCGGATTGCTTCCGGCAAGGCTTGCAGAATTATAAAGCCCTGCTAAAAACTCAGCCATCAGCCCGGCATTAATTACGCCGCCGTCAGACCCGCCGTCAGTTTCCAGAAGCTTTATACACTCCGAAAGCTTTTCAAGGATTTCATCATACGGACTTTCTTCATTAAGCTCTTCGTTCAAAGCGTCAGCCAAATCGGAAATCAGTTCCGTTGCTTCCCTTGCGGCGTCATTATCCAAAACCGTATAACCGGAATCAAACTCATAGGTTTCGGTAAAATTAAGCTGTGATGACTTTGAATTGAGCAAAGAATACATCAGCGGGTCGTCAAGCGGTATGTCCGGATTGTCAATCAGGTTAAAAAGCGCAAATTCCGAAATAAAGTCAATACCGGGACCGTCTTTGCCGCCTGAAGCCATCATAGCGATATAATTGAGGAAATCCCTGAACGTATCCTTAACGTCGCCGTCCGATTTCATAATCTTTTCATAAAGATGATTAAAACCGTTTATGTTCCCGGATAATGTTTCGCCGGCATTTACGGAAGGTGAAACAACCGCGGCAGCCGATTTCAGCAAATCCCCGAAACTTACCCCGCTGTAATCAGAAAACCCGTCAGTTCCGCCCTTTAGAGAAGCCGCAGTTATAACGTCATTCATACCCGACAGAAAACTTAAATTAATATTATTCATAAAGCATACCCTCCTTTCTTCAAAAAATATATATTTAAACTGCAAGCAGCTTAAACCGGATTAAAACTGGATTATTTCTTATATGAACTGTTAAGGACATATTCGGCAATAAATTGCTCTTCCGTTTTAGAGGCTGTATAATTATAGTCTTCAAGCTGTCTGTCCTCTAATTTATCCAGCGTCGACACCTCTTTCGTCCTCTCAACGACAACACGGAGCTGATTCTGAATACGGATTTCCAGCCTGTCAATATTTTCCTGAATCTCTTCGATTTGCAGCCGTAAGGCTTCATGGTAGCTTTTATAAACCTGTATCTGCATCACAGTTATCCCGGAAAGCGTTTTCCGGTCAAACTCCTTGCAGGAATTGGTAAATGTGTTGATGGTATTTATTTTTTCTTCCTCCAGCTCCTGCTGCTGACGTCTTAATACAGCAAGGCTGTTTTTTTCCCTGTCAAGAACCTGTTCTTTGTAATCCTTTAATTTATTAAGAGAAAATTCAAAGCGTTTCATGCGAAATCACCTCACGTTATGCAAGGATAAAGCCATTAAGCATTATTTTACTGCGTCAGCCATCATAGCAAGCGTTTCCTCATATGTAAAGGAATCATTTATTTCCTGCTTTAAAAAAGCATTGATTTTGTCGATTTTCTTCAAAGCTTCGTCCAGCGCATGATTAGTGCCTTTTTTATATGCGCCTATGGAAACCAAATCATAATTTGCATAATATACGGAAAGCAGATTCCTCATTTTAGCGGCGGTATCCTTCTGCTCCTGTCCCGTAATATCCACCATAAGACGGGAAACCGATTCAAGTACCTCAATAGCCGGATAATGGCTGCGTGACGCAACCTTTCTGGATAGTATTATATGACCGTCGATAATACCCCTTACCGTATCCGAAATAGGTTCGTTAGTGTCGTCGCCCTCGACAAGGACAGTATAAATCCCGGTAATCGAACCCTCCTTAAAGTTACCCGCCCGTTCAAGAAGCTTAGGCATCGCCGTATATATGGACGGAGTATATCCCCTCGCAATCGGAGCTTCTCCCACAGCAAGCCCGATTTCCCTCTGAGCCATGGCAAAACGGGTAAGGGAATCCATCATTAAAAGAACGTTAAGACCCTGGTCTTTAAAATATTCCGCAATAGCCGTAGCCGTAAGAGGACATTTATTCCTCATCATTGCCGGCTGGTCGGAGGTAGCGACAACAAGCACAGAGCGCGCCATACCTTTTTCACCGAGGTCGCGTTCGATAAATTCAACAACCTCGCGTCCCCGCTCGCCTACAAGCGCAATAACATTTATATCAGCCTGAACCTCTCTTGCTATCATCCCCAGAAGCGTCGACTTCCCTACCCCGGAGCCTGCGAAAATGCCCATACGCTGTCCCCTGCCGATAGTAAGCAGACCGTCTATGGCTTTTACGCCGAAAGGAATCACATCCTCGATACGGGGACGCGTAAGCGGATTGACAGGTTCCCCCGCTATCGAATAACGGGCGGTAGTTTTAATTTTCCCCTTTCCGTCAATAGGCTGCCCGATTGCGTTAATAATACGCCCTGTAAGCTCGCTTCCTACATTAACCTCAAGCTGGCGCCCCGTGTTGTCTACAATCGAACCGGGACCGATGCCTTCAATATCGGTATAGGGCATAAGCATAACCTTGCCGCTGTTGAATCCGACAACCTCGGCGAAGATGAAATCCTCAAATCCCCTGCGGAAGATTCTGCATACGTCTCCGATATTGCAAAGAGGACCCGAAGCTTCAATGGTCATGCCGATTATTTTTTCTATTTTCCCCTGGTAACGGTATAAATCAGACTGTTTAACGGCATTCCGGATAACGGAAAAGTTCATAGCGGCACTCCATGACATTACATTTTATGACAACGCCGCGAATTATGTTATAACCTGCGCGGCGGCGGTTTTCTTTTATTCTTCTCCCCTTGTGTTTTTCATGATTTCCTTTAGAAAATCAAGCTGGGTGGGTATTGACGCGTCGACAATCGTTTCTTCATCATCAAGAATTATTGTTCCGTCAGGGGCGTCCTCGATTATTTCCACTTCAATATCCTTAATAAACGGAATAATTCTGTTCATAAGATTCTTGTCTGTTTTAATTTTCTGAATCAGCTCGCCGCCGGATACAGAAATTTTCAAGTAATCGGAATTCCGGAAATTCCTTGCGGCGTCGGCTATAATACGCTCAATAACAAGCGGGTTAACCTCAAGCTCCGCCTTTACGATTTTTTCAACCATAACATTTACGGTATCCCTGAGTTCCTTTTCGTTTGATACATAATAAGCTTCCTTCCGGGAATTAATTTCAGAAAGCAGTTTCGCAGCACTGTCGACATATTTTCTGCATTTTTCAATAGATTCGTCATGACCCTGCTGCAGTCCCTTTTTATAGCCCTCCCGCTCTGCCTGAACTTTCAGCCGGGAACATTCCTCGGCGGTTTTTTCAAGCACTGACAAAGTAGTGGATTTAGCGTCGGCTGCCATTGCTTCGGCTTGCTTTTTTGCCGCCGTGATAATCTTGCCGCGCTGTTCCTCCAGTTCGGCTGAACGTTCTTTAAGAATCCTTCCAACCTCAGCGTCAACAGACGCCCTGAACGCTTTTTCCTCTTCTGTTTTTCTGTCATATTCCAGCTTTTTCAGCTCGTCTGCCGACAAAGTTTTTTCTTCCTCGGTTTTGGGAATATATATTTCATTTTTTATGGTGACAGGCTCGCTGTCCTTAAAGCCGTAGCCGAACCGCTTAACGATTTTATGCAATTATCTCGTCCTCTCCGCCCTTGCCGATAATGAGTTCTCCCTCTTCCTCAAGATGACGGATAATACCGACTATCCTTTGCTGAGCTTCGTCAACGTCACGCATACGGACATTGTGAAGGTACTCGATTTCCTGTTGAATCGATTCCTGCATTCTCTGCGGCATATTAGCATAGAGGGTTGCGGCAACTTCGGCATTGGAGCCCTTAATGGCAATCGCAAGGTCTTTTGTCTCAACATCCCTGATAAACCTTTGTATGGACATGGAATCGAGCCCGAGGATATCCTCGAAAACAAACATCTTCTTTTTGATTGCTTCAACAAGAACAGGGTCTCTGGCGGAAAGCTCGTCAAAGATATATTTTTCAGTACCCCTGTCGACTTTGTTAAGAACATCGGCGACATAATTTATACCGCCCACCTCGGTAAGGTCCATTGAAACCACAGACGCGAACTTTCTCTCAAGGATGGATTCAATTGATTTTACGGTTTCAGGGGAAGCCGATTCCATCTTTGCGATTCTCTCGACTACGTCAACGCGTTTTTCCTTAGGCAAATCCTGTAAAACAAGGGAAGCCTGCTCGGAATTAACATATGAAAGAACAAGTGCGATTGTCTGCGGCTGTTCATTCTGTATAATAGCCAGCAGATTCTTGTAATCGGATTTGCGGACAAATTCAAACGCTTTGGACTGCATGGTTTTGGAAACCTTTTCCATCAGCTTGCTTGCCATTTCAGGACCGTAAGCCTTCTCCAGTACGGAGCGGGCATATTCAATTCCTCCGTCGGTAATAACCTTCTGGGTAAGGCATAGCTCATAGAATTCGTTTAAGACGCTGTCGACAATGTTTATATCGAAAAACGGAAGGCTTGAAATTTCAAGCGTAACCTTTTCTACATCGTCTTCGCTGAGCCTTTTATAAACATAAGCGGCGTTTTCAACACCGATAGTCGTAACGACAATCGCAGCTTTCTGCAAGTTGGTAACTTCTTTGATATCCGGCATAAGCATTGTAATCCTTTCATAAAAGTACGAGGTTAAAAGTTCCGGTATAATAAAAACCATACCGCCGCATGCGGTATACCACCATTGTTAATTATTAATTGTTACTACTCTTCCTCTTCTTTCATCCAGTTTTTAAGAAGCTGGGCTACAATATCCGGACTAGACTTGGCGAATTCTGAAATCTCACGGCGTATAACAACTTCCTTGGTTTCAATGGAGTCGTCCGTAAGGCTGGGAACTTCGACGGACTGTCCGTCCGAATTAACGGAGAAGCCTTCGTCGAACACTGCTTTATGGAGTTCGTCAAATTGAGTCGATTCAATAATCTGCTGTTCGAACCTCTCACGTTTCTTTCTGGCAGCCCTGCCTGTAATAACCAGCGCAATAAACAGTATAATAAGGAAAACAACAAGAGCCGCGCCGACGATAAGAAGCTGATTGAGCGTAAGTCCGAAAAGGAACTTAGCCTCAACGGGAACAGCGTCTTCGGGAAGAATATTATCCCTGTCAATATTTACTACCGAAACTAAATCCGCCGCAAACTCAGGATTGATTCCGCCTGCGTTGGCAATAAGCTTTATAAGCTCGCCGCGGGTTTCATCGTCTATAGAACCGGTATAAAGCATGACGGCAATCGAAAGTCCGTCAATGCTGTAATTATCTTTGGCTATCTGCTCAATGGCGGTATCTACAAGATATGTCCTGGAGAAAGAATTATCGACCCAGGGGGTACCCTCTCCTAATTCGCCTGTCGGGTATGTATCGTCGGCATTTCCCTCAACGCCGACAATGCCGCCTTCAACAACTTCGTATCCGGTGGCTTCGCTGCCTTGCTCCTGCTGGGTTACTCCGGTATTGGTATTTGGTTCGGGGCTGTAATCCGTTATTTCGGTAGCCCTCGAATCAAAATTCAGACGGTAATCAACGGCAACCGAAATATTCTCTTCTGAATAACCCGGGATTAGCAGCTCCAGAACCTTATTCTTGGTAGAATTTTCAAGCTGAGTTTCAAAAGCGAACTTCCTTGTCATATCAGCTACAACGTCAATCGGATTTTCCCCTATAATCTGGGGGATTCCGTATCCGTCGTTTATTGATACGTTTTCATCCTTAAGCCCTTCTACGGATGACGAAACAAGGTGTGTAATGCCCGTTATCTGCTCGTTTGAAAGTGTAACTCCGTTTTCAAGATAAACGACGACCGACGCGGACGGCTCCTGCCTTAAGGTGGTAATCACCGTCGACCTCTGCTCCGGTATCGCCAGAGTAACGACAGCCCTTTCAACATCCTCAAGGCTTGCGACAATCGCGCTTAACCGGTTTTCCAAATCTATCTCAAGATATGTTTTCTTTTCGGATTCTGTCGTAAGCATACCGACCCTCTCGGTATAGGCGGGATAATTAAGGCTCCCGCTTCCCCTGGGATAACCGAGCATAGCCATATCCATCGCCAGCTGATTCTCCGTTCCTTTAAGAACGGAAACCGAACCGCCCGAGTTTAAATTAACCTCATATCCGAGATTTTGGATTTCAGCCGCAATTTCAGACGCCTCTTCGGTTTCAAGCCCCTCATAAAGCATGACATAATCCTTTTTATTCAGGATGATAGTTACTATAATAACAATCAGAATAACTGCGGCAAGAATAGATATGTATATAATCTTTTTTCTTCTTTCCTGCGCGTTCCAGTACTGCCTTATAGATTTCAGAGCCTTCTGGAGCTGTTCTCCCATGACAAGATAATTCCTTTCTAAGAGACTGTCCGTTAAATCACGGTACCGGGCTTTTTAGTCAATTCTTCATGCCGCTTTGCAGTGAATTGTTCCTTCAGTCAATTTATCAGGCGGCATCGGATAAAACTATTTTAAAGGTTAATCTGCATGATTCTGTTATAGGAATCGGCTGCGGCGTTTGTGACAGCCACAAAGGTTTCAACGGCAATCTCATATTTTGTCATGTTATTATAAATCGTATGCAAATCGTCAATCTCACCCATCATGATTTTAAGGTTATCCTCCTTGACTACCTGAGCCGCGTCCTTGGTTTCGTTAAGAACCTCTTCAAAAACGTCGGAAAAGGCGGGGGAACTGCCTTCGGCGGAACCGGAGGCGTTTTTATCATCGCCGAACAGCGGCTGCAAAGGCACGATATTACTTGAAATAGGCACTATAAACATAATCATTTATTCCTTTCAGATTATTTTCCGTTCAGTCTCATAGCCGAGGTAAGCATCGCCTTAACGGCGGCGACGGCGGAAGCGTTGGCTTCGTATGAACGCTGTGCCGCGAGAAGGTCAATCTGTTCCTTGGCGTTGCTGACATTGCTTTTATAAATATACCCGTCTTCGTCGGCAAGCGGATTGTCAGGGTCATAAACGGGAATGAAGTCCGAAGGGTCCTCGACGACGTCGGCGACCACAACCCCGGCAAGGCTGTATTTATTCTGCCGGCTGAGATAATAGGTACCCCTGTGGTGCCTTACCCTGTCCTCATCCCGAAGGTTATCGTAAACCTGCCTGAAATTCCTTTTTTCTGAAAAAACCACAAGCTGCCTGCGGTAGGGGTCGCCCTCGGCTGTATTGTAGGATTCCTGGTTCGCTATATTCTGCATAATAATATCCGCGCGCAGTCTCTGGGCTGAAAGCGCCGAACCGCCGATATCCAGCGAATTGATAAAAGCCATAATAAACTCCGTTCCGCCGCCCTTAACTGACGGCAAAAATTTATACGCAGTTCAGGAACCGTATGAAAACAAGTCCGGCTTGTTTTCACACAGCTCCCTATTTCTTCTGCAAAGCGGTTCTGATTGCCCTGTACTGGCTGTTCAGATGTTCAATCATAGCATTGTACTGATACTGGGCGTCGGCAAGCTCAAGCTGTTCCTTTTCCATATCAACATTATTGCCGTCCAGAATCAGATTGGTATTTCTTTCATATGTAGTGGTAACATTCAGATTAGCCTCTCTGTCGCCGCCTTTGCTTTTGGGATGGTATTTCCCTTTGTATTTTTCTTTTATGAGAATATCAAAGGATACGGTCTTCGCCTTAAAATCAGGGGTATCATTGTGCGCTATATTATTGCTGATAACCTTCTGTTTGTACCATATGGCGTTCAGAGCCTGTTCCGAAAGACGCTGTGAGGTGTGGTCGAATAGTCCCATAATTAAAATCCTTTCCGAATATGCAAATAAAATAACGCCGCATTAAACATTTTATAAAAACTTGTAAAAATTAAAGACATCTGTTGTAAATATATAATCTCCCCATAATATTATAGCGTATTTAACGTAAAAAAACAAGTATTGTGAACAAATATTAACTAACCAAACATACAATTTTTCGAGTAAAAAACTATTAAATTTCCCTAAATATTTTTATATGACATCCCCTTTAACAAATATTGCTTTGCTTAATAGTCTAATTTTGTTAATTTTATACTAATCCGATGAAATTTTTACCGGTAATTAAAATTAATCCGGTCATCAGATTTCCATAAAATTACCGTTTTCGTGTATCGGAAGCCCCCGCCTTGCAATAACAATTCTGACGAGAATCATCAGGATTTGGTGCTTGCTTTTTTTCTTGAACTGGTCGGCTTTCTTTAAATCATTGTCATCCCTAACCCTTACCTTAATTTCAGGGACAGCTTCTAATGAATCCGCCATAGCCTCGGCAAAACAGGACGGACACATACAGCAGTTGAATCTTTTCAGAACCCGGGGAAGGTGTTCTCCGACAATTTCAGCGGCGACGTCGATTTCGATACTGTTTTTACGGTATTTTTCAATTTCGGCATTTTTTTTAGCCCGTTCAGGAACCGACTGCCTCCCGGTGATTACATCCTCTTTGAAACTGTTGTCAAGAATAGGATTCAGAACTGCTTCCCCTGTAATCAGACGCATTATCGCATCGGTTTTATTAGATTTCGCCTTATTAGTCCTGACCATTTTAAATCCTTCCCTTCAGGAATAGTATCCGCACAGACAACCAGTATAATATATTCAATTACCCAATAAATAATAACGCTCTCTCAATTTGGTTAAACTGATGTCTGCCTGTCCGGTAAAACATACTGATAGCTAAGCTTATATAATGCGTACTGAACAATTACACAAAATGTGTAATTGTTCCCGGAAACAGACAAGTCTGTTTTAATAAGACATTACATAATAAATTAAAATCATACCGCTTACGGCGGTATACCTGCATTGTTAATTATTAATTGTTAATTTTTTATCGATATCAGAACGCCTTTATTTCAGGATACAGGTTTTCAGCAAACCTGATATAATCCTTTGAAGCCTTGCAGTACGGCGAATATTCGGTAATAACCTCCTGGTGTGCGGGAGCTTCGGCGACGGCTACGGAAACGGAAATCTTATCCCTGAGAACAACAGTGTCAAGCTGATTTGCGACAATCCCGACCATTTCCTCGACTTCCTGGGCAAGCTTTTGCTTGGCGCTGTACTTTGTCAGCAGGATACCCCTGATGTTCAGCTTTTTATTATAATACTTCTTTACGGCGAGAATAGTCTGCTTAAGCTGGGAAATTCCCTGAAGCGAAAGGATTTCCGGCGTCATGGGAATAATAAGGTCATTGGCGGCGGTATAAGCGTTAATTGTCAGAATCGAAAGCGCCGGCGGAGTATCGATGATAATATAGTCATAATTATCCCTGATTTTTTCAAGGGCTTCTTTCAGTATAAATTCCCTGCTGACAGCCGAAAGCTCAAGCTCCGCTCCGGAAAGCATTATATTTGAAGTAATGACATCGCAGATATGGGTTGTCTTAATGGAATCCCGGATATCGCACCCGCCTTTTATAACGTCATGGATTGTATAGCCCCTGTCAGGCGCGCCCAGTGAAAACGAAAGGTTCCCCTGAGGGTCCATATCAATCGCAAGCACGCGTTTTTTACGCCCTCTGAAAATACCCGCAAGAGCGGCGCAGGTTGTCGTCTTTCCGACGCCTCCCTTCTGATTGGTTACGACTATAACCACAGCCATAATTATGACCATCCTTTCCGGATTCTTTGCCAGCAGGACAAAGCTCCCAGCCCGAAGCTTAATTTGTTTTATATCAGTCAATTACATAAACATATCTAACGCCACCGTCAATGAAGCAGTGGCGTTATTAAAACAGGTTCTAAACTATCCCTTGTGCCTTTCTCCGGCGTTCTCTCTCGATAAGCTGACAGTCAAAAATAAACCTTGCAAGCTTTTCCTCCTGAGATTGGTTTATATTAAGGAACCTGCACCCGTAACCGGCAGGATTTCCGTTTTCATCGCACTGAACGCGTAATACCTCGGAAAGGATTTCCATCTCGTCATTCAGGAAGTTTAGCATAATCTGGTCGCTTTTTTCAAATTCTTCGGACGAAGTAAAAAAAACCCCTCCCAGATTGATATTCTTGAACTGAAGCTCAGCCGGTTTTTCAAAAGTATACATTTCTTCCCCGCGTATATAAAACGGCGACACTCCGTTAAAATTAACGTCAATTTTATAGGAACGCCTGCGTTCCTCAAGGTTTATACCCTCCCCCACATGGAAGTTAATCTGATATTCTGTGCATAAATCAACAGCCGTCCGGTATTTTATCCTCGTTCCGTTTATATACTCAAAAATAACGTCTATGCTTTCATTCTTTGAAATCAAAGGGAAATCCGAACCCTTAAGCATAACAAGGTCATTGTTTTTAATTTTAAAAAAATCCTTCGGGAAATGCACCGATTTAGTTATTACAAGCAATCTCCCAGTAATGTCATAAACAAGAACGCGGCTTATTTTTTCTTTGTTTATCAAGGCAATCACCTCAAAAAATTTTTATGCAATGAAAATTCTGACGCGTCAGTATCCGCGGTTTTTACCGGCTGTATCTATCNNATCACTGCTTGTAATAATAGTCAATTATTATTTATTATACAATACCAGCCGTCTTTTTGCAACCGTTAACCGATAACGTTGTGAATAATTATGTATTTTGCTGTTAATTTTTGTGTATTTAGAATAAAACATATTATCCCACTGTACAATTACTAAAAAACATTGTATAATGTAAAGAGGCGTTATAGATTATATATCAGTCCTATATTTCAATACACATAATAACCGTATAATATCACTATTATAATATAAAACTGTACCGTTAAATGTTCCTGAACGTGACATTATAAATAAATCTTATGAATCAAGTGTCCGGGTCTCAACATACTGAAAGGAATGGTTACAAAATGAAAGAAAATAAATATTTATATATTATCCTGACAAAAACATCAACTAAGGTGGCTAAGATTATCCGGTTTATTTCAGGAAAGACATATTCGCATTCGTCAATAGCCTCTGACGAGCTTTTATCCGAAATGTACAGCATATGCCGGGATTATAAGCATTCGCCCCTTCCCGCGCATTTTAACGTTGAAAAAATACACACTCAGGTATTCGGTCTTCATGAGAACATACCCAGCGAGGTATACCGGATTCCCGTTACTGGATTGCAGCTGGATGAATTCAAAGAAGCAATAAATCATTTTATCCTGAACAGAACCCGGTATGTCTATAATGTCGCGGCTTTCCTGCCGATGGCGTTCCATATACCGTATAAATTCAAAAATAAGTTCGTATGCTCGGTTTGGGTTGCGTTTATATTAAGAAAAATCGGAATCAGCCTTCAGGTTAATAAGCATCCGTCTCTTATAGAACCCGAGGATTTAAGATATACTGAAAACGCGGAGCTGATATTTAAAGGGAACTTGAAGGATTATCCCGAATTCATGAAAAAAAAGCTGGTGCATGATTCAAATACTTCTTCCTCATCAATATCATTGGCTTCCGCTAAACACGTTTCAGCTTAGAGGGAGCGCCGCAATGCATAAAATATTCCGAATCAGCGAAAAACGTCTTGCCGCCAGATACAATCTCAGAATTCTTCTTTTTAACATCCCGGCGGCGGCGGTTATACTTTCACTGGCGGTTATTGTCGCCGTTTTCATAAACACTAAAACGCCGGATACCCCGACGGTTTTATACTATGCCGTATTTTACGCCTCCTATGCAAGCATATTTTACAGCTTTCTGATATGCCTTGCCGGCTCTTTGATATCGGCAGTGAAGATAAAAGCCCATTCAGCCGATACATATATAGAAATAATCGACGATATTATGATAATATCCCAGCATAATCAGACCCGTATTCAGAAAATGAAATTTGTCAGCTATAAAAAGCTGTGGGTAATAAGGCTTAAAGACATTTCAGAGATAATCTGCGAAAAGAATCATATGATTATATCGTCGCAGGCAAGGTATTTCAATGAAAAAGCAGACTGGCTGAATTATGAGCGCACCGGAAACGGTATCAGCTTTGACAACTGGTGGTATGATTCCAACGGAGGAAAAAATGTAAATTCAGTAAACGTAACGGATTTTTATTCGTACGGCGAACGTATCGCAAAAAGAATCGCATTCTGCTCGCACAAAATAAAAATCCGGGACGAACGCAGGGAAGCATTCCGGGATGAAATGCTGAAAATAGCCAGGACGGCGAACCATCCTAAAAAAATTCAGGACAGATATAAACCTCAGAAAGAAAAAAGGGTATTCAGACCGTAAATATCTGAATATCCTTTTCAGACTTAAGGATAATTTGCGTTAATGAAAGCGGGTTCTTAAAATAACTTACACCTTTGTGGCATTAAGCTTTTTGGCGAGCTGGGATTTTTTCCTTGCCGCCTTATTTTTATGCATAAGGTTTTTGGACGCAGCCTGGTCGACCTTTTTTATTGCTAGTTTTACGGCTGCTTCAGAACCGTCCGACTTTTCGGAGCAGGCCGCGTCGGCTTTTTTAAGAACAGTTTTCAGCTCTGATTTAGTTGATTTATTCTGCGCGGTTTTGGCGGCGATAACCTTTACTCTTTTTTTTGCTGATTTAATATTCGGCATTCTTCATAACTCCTTTTAACTAATGAACAAATTTTTCTTTACTATTGCCGTATCGGCTTTCATCAAAACAATTATTACAGCCATAATACGAAATAAGACACGATTATTTCGCTCGGATGTAATGACTCATCCGGCAGTTATAATATGGTATTGTAAACTGATGCTGACCGTCACTGCTTGAACAATAGAAGCTTAAAGCTTATTTTACCATGTTTTTAATAAAAATGCAATAGGTAATCCTATAAAATATATAAAATTTCCATTATTGCTTTTGGATATATTATATTAAAAATGGGTAAAACTATTAATAAATTAATATACCTTCTTATGAAACATATATTTTACATTATTTATTATCCCGAAGGACTCCGTGAGTCTGAGCTTATTCAGACCGCACAATTGTCCCGACGGAAAAAACGTCCCGAAAGGATGGCTGTAATAATGGCAGTAAGAACAGACCTTGCAGTTGAAATGATTGATGAAGACGTAAAATCGCTTCCTAAGGGAGTAAAGAGAAAAATCCGTAAAAGCTCAGCCTGTACGATAACGGAAATAACGGTAACGGATGAAATGGCAGGGCTTCGGATAGGCAAGCCTAAAGGACGTTATATAACGGTTGAAACAGACAGATTGTCGGCAAATCCGAAGGATTTTAACGAACAGGTATCAAACATAGCTGATGAGCTCACATCCTTAACGGGCGAAAACAATAAAAACACCCTGGTCGTGGGTCTCGGCAATTCAGACATCACACCCGACGCTTTAGGACCCCTGGTTATTTCGCAGGTTATAGCAACCAGGCATTTAAAGGACGAGCTTCCGCCCGAGCATGAGCTTAATTCGCTGGGAAGCGTATCGGCAATATCTCCGGGCGTTTTAGGTCAGACCGGCATTGAATCATCGGAAATAATCAAGGCTCTGTGCGAAAAAACCAAGCCTGACAGCGTTTATGTCATTGACGCCTTGGCCTGTTCGGACGTATCGAGACTGGGTACGACAATACAGTTAAGCGATTCGGGCATTTCCCCCGGTTCGGGCGTGCAGAACAGACGCAAGGAGCTTTCCAGGGAGACGCTGGGCGTTCCCGTGATAGCAATAGGAGTTCCGACCGTCGTTGATATGCATACCATTATAGAAAATATCACGGGAGAAACCCCTAACAAGCATCTTCCCAATATGATGGTTACCCCCAGGGATATTGACAAACTGATTGAAAGAACGGGGCGGCTGCTGGCTTATTCAATAAACAAGGCAACCCAGCCTTCTCTTACGATTGAGGATATAACTGCGCTGAGCTGATGCCTGCCCGTATTTCATATAATACTAATTAGTCGGAGGTTTTGTTATGAGCGTATCACAGCAGCAATATCAGGAAATGGTAAAAAAATCATCTCCCTGCTCCAGAAGTTTTATAGACATTCCAAAAGCGTTTCTAATCGGCGGGTTGATTTGCCTGGCGGGACAAATTATTATGAATATATATAAATCAACAGGTATCGGGGATACGGCTTCAGCCGCATGGACTTCAATAACCCTTGTGATAATAAGCGCTGTCTTAACCGGTTTCGGGTTATATGAAAAAATGGCGAAGCACGGCGGAGCGGGGACTCTTGTTCCGATAACAGGCTTTGCGAATGCGGTAGTATCTCCCGCGCTTGAATTCAAATCCGAAGGATATGTTTTAGGGCTGGGAGCAAAAATATTTATAATAGCCGGTCCTGTAATATTATACGGTACGGTGGCGTCAGTTATATATGGTTTTATATATTATTTCTTCCTGAAATAGAATTTTATATACGTCACACTCCTTAAGGATACTGATTATTTTGCTTTATTATAAAGGTTTATTTAAGAATTATGACGTATTTTAATAAGGAATTTAACAAAATAAACCGTTATTTTATAAATTTTATAAAATCTGTATCCTAATTGCGCGTTTATCGCTCATGCTCTTATCTGATGTTTTATAATAAATAATGTAAATCGACAAAATGACAGCTTTAATCTTTATACCGGACATATTTTATACACATAAAAGAGCTTAAAAGTCAATTCAGGTACTAATAATTTTAATGAGGTGGAAAAAATGATACTTAGGATTCGTGATTTGCGTGAAGACAGCGATTTGTATCAGCGGAATCTTGCCGAGTATTTAAATGTTACTCAGCAGACTTACTCAAGGTATGAGACAGGCGAACTATCACCATCGCTTATAACGATGGAAAAATTGTCGGAATTCTATAATACCAGCGTCGATTATCTTATGGGACTTACCGATGTGCGGGAACCGTATAAAAGAAAAGTACGCAAAGACAAAGCAATTTAATGAACAGAGCCGGGGTTATATCCCGGCTCTGTTTTTTACCTGCTGTTAATATTAATTCTTTGCATCATACCATGTTAAGCCTTCCGAGACGTCAGCTACCAGAGGAATATCCAGTTTTACGGCATTTTTCATTTCTTCTCCGAGAATTAAAGCCGCCCTGTCTTTATCCTCCGGCGAAACCTCGATAATAAGCTCGTCATGCACCTGCAAGATAAGTTTTGCGTCCAGATTTTCTTCCTTAAGCCTATTAAAAACCTTAACCATTGCAATTTTAATTATATCGGCGGCAGTCCCCTGAATGGGAGCGTTCATTGCCGCCCGTTTTCCGAAGCTTTGAATGTTTTTATTGCTGGCAAGCAATTCGGGAATATAACGCCTCCTGTTGAACATTGTTGACGAATAACCGGTTTTTTCAGCCGTCGCCACGGTATCATCCATAAATTTCCTGACATTCGGATAACCGGAAAGATAATTTTTAATATACATATCAGCTTGTTTAACCGTTACATTAATATCCTTTGAAAGCGAAAACGCGCCGATACCGTATACAATCCCGAAATTAACCGCCTTTGCCGCCCTGCGCATTTCACTCGTAACCATTTCAGGCGGCATATCAAATACCTGCGCCGCGGTGCTTGTATGAATATCCGTTCCCGAAATGAAATGTGACTGCATATTGCTGTCTTTGCTCATATGAGCCAGAATACGCAGCTCAATCTGGCTGTAATCGGCATCCAGAAGGACATACCCTTCCTTAGCTTTGAAAAACTTCCGCATTTCACGGCCGAGTTCCGTACGCACGGGGATATTCTGCATATTAGGCTCAGTTGACGATATACGCCCCGTTTTAGTTTCGGTCTGCCTGAAAACAGTGCGTACCCGGCCGTCGCCGGAAATTACTTTCAGAAGACCCTCGACATAAGTGGAGTTCAGCTTTGAAAGCTGACGGTAATGAAGTATTGAATCAATTATTTCATGCTTGTCCCGCAAATCCTCAAGCACCTCGGCATTTGTCGAGTAGCCCGTCTTCGTTTTTTTATGAGCGGGAAGCCCCATCTCGTCGAAAAGCACAGTACCCAGCTGCTTAGGGGAACCGATATTGAATTCATGCCCCGCCATAAAATAAATCTGGGATTCAATGCTCTTTATTTCTTCGGTCAGACGTATGCCGAAATCCTTAACGCCCCCGGTATCGACGGCTACGCCGTTATGCTCCATTGAAGCCAGAACCCCTGTAAGTGGCAGTTCGATATTATAAAGCAGTTCCTCCATACCGTTTTCTTTGATTTTAAGGAGCATAACCTCGCAAAGCTGAGTCAGACTGGCGATACCGGCATTATCCCCCATATCATTATAATACGGTGAGTTATATTCGGCGCACATTTTATCAATTGTATAATCTGCGGATGAAGTATTCAGCAAATACCCTAATATGTCAGCGTCAGCCTTTATATTTCTTAATTCGGTATTATTTTCATAACAAAAGCGGTAAGAGGGTTTTGCTTTGAAGGTATACTTAGGACATTCACAGGAAAGGAATTTCAGCTGTTCACCTTTGTCACTTATTGTATATATAACCTCATTATATACTATAAGTATAATATCATCCGAATATATATATGATACCGCATTTGTTGTTCCGCATATTTCATTCAGTATACCGCCGTTAATTTCCCCGGTTTGATAATTTATTTCGGGAATACCCGGCTGCTCCACTTTATTACGGTCAGACCCGAAATCATAGGGGTTTGCAGACGGCTTCAAGCCGAGTTTTTCCAGAAGCTTATACATTTCAAGACCCGTAAGGAGAGAGGCAAGCTCATCGGCTTTACACCCGGACGGCTTAAAGCTTTCGATACTTATTCCTATCGGGACATCCAGAATTATTGAAGCAAGCCACTTGCTTCGCTGCGCTGCTTCCTTTCCCTCGCGGAGCTTATCCATAACTGAATTCGCCGCTTTTAATTCACCGTTTTCAAGAGCTTCATAAAGCTCCTCAACCGTATTATACTCCCTGATAAGAGTTAAGGCTGTTTTTTCACCTATTCCCTTTACACCGCTTATATTGTCGGAGCTGTCTCCCATCAGTGCTTTCAGGTCAATGAGACTTACAGGAGGAAAACCGTACTCGCCGGAAAACCTCTGGGGGGTATATATTTTCAGTTCCTTTGTCGTATGAAGAAGAACCGTTACCTTTTCATTCAAAAGCTGGAGCGAATCCCTGTCCCCGGTCAGAATAAAACATTCATGTCCGTTGTCGGAGCACATTTTTGAAAGCGTCCCGAGGATGTCGTCAGCCTCAAAGCCTTCCTTTTCGATAACGGACACGCCCAAGCCGGTCAGTATTTCCTTTATGAGCGGCATTTGCTGAGCAAGCTCGCCGGGCATTCCGTGACGGTTTGCCTTATAATCCGCAACGGCCTTGTGACGGAACGTCGGTTCATGCAAATCAAAGGCGACGGCAGTCAAATCGGGTTTAACATCGGCGGTTGTTTTAAGGTATATGTTCATAAACCCCGTAACAGCGTTAGTAAAGACGCCATGTTTGTTTGACAGCATTTTTATTCCGTAATAAGCCCTGTTCATAATACTGTTTCCGTCAATTGCAAGCATTTTCATTTGTAAATATCACCTCTTGAGCCAATATCCCGGCAAATGCGGAAAAATCTTCGGGTTCATCGTTGCTTTTATCAAATGAATTATTATAAAGTTCTGAACAATACGCGTCGTCTTTCATTTCATCAATCATTTTTTGTGCGTTTTCAAGTATTGCCGCAATATATTCCAATTGCTCGTCGGGAATTCTATTCACAATATTCAAGCATTGCTCACGCTTAGTCATAAAACTCACTCCATTCTTGTTATTATTATATCACCTTTGGAGCTGATTTACAATAAGTTTTTGGAAAAGTCATAGAATTACAGTAAAACTAAAAGCCGCTGTTTTTTCAACTGCGGCTTTCTAAAGATATTGAGTGCAATTTTGGTACTATGCCAAATCCTCCAGCGAAAGCGAAGCAAAAGCATTTAGGCTCTCATCGGCGCGTTTTCCTGAAAGGAAGTCATAATAAGCCTGACAGCCAATCATAGCGGCGTTGTCTCCGCAAAGAGAAAGCGGGGGCATATAAAGCCTGAACCCGTTTTTCCGGCATTCCTGACCGAACAGCTTCCTTACGCCCGAGTTTGCCGAAACCCCGCCGGCAAGCGCAATTTTACTGTATCCGTATTCTTTGGCGGCGGAAATTGTTTTATCTGTAAGGATTTCAGCGACGGCCGACTGAAAAGAAGCCGCCATATCGTTTTTATTGATTTCCTCACCCTTTTGCTCTGCGTTATGAACAATATTTATTACGGCTGTCTTAAGTCCCGAAAACGAAAAATCATACCTGCTCCCCTGAATTTTAGGGCGGGGCAGGCTGTAGGCTTCAGGATTTCCCGTTAAAGCCGCTTTGTCTATATGTACCCCGCCCGGATACGGGAACCCCAGAACACGGGCGGCTTTGTCAAAAGCCTCCCCTGCCGCGTCGTCATGGGTTCTCCCTATAATACGGAATTTTGTATATTCCAGAACCTCAATTATATGCGAATGCCCCCCGCTGGCGGCAAGGCACAGGAAGGGAGGCTCCGGAATAATCCCGTCAGAGTCCGGCACAAGGTAGTTTGAAGCTATATGCCCGGCAATATGATGCACCGGAATAAGCGGTTTTTTAAGTGACAAGGCAAGTCCCTTCGCAAAGCTTACCCCGACCAGAAGAGCGCCGATTAACCCCGGGGCATAGGTGACGGCAAAAGCGTCTATGCCGTCAAGGGTGCAGTCCGCTTCTGAAAGTGCTTTTTTAACGACTTCAAGTATGTTTTCGCTGTGCCGCCTTGAAGCGATTTCCGGAACAACCCCCCCGAATTTTTTATGCTCCTCAATCTGCGAATAAACAACATTTGACAGGATTTTCCTGCCGTCTTCCACAATAGCCGCCGCCGTTTCGTCGCATGAGGTCTCTATGGCTAGTATTTTCATTTTACGACCATTCCTTTCCGGATGTTAAGTCCGGTTTATTCCTGATTATCTTAGTCATTAATATTGCGTTCTCGCAGGGTGCAGAGTAAAAATTCTTTCGTATACCGACGTTTTCATATCCGAGGGATTTATAAAGGCTTATAGCTGGGATATTGCTTTCACGCACTTCAAGCATATAGCTTTCAGCCCCCTGCGTCATGCGTTCAAGCTCTGTAAGCAGCATGCGGGCAATACCCTGCCTCCGGTAAGCTTCCGAAACAACAACATTATAAATGCTGACCTCACCGAGGATAACGTCCGCCGTTATAAATCCGCATATAATACCGTCCTTATTCACTGCCTTTAGTATAACGGAACTGTCTTTTTTCAGCTCGGTCAAAAAAGCGTTTTTGCTCCACGGCTCGGGGATGCATTCCGCTTCAATGGCGGCAATCGCATCTATATCACTGTATTCCGCTTTTTGCACGGTATAATCATTATTCATTATCGGTATCCTCTGATACCAGTACCAATTAGCAATTAAAAATTAACAATTAACAATGGCGGTATACCGCCTGCGGCGGTATGATTTTTATTATTATATCGTAACTTTCAGGTGTTACCAGGTACTAGTATAATATTCTTTTTATCAGTTCCCTCAGTTCTGTAAGGGAAGAGAGCTTTGAGCATTCATTCCGCAGCGCCGCGGCATTCGGGATTCCCTTTAAATAAAACGCGCATTTCATCCTTGATTCAGCCATTGCCGTACGTTCCCCCTTGAACCTGACCGCAAGTTCCGTTTGCCTCAGCATGATTTCAAGGCGTTCTTTCAACGGCGGTTCGGGAAGTATAACCCCTGTTTTGATATAATGCTCAGTCTGCCTGAAAATCCAGGGCCTTCCGAAGCTCCCCCGCCCTGTCATGACAAGGTCGCAGTTTGTATCCCCGTACATTTTAACGGCATCCCCGGCTGATGTGACGTCTCCGTTGCCGATTACAGGGATGCTGACCGCTTTTTTTACCTGTCCGATAATATCCCAGTCGGCTTTTCCGCCGTACATCTGATTTTTTGTCCGCCCGTGAACCGTAACGGCGCTTGCTCCAGCCTCTTCCGCCATTTGCGCGAAGGGAACCGCGTTTACTGTGTTTTCATCCCAGCCGCTTCGGATTTTTACGGTAACGGGAACGTCCGAATTCAAAACCGCGCTCCTTATTATATCATAAGCAAGCTCAGGGTCTTTCATTAAAGCCGAACCGCTTTTGCCGGAAACAATTTTCGTAACGGGACAGCCCATGTTAATATCGATTATATCGGGTTTATAAGCCATAAGCTTTTTAACCGCCCTACCCATAAATTCAGGCTCGCTCCCGAAAAGCTGCAGGGCATAGGGGCGTTCGGATTCATGAACCATGCATAATTCTTCGGTTTTACGGTCGGAGTAGCAAAGACCCTTTGCCGAAATCATTTCCGATACCATATACGCCGCGCCGAATTCCTTGCAAACCGCCCTGTAAGCCCTGTCGGCTACGGAAGCCATAGGAGCTAATGCCGCCGTGCGTTCTATTTTCACGTTTCCTATATAAAAATCGCTGTTCTGTAATAACATACTTAAATTTTGCTCCTGTTCACTGCATATGTTTATGTTATATTATAACATAGTTTTTACTTTATGCAAATATAATTTTATGAATAAGAAATATTATCCTGTCGGTACATATTTAACTAATGCGACAAAAACCGACACTTTTTATTGTGCAGTTCTACAAAGTAAATATAATTTACCGTAAATTATTAAATTACCCTTGAAATTTAAGTAATAATATGATATTATATAATCATAAAATTAATGATGTATTAATTTTTATTTTGCAATATAACTTTTTGACCACATATTTTTTATATTCGCTTAATCAGATTAATTTATTTTATAAAGGAGGCAAAAGCATTAATGATTTTGTTATGGATAGGCATACTAATAGCAGCCCTTGTGATTGAAGCGGCGACTACCGCATTAGTATCGGTATGGTTTGCGGCGGCGGCAATTCCGGCGTTAATAGCGGCGGCGTGCGGAGCGTCCGTTACCGTTCAGCTGATAATATATGCCGTAGTTTTTGCGGTTTGTCTGATTTTTACCCGTCCCGCTTTGAAAAAGCTCATGCCTGACAGGTATACGCCTACAAATTCCGAGCTTAACGTCGGGAAAACTGCTGTTGTAATAGAGGAAATCAACAACACAGCCGGAAACGGCAGGGTCAGGCTCGATGGCGTCGACTGGTCGGCGGTATCCTCGGACGGCAGTATAATCCCTAAGGAAAGTATAGTTTCGGTGAAGGAAGTGATTTCAGCAAAGCTTTATGTAGAGCTTTACGGTAAAGAGTAAATATTTGTTACCCCGAAGGGCGTTTTCAGCCGTACATCATATCAATTTTGAATAATTTACAGCCGCATAACTTTTACAGCGGCGGAACGGAGTTTATTATGGAATATATTATCATAGGTCTTGCTATTCTGGCGGTTATTATACTGATTTCCGGCATCAAGTTTATCCCGCAGGCTCAGGTGTATGTAATCGAGCGTTTCGGGACATACAGAAACTCGCTTAATGCTGGACCCCACTATATAATACCGTTTTTTGACAAAATCGCAAAGAAAATCTCAATCAAGGAACAGGTGGCTGATTTCAAGCCCCAGCCCGTTATTACTAAGGATAACGTTACCATGCAGATTGACACCGTGGTATTCTTTCAGGTTACCGAGGCTAAGCTTTACGCTTACGGCGTTGAAAGACCCCTTGCCGCAATCGAGAACCTGACCGCCACCACGCTGCGTAACATCATAGGCGACCTGGAGCTTGACTCCACTTTAACCTCCCGCGATGTCATCAATACCAAAATAACCGCGATACTGGACGAAGCCACCGACCGCTGGGGAATTAAAGTAAACCGCGTCGAGCTTAAAAATATCCTCCCCCCGCGTGAAATTCAGGACGCAATGGAACGCCAGATGAAGGCTGAACGCGAACGCCGCGAAAAGATTTTACAGGCTGAGGGTGAAAAGAAATCCCAGATTCTTGTCGCCGAGGGTGAGAAGGAATCCAAGATTCTGCGCGCCGAAGCCGAAAAACAGGCTATGGTTCTTCATGCCGACGGCGTAAGACAGCAGAAAATACTGGAAGCCCAGGGTGAGGCGGAATCAATCGAAATGGTTCAGAAGGCGCTTGCCGAGTCTATTAAAAAGCTCAACGAAGCAAACGCGTCCGAATCCGTCCTTGCAATAAAGAGCCTTGAAGCTTTCGCGAAAGCCGCCGACGGAAAAGCTACAAAAATTATCATCCCGTCAGAAATTCAAGGGCTTGCCGGGCTTGCGACCTCCGTTAAGGAGCTTATGTCGGGTTCGTAATACAGCGATAACAATGATATAAAATTACTCAGCCGCCGGTTTTTCAGCCGGCGGTTTTTTACAGGCATTTAATATGTAAATCCATTATAAAACCTTGACTGTTCGGTGAAAATATGTTAATATGTATTTATAATTATTTAACTGGCAGTATATGGCTTTTTATTTAGGGAGGATTTTACAATGGCTTTTGTTCAGGCTAAATGCACTGCGTGCGGAGCGAATCTAAAGGTCGATTCTTCGCTTGAAGCGGCAAACTGCGAATACTGCGGCTCGGCATTTATTGTTGAAAAGGCTATAAACAATTATAATATCGAAAACGCCCAGATAAACGTACAGACGGTAAATGTTAATATTCAAAACAAACTGTCTGATTTTGTTATTGAGGGTGGGGTATTAAAAAAGTACAAAGGTAATGACTCTCATGTTACTATACCCAATACAGTTGTGGAAATTGCCGATGATGCATTTTTTCATTGTATTTGTTTGACAGAAGTTACTATTCCAAAGAGTGTTAAAAAGATTAATGGGCGTTCTTTTGAATTGTGTGATAATCTAAAAAATATCAATGTAGAGGGTGATACGGTTTTAGCTTTTACATATAATGACGGTATAGGATATAATAATTGGAATACTCATACGGGAGAAAGCAGAATAATAGATTGGGTAAATGGTTATTCAAACTCCCAATTTATATATACAATAGAACGCTTTATACAGCCAAGTTATGGAAAATCAATAAAAATTAATGGTGTTGATGTATTTCAAAAATTGAAACCCATCCGTGATGAGGTTAAAAATGAAGTGAATAAACGATATGATGACATAGAAAGAAAAAGAAAAAGAACCAAGGTAACCGTAGTAATTGTAGGCGTGATTTTGTTAATTATTGGCATTATTCTATTTGCAAAAATTATTATCGGAGGGCAAGGGAATGGTCTGATAGGTATGTTCGGAATGGTTCTGGCAGTTGTTGGATTTATTATTACTATATTAGGATTAGCAATGGAAAATTTATAAAAAGTAAACACTGTCCGCCGCATTCTTGATAAAATTGTTCAGAATTTATCTATAAAATATTAAAATCATACCGCCGCAGGNNTTGTTAATTGTTATTTGTTAATTAATTTATCGTCTTACCGATGAAAACCGCCCTATCTTAATAAAAAGGGCGTTTTTTTATTGTTTTTCTGTCAAAATTCAAAATTCCTCATATTATATAATGTCTGCTGAATAATTGAAAAATGCTTTTTTACGGAAAGGATGAGTTTTATGACCCCGTGTGAATTGAATTTAACCATATCCGCTATTGCCAACACCCTTTATTCAAAGCTTTCAAAGGATGAATTCCGATATCTTAACGTATTCCTTTCCGAACTCAGCAAAACCATGTTTTCAATGGAGATTTTAAGGAAAATTTGTGAAAAAGACAATAACTAATATTAAAGAACTAACAGATATAAAGTGTCAGTCAGTTCTTTTTTGCTATGTATTAGCTTTTATCCGTTCAATAATTTCAGCTGCTCGTTCATTTTCTAATTGTATCACATAATACCATACCTGTTAATATATTCATTTAACGTGACAATTAACAAGAATTATGATATAATGTGTTCATTAAGTTTTTAAGGGAGGCGGTATGAATGAAGCTTGACAGACTGCTGGGCATACTGGTGTCGTTGCTTCGGAACGAGCGTATGACCGCACCGGAGCTTGCCGAAAAATTCGAGGTGAACCGACGCACTATCGGGCGCGATATTGACGCGCTCTGTCAGGCGGGGATACCCATTGTCACTTATCAGGGCGCAGGCGGAGGTATTTCAATCGCCGAGGGCTTCAAGCTTGACAAAACCGTTCTTACTTCGGAGGAGCTTTTAGATATCATCTCAGCCTTAAAAGGTATAGGCAGCGTATCAAAGAAAGCAAATACCGAACGAATGCTGGAAAAGCTTAAATTCGGTTCCGGTGCGGTAATGTCTATGCGAGAACCCGTTATCATAAACCTGGCTTCGCATCATAAGGGACAGCTTACTGGAAAAATCGAAGCAGTAAAACGAGCCGTTATTGAATCCCGGCTTATTGAATTTGACTACTTCTATGAAAAAGGCGAATCGCACCGCCGGATTGAACCTTATGTCGTTATCTTTCAATGGACTTCATGGTATGTGTTCGGATTTTGTCTGGAACGCCGGGACTGGCGGATGTTTAAGCTCCAAAGGCTGTGGAACCTGAAAATATGCGGTGATTATTACATCCCGCGTGAAATACCCCCTGAAAGGCAGGATTTCAGTGCAAACTTCCCGGATAATATAAAGCTTACCGCTCTGTTTGACCCCTCGGAAAAATATAAGCTGATTGAGACTTACGGGCTTGACTGCTATAAAGAAACCGATGAGGGACTGCTTATGGAAATAAATTTCACCAACCGGGGGTTTTTAATCAGCTGGCTGCTTGGCTTCGGTGGAAAAGTCAGGGTTCTGGAACCCGATTACATCGCAGAGGATTTGAAAACCGCCGCTGAAAATATTTTGTCTTTATACAGTCAAACATGACATACAGATGTCATGTACGGTATGTTATGATATAGGAAATAATAAATTAGGAGGCGTTTTTAATGAAGCTGTCATCCTGCGGTATCGACTGTGCCGCATGCAAATACTCAGCCGAGCAAGGCTGTCCGGGCTGTCATGAAATAAAAGGCAAGCCCTTCTGGAGCGGCGGTACAGTCTGCGATTTATATGACTGCGCCGGTAAAAGGGAAATTCATAACTGCGGTAAATGCGGTGAGTTCCCCTGCGGAATGCTCACCGACTGGGCATTCATGGAAGAAGGAGAGAACGGTCTGCGTATTGAAAATTTAAGGAGTTTAAACAAAGGGGAGAATACAGATGAAAATCCGGCAGTGCCTTTATGTTAAAAACAGTGATAAAGCTGTGGAGATGATTTCCTTTATTCCGGACGGTTTAAGGGTGAAACTGCTGAGTTTGAAAAAATGCTGAAATCGGCAAAGTCCGGCAAACCCGCCTGCATTATAACAGGCAGGCAAGACCATGCGGTAGGCTATTCGTTCGCTTATGAACTTCTTGACAGGTTTCCGAGGGCGGCATTTGCCGTACTGGATATGTGCGGTCATAATCTGCATATTGAAAACGAACCGGTATTTAACCAGTTAATCAATGACTGGCTTCGCCGTACGGAGATATAAAAATAATACAATGTAAAGGGAGTAAATAAAATATGAAACGTGAATTTTCCGAAAAACCTGAACTGATTACCGAACAATGGCCCGGGGAACTGAACTCCTTTTCATGGCAGGATTTTGTAACGGCTATACCGTCGCCGTTATTTGTAATAACCGGATGGAAATCCAACGGCAGAGAAAACGCCTGTCTGCAATCATGGTCGGCATTTACAGGCGAGGGAGGTGAATTTTACTGCATCATCGGCAATATAAACGCCAACGGTCATGCTTATAAATCATTGAAAGAGACCGGCTGCTGTGTTCTGAACTTCCCGTCACATGATGTTTATGACAAATGCCATCGTACTATTGATAACAACCAGTGGGAAACTGATGAAATTACTGACTCGGGTTTGACTGCGGAAAAGGCGGTAAAAGTAAACGCACCCCGGATTGCCGAATGCTTTCTTAATATTGAATGTGAGCTTGTGTGGGAACACCCGCTGGGAAGCGGCAGCGGTGTTACCGCCGCTCTTCACGCCGTAAATATCTGTATGGACAGCGAGCGGTATGACGAACGCAAAAAAGGCCGCTACGGAAAAACAGGCTATATGTATAATATCAATTCGCCCCGCAACCCCGATACGGGCGAAGCCGAGCCGGAGGCTTTAGGAGCGCTGGAAGTGTATCACTGAAATATTGAAACGAAATAAAACTCCCGTGTTTTTAAGCACAGGAGTTTTATATTTTGTGTTTTTATATTACCGGGTCCTTACTTCTAAGGAAATTCCGAATCCATATACCGCCTTCGGTGAGGTCGTCTTCTGTCCAGCCGCCCGCGGGGTCTGTTCCGGGTTTCAATACGCATACGGTTTCGTCCTTGTCGGCAACAGCCCAGTTGATATAGCTTATATTGCAGCTGTCAAGCAGCGAAAGCCATTTTTCCGTTTCCTCAAAATTGTTAGCTCCGGCGCCCGACGAATCGCACATTCCGAACTCGCTGACAAAAACGGGAAGCCCGTCCTGATAACAGCGTGTAAGGGTATCCCTGAGCCAGTCCTTGTGGGTGTCGGAATAGAAATGAAGGGCATACATAATGTTGTCGCCGGCAAGGGGGTCTTTCCTCGGCTCGTCAAGGAGCTGCGACCACTGCGGGGTTCCTACTATAATTATCGCATCGGGGTCGTTTGCGCGTATAACCGGAATAACCTCCTCGGCATAGGGTTTTATATCGGTTCCCCACTGTGCGGGATTATTCGGCTCGTTGCATATTTCGTAGATAATATTATCCTTGTCGCCGTATTTCCTGGAAAACTTTTCAAAAAAGGCTAAAGCTTCGTCTTTTTTAAGCATGGGTGTTTTATCGCCAAGTACGTGCCAGTCGATAATACAGTACATATCAAGCTCAATGCAGGCGTCTACTCCGTCCTCGACATACTTTTCGACTTCTTCCTTGGTCGATTCGTCATAACCCTCGGAATCGCCCGTATACATGGCAAGTCTGAAAACGTTGGTATTCCAGTCGTCTCTTAGCTCCTTAATTATATCTTTGTTCACGTACTGAGGGAACCACTGGATTCCATGGGTACTCATTCCCCTTAACTGATAAGGGTTGCCGTCCTTATCGACAATATCGGCTCCCGAAACGCTCAGTTTTCCATGAGCTGAAACAATTCCGGCAGCTGCGGTTTCATCCGCGGTATCCGTTTCATCGGACATAGCCTCGCTTTCGGCTGAGGAGACTGTGCTTTCGGTTTCATCCCGGTTTGAATCTTCCGTATCACAGGCGGTAAAATTCAAAAGCATAACAAACGCCGCAAAAACAGATAAAACTTTTTTCTTCATTTTCATAAACAATTCCTTCCTTCGGCAGAATTAACATTCTAATTACAGTATTTATTAATAGTTTATTATACCGTATTTGCATTTTAATATTAAATAAACGGATTTCTTATTCGGCTAAGCTGCTACTGTTTTCTGCATAAATCCTCAAGGAAATCAAGCTTTGCGCGGATTTCAATGCTCTGCGGGCATAAATCCTCGCAGGCGCCGCATTTTATGCAGTTATAACCTTTAATGTTGTCGTCAAGCTTCGGATATTCATTTTTGAAACCGTTCATATTAAGGTTCATTGAATAATCGTTGTACATCTTAAACAGCCTGGGAATATCAACCCCGGCGGGACACGGCATACAGTATGCGCAGCCGGTACACGGGATATTGTCCCTCTTGCGGTATAAATCCGCCGCTTTCTGAATCAGTTCCATTTCCTCGTCGGTAACAGGCTCAAACCCGGATATGGTTGCAACATTGTCTGTAACCTGCGTAATATCGGACATTCCGCTCAGTACCGTCATAACGTTAGGCAGTGACGCGGCATACCTGATTGCCCATGAGGCGATACTTTTATCGGGGCGCGCTCCCTTAAGTATTTCATTCGCTCCCTCGCAGAGATTAGCAAGGGCTCCGCCGCGAACCGGTTCCATAATTATTGCCGGAATACCCTTTTCGGTTAAAATTTCATACTGCCCCTTTGCGTTCTGGGTTTCCCAGTCAAGGTAATTAAGCTGGATTTGTGCGAAATCCCATTCATATGTATTCACGATTTCTGTCAGCATGTCGGTGTTGTCATGGAAAGAAAACCCGATGTATTTTATTTTGCCCTGGGACTGAAGCTTTTTCAGGGTTTCGTATACATTATACTTCAGAGCCTGGTCAAAATTATATCTACCGAGTGAATGCATAAGATAAAAATCGATATATTCGGTGCCGAGCCTTTCTAGCTGAATATTAAAAAGACGTTCGGTATCCTCCTCGCATTTAAGGTCCCACATAGGAAGCTTATCGGCAATATAATAGCTTTCCCTGGGGTATTTCTTAAGGGCATCCCTTAAAAAGACCTCGGAAAACCCACCGTGATAAACATAAGCGGTGTCAAAGTAATTAACGCCGTTTTCATATGCATATTCGATAAATTCCCGGGCTTTTTCATAATCAATGACATCCTTGCCGTCTTTTTTAATCTGAGGAAGGCGCATTGCCCCGAACCCAAGCAGTGAAATATCAAGACTGTCCTTAAATTTACTGGTAATCATTTTCATATACCATCCTTTCATCTTCTCTTGGAAATTCAAACCAGCCGTCGAAACGCGCCAGCATTTCATCGTCTATTATATACTCCCGCCTCATGGATTCCGCCAGCACGGCGTTCCTTTTTTCAAGGCGTGATTTCCTTGTTTTTTCGTCGGCGTTAAAATAATGCCATACATAATCTATGCCGTTGTTTAAACAGTATTCCGAAACTCTCCTCCGCACTTCGTAATTCCAGAACCCGAAATCCAGCGCCGCAAAGGCACCGCACTTTACGGTATTGACAGCTGTTTCCAGCAGGAAGTCCATGCATTTTTGTTCGTGCCTGATATGGTCTTCCCCGAGGCAACCGTCATACACGGTCAGCATAAGCCTGTCAACCGAGAATAAAACAGCCCTGCCCCCGGCGCAGAATTTTTCAGCGAAGTATGTTTTTCCGCAGGCAATTTTACCGCAGGTAAGATGCAGTACCGCCAAAAATATAACCTGCCTTTCACACAAATTCCCGGGTTCAAGTAATTATATTTCAGACTGCCGTCCAATGTCAACAACTTAAGCAGAACTAATAACTTTCTAATCATAAGCGGTCAGTGNNTCTGGAATCTGGAATCTTATTGTAAAGTAAAATTTCTTAAGTTGTTGTCATTGGACGGCAGTCTGAAAATCACAAAACCGCGGTTTGAAATTTAACCTAATTCTCCCCCCTTTTTCGGAGCAATAAGGAAAGGGTCTGAATTAAGCGTCGTAAGCTTCACCCGGTAAAGGGCGAAGGCAAGCGCGGGTATTATAACAATCTGCATCGCAACGCCGGGAAGCGAGGTTGCAAACAGTGTAACGGCAAGAGCCTTTACAGCTTCGGAGCTTGCGAAAGCGCCGGTAAACAGAGCCGCAAAGAGCGAATAAACCAGGCGTCCGCCCAGCATAGCGGCGATAAGGGAAACATACACGTTAAATTTGTTGCGCATGAGACCGGCAATAATTCCGTATGTACAAAGTTCAACCGCCATCCCTGCCGCGACGGGGAAAAACGGCGGAGCGCCCGTAAAAAGGCAGCACAGGAGAGGAACCAGAAACCCTGAAATCCCCCCGTATTTGAAACCGCAGACAAGGCCGCATAAAAGAACGGGAAAATGCATGGGCAGAAAAACAATTCCGGAGTTAAGCCCCAGTAAATGGAACACGGTAGGCATCAGAACGCCCAGAGCCGTAAGGAACCCCGCAACTGCCAGACTTTTAATATCTATTTTCATATATTTTTATCCTTCCGGATGTTTTAACCGGTCAAAGGCTTTAACCTTAAGGATTTCCCCTTTCTTCGATTTTCTTTTTAATGCCGCTGAAATAATTGATTTTCCAGGCGATGGCATTTTTGTAATGACTGAGCGTTTCAAGCTGTTCGTCAACATATTTTTCATGCTCGACTAACATTGTAATGCGCTGATTAATCGTCGAATCGCCCTCGAGGCACATGCGGACGAATTTTTTGATATGACGGACGGGCATACCCGTACTTCTGAGACAGCAAATAAGGTTAAGCCATTCAATGTCACCGTCCTTAAAGACCCGGTTGCCTGATTCATTGCGCGCCACGGGAGGAAGAATCCCCTCCGTTTCATAATAGCGGATAGCCGGTATTGTCAGCCCCGTTTTTTCAGATACTTCCTTTATCGTATAGGGCATAATATCACATCCTTTTTCAGCTGCCTGTAGTTAGTTTATATCCTAAAGTACACTTTATGTCAAGCATATTTTTAGAATTTCCCATATTTTGTAGAAAATGTATAAATAATCAGAAGTAATATGTAAAATCATACAAATAATTTTTATTTACTAAAAACTATTGACAAAAGCTTCATATAAATATATACTGTATATAACAAGTATACACATTATGTATCCTGATTTATATATCCGGAAACTTTAGGGGAAGGAGCCTTTGCGGTATGAAAATTTTCATAACCCCGGCAAGCGATAAGCCGATGTATGAACAGGTCAAGGACGGTATCCGGGAAGCCATTTACAGCGGGGAACTTAAAGGCAACGATTTACTCCCGAGCGTCAGGCAGCTTGCAGCCGACCTGAACGTAAGCATGATAACGACAAAGCGCGCTTATACGGATTTGGAAAGGGAAGGCTTGATATTCTCGGTTTCGGGAAAGGGAACATATATAAAAACCGATACCCTTGACAAGGTTCATGAAAAGCATATAAGCGATATGCTCGAATCGCTCAGAACACAGCTGCTGGAGATGAAAAAAGCATCGGTAAAAAAAGAGCAGGTTATAGAAGCTGTTAATATAATTTATGAATAATATGCGGAGGGAATTATTATGGGCAATAATATTCTGGAAATAAAAAATGTTACAAAGGAATATAAGGATTTTAAACTTGACAATGTCAGCCTTTCCATCGAAAAGGGGACAATAATGGGTCTGATTGGTCAGAACGGCGCGGGAAAAACAACCCTAATAAAACTGATTATGAATATAATTAAGAGGGACGGGGGAAAAATCACCGTCTGCGGTAACGACAACATCGAGAATGAGATAAAGGTCAAGAATTCAATCGGTTATGTTGCCGACGAGGATTATATGTATTATGAAAGCAAGCTTAAAACGAACGCCGAAGTCTTTTCGGAGCTGTTTGATAACTGGGACCAGGGCAAGTATGAAAAATACGTTAAGCAGTGGGAAATCCCCGACACAAAGAAGGTGCGGACATATTCCAAGGGTACGAAGACAAAAGCAATGCTTACCCTTGCGCTGGCTCATAACCCCGATATACTTATTTTAGACGAACCGACGGCAGGGCTTGACCCCGTAGCCCGTATAGAAGTGCTTGACATACTGAGGGAATTCGTTTCTGACGGCGAGCATTCCGTGCTGTTTTCAACGCATATAACCGGCGACCTTGACAAGGTTGCAGACAGTATAACGCTTCTTATAAACGGCAGGGTTACGGAATCCCTGAACGTTGACCAGATTGAGGACAAATATGCCGTTATATCGGGAAACAACTCAGAAATGGCAGGAAAAGAAAAATACCTGATTGGAGCAAGGAAGGGCAGCATGAATTTCGAGGCTTTGGTGAAACGTGAGGATTTGAAGCATTTTGACAATGTCGGGATTGCCGCTCCCAATGCTGAAAACCTATTGACATTCTCAATATGGGAAAACAGGAAACAGGATACGGAATTTGATTTTGAAATTTGAATTATACAAAATTCAGAAAGGTATGGTTATGTTAACTAAAGAAGTAACGGTTCCCTTTTTGTTAACCTGTTTTATAGCCGAAAAGAGGCTTGAAGTGAAAAAACCCGCCTGGAATAATGAGTAAGGAGATGGCATTGATGAATACGGAAGAAAAGGCAAGGGTTATGCTTTTATCCCGCGTAATGAACAGTTTTTTTAAGTTTGACAAAGTATGGATGACAGCAGGTATTGTAATTACAGTTTTATTATTCCTCCTGATAACGGGGACGGCAATATCCGATGAAATGTATTTTGCACTGCCGTTTGCGGCTTCGGTTTATATGTTAATGCTATTTATTATGCTGGTTTTCAACAGGACTATAGCAAAAAACAAAGCCTCGGATGAAGCGCTCCTGCAACGCGCCGGCATAAACGGAAGCGTCTCATATACGGAAACACTTTCAACAATGCCTTTTACTGCAAAGGATTTCAAGCTGAGGACTTATTTTAACTATAAAAGAACAATTATCGGGTATACATCGTTACTTGCCGTTATTGTAATAACTGAATTTGTGTTGTATCAGTGCGGAATAGCGGAAAATATATCTGTACCGATTAATAATATTGCGCTGTCTGCATATGTTTTAGTTAATACAGCGTATATTGCGTTTATTATACTCAGGGATAAAAGCATAGCGGCAAACAGGATTTTCGGAATCATATGCGTGATTATCTATTTCGGCGGAATGGCTTTAATTTCCCTTATGGACGAAAAATTCAAAAATACTCTGGGAGAGACGTCAATACCGCTATATTCATGGTTTATCAGTTTGTCATTATTATTACTTCCTTGTATAGTATTATTTATAATCGAAAGGCTTATAATCCCGAAAATGAAAAACCGCTCATGGGATTTGGTTTAGAAAGGAGGATTTTATATGAATATGACCGTCAAACGTCAGCTGAAAGTTTTGTATAAATCAACATTATTAAGAATGAATGTGAAATATTGGACAGTATTGATTCTCTGTGCGGTTCTGGGTCTTTTAAGCAGGAGTGTTTTCTATACCGCCGGTTACTTTCAGTGTTTTATGATTATTATGGGATATATTGACGAGGGGACGGTTTTATGCACAAATAAATTGTTCCTGAACCTGCCGTTAAAACAGAACGACCTGATAAAAATGACCTTGTTGAACTTTCACTTAACAGCGTTAATGATTGCGTCATACCAGATTATCTATGCAGTGCTGAGCGGCAGTTATTCAAGCGTATTGCTAATATCCGGCACTGTCTTTATAAATATTTTTTTCAGTTATTTATATCTGTTCAGGATTATCGGCAATATGAGAACAGGCATGAGCATGATGGCTGATACGGGGAACGCGGCAAACCTGCCGTCATATAAAGCCGAGGATAAAAACAATACGGAGGAAGTAAAAAGGGTAAAAACAGCATGGTGTGAGCATATTTATAGTTCGGTGCTTATGCTTTCTGCAATCGGAATAAACGCTGCCGAATGCGGATTACTCTATTCGGACTGGTTTTCCGGAATAACGGACCGTATCGGTATTTATATTCTTTCCGCAGGTTTGGTGTTATTCGGCATAACTCTCTTTTTCCGGTACAAATTACTGTATGGGACAGAAAGGATTTATATCGGGCAATGAGGTTTATAAAATAATTTTTCGGAGGTCATATTATGAAAAAGTATTCGGTTCCGCGTCAGGTTTTCAGGGCGGTAAATATGCCGGCTTTGTATCTGATAATGCAGTTTGCCATAGCATTTGCAGTCAGTTTTGTATACAGCTTCGTATACAGTTTCAATCAGGCTTCTCAGGGGATAACCGACCTGGATGCAATGCAGGAAGCATTGAATGAATTTGCGGTTAAAAGCATGATGCCCAGCTTATTGATAAGCACGTTAATAAGCGGATTAATATTCATTCTTATATTCAGAAAGGAAAGCAGGGATTATCCCCGGTACAATGCCGGATTTTCCTGGAGGATGACGGCGTTGACAATAATTCTGGGTTCCGCGTTTTCATTGTTAATATCCGCATTGCTGACCTACACAAGAATTACCGAGTATTTCCCGTCTTATGAGGGTGTGGATGAAATGCTTTCAACCGGCTCCTTTGCCATGCGGCTTATAACAGTCGGAATCGCGGCGCCGGTAGTTGAGGAGCTATGCATGAGGGGTCTTGTCTACAACCGCCTGAAAAGCGGTAAAATGCCTGTTGTTCTTGCAATGGTAATATCATCGCTTATATTCGGGGTAATCCATCTGAACCTTGTTCAGGGACTTTACGCGTTTGTATTGGGAATGGTTATCGTTCTGATTTATGAAAAATTCAGGACTTTATGGGCTCCCGTCTTATTCCATGTCGCATTTAATACGTTCAGCCAGTTTTTATCGTTAGCAGGTGAAATTGACGACACGATTTTCCTGATAATGTTTATCGCCAGTATTATTTTAATAGGTATAATAACTTATTTGCTCATCAGGAAATTCAAAACGCCCGAAGAAATAACTGATATTGCGCCTGATACGAATCCCGGTTAAAAATACTTTGTAAGTAATTATGAGAGAGAATGTATCAGAACTGATATTCCGGACACGGTCGGATTTCCGCGAATGGCTGACAGAAAACGCCGGAACCAGTAAAGGCGTATGGCTGATATTCGGTAAAACAAAGGACGTTGAAACGCTGACGGCAAACGATGCTTTGGAAGAAGCCCTGTGTTTCGGATGGATAGACGGTCAGATGAANNATACAAAATACCGGAAATATTTCGCCGGACGGCGAGAAAAAAGCGTCTGGTCAGAAAAAAATAAAAAAATAATCAAAGCTCTCCGTGATAAGGGGTTAATGACCGAAGCGGGCGAAAAAGCCATTGAATCAGCCAAAAAGAACGGAACATGGGTTGCTGCCGAAAAAATCCCATTAACAGACGAACAGACGGAAGCGTTCACTGCAAAATTATCCGGTTTTTCACCGGCATATGAAAACTTCTGTAAAATGTCCCCGTCCGTTAAGCGGACATATACAATGAGGTATCTCTCGTTTAAAACAGAGGAAGCCCGTCGGCTTGATTTTGAGAAAATCATCGACAGGCTTAATAATAATCTGAAACCGATGTGAGAATTAATTTGCATCGGTTTTCATATATTAGTTTTCAATCAAGTAAATGCCTTAAAACTCTTTCGGGATTATTCAGAAAATCCCTTGTAAGCTTGAAATGCTCGGTATCCTTATAATCAACATCTGATATTCCGTTTTCATCAAGCAGATAAATCTGCGCTTTAGGGAACGCCATTAAAATCGGCGAATGCGTTGATATTATAAACTGGGAGTCGTTTTTGACAATCCGGTTAATCTCGGACAATAGCGTAAGAAGCCGAAGCGGCGACAATGCCGCTTCGGGCTCGTCTAAGATATAAAGCCCGTTACCCCCGAAACGTTCCTGAACAAGCGCCATAAAGCTTTCGCCGTGGGACTGCCCATGCAGTGATTTTCCTCCGTAATAGCTTATCACGGGAGCGTCAAAGGACGGTCCCTCACTCATATCGTCAATATTGGTCGCCACATTATAAAAGCTTTCGGCACGCAGGAAAAAACCGTCCCCGGCATGACGCGTGCGGGAAATTGTAATATATTCATGAAGCTCCGAGTGGGTGCCGTTGGTGGAAAAAGTGAAATTTTTGGTTCCTCCCTCGGCGTTGAACCCGAAAGCGACAGCAATTGCCTCCAGTAATGTGGATTTTCCCGTTCCGTTTTCACCTACAAAAAATGTGACGTCATGCCCGAAGGAAAGCGAACCGTTGTTTAATAAATGCTGTACGGCAGGCAGAGAACTAAGGTATGACGATTTCGGGAGGCCCTTCTTAACGATGATACTGTCGATATATTTACCTTCCAATTAACTATACTCCCCTTATATCCGTTTACCCGTAAACTTTCTTTGCTATATCAACCGATTCCTTAGCGTCCTTCGCGTAAAAATCCGCTCCGATTTTCTTGGCGTAACCGGCGGTAAGGACGGCTCCCCCTACGACGATTTTACAGTTCACGTTATTTTGTTTAAGAAGCTTTATAGTATCCTCCATAGCCTTTAATGTGGTGGTCATCAAGGCTGACAGCCCCACAAGGCGGACGTCATGCTTAACCGCGGCTTCAAGGACGGCTTCGGGGGGGACGTCCTTTCCGAGGTCGATTACCTCATAACCGTAATTCTCCATAAGGAGCTTCACTATGTTCTTGCCTATGTCATGGATGTCCCCCTTAACAGTGGCAAGAACGACCTTCCCCCTGAAAACGGGGGATTCGCTTTTTTTAAGCATATGCTCCTTTACAGCCTCGAAACCCGCCTGCGCCGCTCCGGCCGACATTATAAGCTGAGGCAGGAATATTCTGCCTTTTTCAAAATCCACGCCGGTTTTATCAAGAGCCGGTATTAAATGCCTGTCAACAATTTCCATGCTGTCAGTTGTTTCAAGCATCTGCCTGACTATATCCCCGGTTTCCTTTTTAAGCCCGTTCGCAACCGTATATGAAAGAGTAAGCTCCGCTTTATCCGTGTTTTTATCAGCCGGAATTTCCGCGCCGTACGCCTGAATGAACTCAACTGCATTTTTGTCAATATTTGCGAGCAGATTATACGAACGCACGGAATCCATCATAGACGGAACGTTCGGGTTCATAATCGGTAAATCAAGACCGCTTGTCAGAGCCATCTGTAAAAACTGACTGTTGACAAGCTCCCTGTTAGGCAGTCCGAATGAAATATTTGAAACACCCAGGACAGTTTTAAGCCCGAGCTCTTCTTTTACGCGGCGAAGAGCTTTAACCGTTGACATAACGTTTTCCTGCTCGGCTGACGCGGTCAGGGTAAGGCAGTCGATAAAAACGTCTTCCTTCCGTATGCCGTATTCAAGAGCTTTCTTAAGTATCCGCACGGCAATCTCAAAACGGCCTGCGGCAGATTTCGGGATGCCGTTGCGGTCAAGCGTAAGTCCTACGACGCACGCCCCGTATTTTTTAACTACGGGAAGAATTCTGTTTAATGACTCCTCTTCCCCGTTTACTGAATTTACAATGGCTTTGCCGTTATAAACGCGAAGAGCGGCTTCGATAACATCGGGGTCGGAGGAATCGATCTGAAGCGGCGTATCGGTGATACTCTGCACAGCCTTTACGGTGCGTACCATCACATCAAGCTCATTAATATCGGGAAGACCTACATTAACGTCCAGTATATCGGCTCCGGCGTTGACCTGCCCTACAGCCTGCGAGAGGATATAATTAATATCATCCCTTTTCAATGCTTCCTTAAAAAGCTTTTTCCCGGTAGGGTTAATCCTTTCCCCGATTATTCGCGGTCTGTCTATTATGACAGCTTTTGCCGGCGTACAGGTTACAGGCGGAAGTTCATTCGTTATTTTAGTATGCTTAACGCCGTTAAGTCTTTTTACGGTTTGCCTTATAAATTCGGGAGTTGTGCCGCAGCAGCCCCCGATTAATTTAACCCCGTATGGTATAAGCTCATATATCTGAGCGGCAAATTCCTCAGGGTTACAGTCATAAAGGTTTGTATCGGGGTCGGGAAGCCCCGCGTTGGGTTTAACGGCAACGGGGAGGTTTGTATGCTCCGACAGCTCCTTTACAATCGGTTTAATTTCCTTCGGTCCCAAGGAACAGTTAATGCCGATTGCGTCGATTCCCAGTCCTTCCAGCGTAAAAGCCATGGAAGCAACCGAGCAGCCGGTAAACGTCCGCATGTTATCCTCAAAGGTCATTGTGCATATTACGGGAAGGTCGGAGTTTTCTTTAGCCGCAAGAACGGCGGCTTTCATTTCATACAGGTCGGATATTGTTTCAATCACAACAAGGTCGGCGCCGGCTTTAACCCCGGCTGACACCTGTTCTTTGAAATAATTGTAAGCGTCCTCGAATTTTAATATGCCTGCCGGTTCGAGAAGCTGCCCCACCGTGCTTATGTCCAAAGCGCAGAGGGCTTTCCCGCCGCAGGCTTTTTTGGCGTTCCGGATACCCGCACTGATAATTTCACCTGCGGTTTTTCCGGCGCTTTCAAGCTTATATCCGTTTGCGCCGAAGGTATTCGCATAGACAATCTGCGCTCCGGCGTTAATATATCCGGAATGGATTTTTACTATAAGCTCCGGTTCCGTAATGTTTAAAAGCTCGGGAATCCCCCCAGCCTCCAGTCCGGAAGCCTGAAGCATTGTTCCCATCGCGCCGTCAAGGAAAACGAACTCGTTATCAGCTAAAAGCTTTTGGAATACTTCCTTTTTAGTCATGTTTACAGTTCCGCTCACAATCCGGACCTCTTTCCCTGAATGCGCAGCTGTTCTCAAGGTTACAGCCTTCGCATCCTTTTTTGATTTTTATTGTTTCGCTTTCGGACAAACCGATTATTGCCGAAACTGATTTTTTAGGCGTCATAAGCATTGAACCGGTAACGGAAACGCCGGTATGCTTCTGTGCTTCCAGAAGAGCCAGAAAATTTTTTTGTATGCTGACGGGGAGGTCTCCGTAGCCAGGAGAAAAACGCCTTGTCATATAATAATTTTCATACTGCCGGTGAAAATATTTTTCAAGCTCGTCACATACCTGTTCTATTACAACGGAACACATAGCATCCAGGATAACAGCCCTGGTCATATCCTCAACCTGAGCGGTTCTGACAAGCCTGTCCGCTCCGGCTCCGATTGTCGCACAGAATAATATGACTTTACTGCACCCGTTAAGATGAACCATTATATCCCTGCCTGTAAGCTTTAAACAGCATGATTTCAGAGAAACACAGTCTTCTTTCACTGAATCAATGTCAAAAACACGGTACGTGTGTTTAGGTTTAATAACCGCTAGCAAAGTCTTTTCATATCCGGTTATCAATCCTGATATGTTTTCATCGGGTTTTCCCTTAACGCCGAGATACCTCAGCGTCAAATCCCTGTCAATGTAATTTATTTCGAACAATTTATTACCTCTGCATAAAAATGAATTGTAAAGATTAAAGCAAAAACCTAACCCAAAAACTTAAAACGTCCCATTACAAGTGGTCAGTGAACAGTGGTCAGATTTCTGGAACCGGGCATTGGTATTATGGAATCTTATTGTAAGAAAGTAAAATTCCATATGTTGCTTGCATTGTATTCCTCAACCCTGAATACTCTCGCCTGTTTTAGCCCTGTTCTCTGCCAGAAAGTCTTTAACTTCATCCAAATCATTGAATTTACGGTATATTATTTTTAATAATTCATCATCCGGCATCCATAAATCAGGAACCATAATAACTTTACAGCCCGCCTTAAAGCCGGATAATATTCCGCTTTTTGAATCCTCCAGCACATAGCATTCATCGGGTCTGACCTGTAACCCCTCGCACGCTTTCAGGTATATTTCAGGCTCGGGCTTTGATTTTTCAACCATATCCCCGCAGACAATGACGCTGAAATATCCGGACACCCCCGCATCCTTCAAATAACCTTCAACTTCGCGCTTCGGGGTTACGGGACATAGCGATATTCATACCCATGGTTTTTAATACCATATAACCGGCTTTGCCTATTCCTATTTTCTCGCCGGCATAATCCCACGCCTTGAAAAAAACCTTTTCAGTATCGAACATCAGACCATCCATATCGAATATTACAGTATTCACAAAAAACTCACTCTCATTCCCCGTTAAGAAAATACAAAACGTTTTTATTAAAATCCTTCGCCTCCTCATATGCCATATGCCCAAGACCTTTGTAAATGATTAACTTACTGCCGTTTATCCCTTCGGCAGTCTCGCGGGATGTATCCTTTCCGGCAATCATATCACTGTCCCCGCCGATTACTAAAGTTTTGCAATTTATTTTATCCAGCTCGTCATATGTATCGTGGGTTAAGCATGCGTTCGCCTGAATAAGGAATCTGTCAAAATTTTCAGGCTTGCCGATTCTGCTTAGTATCGGATACAGCAACCTGTATTTTTTAAGACGCTTCTCGCTGTATGATTTTTCAGCGGTATCGATAATAATCCCCGCATAGTCATTTTTCTTTGCCATTTCAATCCATGCCCCGACGGCATTCTGTATGGTTTCATTCTGCCTTGACAGTGTAACCGCCAAAACAAGCTTTTCTATCATATCAGGATTATCAATCGCCAGATACTGCGCTATCATCCCGCCCTGTGAAACTCCCAGGATATCGGCTTTATGTATACCCAGTCTTTTCATCGCCTCCGATAAGTCAAAAGCCATGTCCCTTGTCGAATAACCCTGTTCCATATGGTTTTTCCTGCTGAAAACATATACTTTATAATCCTTGGCGAATTTTCTGTACATCACAGCAAACGTTGCAGCCATTCCCTTAACTGTTTTAAGACCGTCGCCCAGACCGGGAATCATGACAAGGTTTTTATGACCTTTACCGAAGGAAATATAATGCATATTTGTTCCGTCAATTACTATACTGCCGTTTTTTGCCCCGTACATCATTTTTCATACCGCCTGTCCTGTAAAAAATAAGTTTTATTCCGTAACGGAATAGAATAAGCTTTCTTTTAAGTATTCGGCTGTTTCCATTGTGTTTGCGCATATCATTTCAATTGAAAAATCCTCCAGCGCATAAGGGGTGATATACTTGTCAACAGCCTCCGTAAATTCTTCATATGTAACTTCTTCGTCATTAATTCTGCATTCCCGGAGGTCTTTGTAATAGATTGTTTCGTATTGCTCCTCATCATTATCGGGGTCAGACCTAGCGAAATAATTATAAGTATCTACAAAATATCCGTCAATGCTGCCTTGTAAATTAATAGTGTTTATATAACCCTCCGGCGTGCTGTCAAATATATAATATTCAAGAATTCCCAGCTGAGATACAAGATGCCCCGTTTCCTTCAATACTATCTGACCCGTTTCAGGAATATAATAAACAAATCTTCCCGCTTCGAGCGAACCCGAAAAAATCGCTAGATTTGTAACAGCTATACCGTTTTCGGTATGCGTCAGAACTGACTGCGGATAAATCCAGCTGCCCATAGTATAAAGGAAAACTTCCGGTATATCATCAGAATTTATATCCTTGACATAAATACTATGAGGTAAAAAATCATGCTTATAATGCTCTTTAAGATAATTGTAATATTCCACCTGCCATTTTTCGAGATTGTCAGGAAGAGATATTTTATCGAAAGGGTTTGATTCGGCTTTATACTTGTCTACGCCGGGATAAATCAAAGACGGGATTTTTAAAAGAGGTTCATAATCAGAAACCGGATTACCGAAAAGATAAATATAATTCAATGATTTTGAATCAACCATAGGGGTTAAATCTGTTATATTATTATTTTTAAGCCATATGGTCTCTAACGAAGATAAACCGGCAAACGGAGAAATATCACTGATTTTATTATCAGAAAGTTCTATGTTCACTAGTGAATTTAAATTTTCCAAGGGTGATATATCGGATATTTTATTATCATTCAGCTTCAAAATCGTCAGAAGCTTCATTTCCTTCAGCGCGTTAATATCATTGATTTCATTCTTACTAAGGTCTAACTCACTTATTAAAGTTAAATTCATCAACGGCGATATATCTGATATTCTATTTTCATTCAGCCTTAAAGCTTTGAGAGACGTTAATTCTGATAAAGGGGATAAATCGTTCAGGTCGGTACCGGTGATTTCCAATGACTCAATATCCTTGCCCTGCAGTATCCCTGTCAGGTTTTCAGCGGTTAAATTTTTTCCTTCGCTTAATTCCAGGTGTTTATTATATTTATCATACATTGTATGTCCGTTCCATTCAGATTTGCTTTTTGCCGAAGCCCTTTCAGGCTTAGGATATTCCGATTCAGCTGCAGGATATGTTTCATTCGTTTCAGGAATGTCAGTTTCACTTATTAAAGAGGTACTATCCGGAATTAACGCCGTATTCTCTTCGGGCGTCTTACCGCCGCTTTTGCATCCTGCCGCCAGAATTATTAAAGTAAAAACAACAAATAATGCTTTTAAATACTTTTTTAAATTTCTTAACATATTAATCCCCTTAAAGTTGTCATTACTGACAAAAAACCTAAAATAATATTACAAAATCAGTATAACACAGCATTGCTGAAAAGTCAATCGCCAATAATACTAGTACCTTATAACAACTAAAAGCTGCGAATAATAAATAAAAATCATACCGCCGCAGGCGGTATACCGCCATTGTTAATTGTTAATTTTTAATTGTTAATTGCTCCTGACTCCTCATTCCTCACCAATGTCAACAACTTAAG